>NZ_JBIVCD010000112.1:392-1067 GCF_044746425.1 Pseudomonas sp. NPDC086112 | reverse complement strand
GGTGGACGGAATGAAGCTGTGCCAGGACTGACGCTCGGCCATCTTCTCGGCACCACGGTGGTGGTAACCGACGTCCGGCACGCAGTCGACGATCTCTTCACCGTCCAGCTGCAGAATGATGCGGAACGCACCGTGCGCCGAAGGGTGGTTGGGACCCAGGTTGAGGAACATGTAGTCCTCGTTCGCACCGGAACGCTTCATGCCCCAGTCTTCAGGCTTGAAGCGCGCGGCTTCTTCCTCAAGCTGTTGCTTGGCCAGGGTCAGGCTGAACGGGTCGAACTCGGTGGCGCGGGCCGGGAAGTCCTTGCGCAACGGGTGACCTTCCCAGGTCGGCGGCATCATGATGCGGGTCAGGTGCGGGTGACCGGCAAAGTTGATGCCGTACATGTCCCACACTTCACGCTCGTACCAGTTGGCGTTCGGCCACAGACCGGTCACGGTCGGCACGCTGAGGTCGCTCTCGGACAAGGCGACCTTGATCATTACGTCACTATTACGTTCGATCGACATCAAGTGATAGAACACAGTGAAGTCGGCGCCGCTTGGCAGCCCTTGACGCTTGGTGCGCAGACGCTCGTCCACGCCGTGCAGGTCATAGAGCATGACGTACGGCTTGGGCAGGTTACGCAGGAAGGTCAGGACTTCGACGAGTTTGGCGCGGGCAACCCAAAGCAC
>NZ_JBIVCD010000112.1:0-382 GCF_044746425.1 Pseudomonas sp. NPDC086112 | reverse complement strand
CGACGACCACATCCTGGTCGTCTGCCTTGTAAGGCGGGATGTACAGAGCACTGCCTGTAGTCATGGTTATTTATCGCTTTCGGTCAACGTAAAGAATGAAGCCAGTTTCTCGTTTCTTTGTAAGAACAGATCTGGATCAGACTTCGTCGGGGCTGCGCAGGTTGGTTACCTGAATACGCTGTTCGCGGCGCTTTTCCTTTTCGGAAGGCATCTCGGCGCGATAGACGCCTTGATCACCAACGACCCAGGAAAGTGGACGACGCTCCTGGCCAATCGACTCCTGCAACAGCATCAAGCCTTGCAGAAAAGCTTCAGGGCGGGGCGGGCAGCCAGGCACGTAGACGTCCACGGGCAGGAACTTGTCCACCCCTAGAACGACGGA
>NZ_JBIVCD010000111.1:0-1068 GCF_044746425.1 Pseudomonas sp. NPDC086112 | reverse complement strand
ATCAGTCTGGTAAGTCACCAGACGCTTGCCCAACCACTGTTGAGCGAATGCTTTGGCGTCTTCTTTGCTGCGAACCAGCTTTACGCCGCCCGCTTTACCGCGACCACCAGCGTGGACCTGGGCTTTGACAACCCACTCGGTGCCGCCGATTTTGTCGCAAGCTTCTGCTGCTGCTTCCGGGGTGTCTACTGCGTAGCCGGTGGAAACTGGCAGGCCGTATTCAGCGAACAGCTGCTTACCCTGATACTCGTGAAGATTCATGCTTATTACCGTCTTCGTTAGGTACTGCGCATTCGGTGCTGCACCGTTCTGGTGCCGCACCACCTGTGACTGCTGCTTGCGTAGCTTTCCAGTTACCCGGTGCAGCTACGCAAGACTGCGTCCAGCGGACATTCCGCGGTGAGTCTTGCACGCAAGGCTCACGACGGGCCGTACCGCCGTGGTTTCTTATTGTCTTAACGCTTCTTGCGGTTGGCGATGTGGATGGCGCCGCCATTCACAGCCAAAGCTGCTTCGTGCAAGGCTTCAGACAGGGTCGGATGGGAGAAAACCATCATGCCCAAGTCTTCAGCGCTGGTGCCGAATTCCATACCGATCGCGCCCTGCTGAACCAGTTCTGCAGCGCTCGGGCCAATCACGTGGACGCCCAATACGCGGTCAGTCTTGGCATCGGCAATGACTTTCACGAAACCGCCGGTGTCGTTGGCTGCCATGGCACGGCCACTGGCTGCGAACGGGAAGGTGCCAACGTTAACTTCAACGCCTTCAGCCTTCAAGGCCTGCTCGGTTTTGCCGACCCACGCGATTTCCGGGTGAGTATAAATAACTGACGGGATCAAGTCATAGTTCATCTGGGCTTTGTGGCCCTTGATGCGCTCGACAACCATGATGCCCTCTTCCGAGGCCTTGTGTGCCAGCATCATGCCGCGAACCACGTCACCGATGGCGTAAACGCCCGGTACAGTGGTGGCGCAGTGATCGTCAACGTGCACGAAACCGCGCTCGTCCAGGGTCACACCGCACTCGGCTGCCAGCAGATCAGTGGTCGCCGGACGGCGACCCCCGGCT
>NZ_JBIVCD010000110.1:0-1098 GCF_044746425.1 Pseudomonas sp. NPDC086112 | reverse complement strand
CCCGATGCAGATCAAAGACGGATCCATTCGCGATATGGGGCTGAGCAAGACGGAGCGTACTTAATCATGCGGCACATTATTTCCTTGCTTCTGGAAAACGAACCGGGCGCTTTGTCTCGTGTAGTCGGCCTGTTCTCGCAGCGCAACTACAACATCGAAAGCCTGACCGTGGCGCCAACCGAAGACCCGACCCTGTCGCGTCTGACGCTAACCACGGTAGGGCACGATGAAGTCATCGAGCAGATCACCAAGAACCTGAACAAGCTGATCGAAGTGGTAAAACTGGTCGACCTGTCGGAGAGTGCTCACATCGAGCGCGAACTGATGCTGGTCAAGGTCAAGGCCACCGGCGCCCAGCGCGCCGAGATCAAGCGCACCACCGATATTTATCGTGGGCAGATCGTTGATGTCAGCGCTAGCGTATATACCGTTCAATTGACCGGTACCAGCGACAAGCTCGACAGCTTCATTCAATCGATCGGGACCGCCTCGATTCTGGAAACCGTACGCAGTGGCGTCACCGGGATTGCCCGCGGCGACAAAGTACTGAGCATCTAAACCAAATTAGCGAATGGCCTGAAGGGCCAGATATAAAGGGGAAATTCATGAAAGTTTTCTACGATAAAGACTGCGACCTGTCGATCATCCAGGGCAAGAAAGTTGCCATCATCGGTTACGGTTCCCAGGGCCACGCTCAAGCGTGCAACCTGAAAGACTCCGGCGTTGATGTTACTGTCGGTCTGCGTAAAGGTTCGGCTACTGTTGCCAAAGCCGAAGCCCACGGCCTGAAAGTGACCGACGTTGCTTCCGCCGTAGCGGCTGCCGACCTGGTCATGATCCTGACCCCGGACGAGTTCCAGTCTGCCCTGTACAAGAACGAAATCGAGCCGAACATCAAGAAAGGCGCCACCCTGGCCTTCTCCCACGGTTTCGCGATTCACTACAACCAGGTTGTGCCACGTGCTGACCTCGACGTGATCATGATCGCGCCGAAAGCTCCGGGCCACACCGTGCGTTCCGAGTTCGTCAAAGGCGGCGGTATCCCTGACCTGATCGCTATCTACCAGGATGCTTCGGGCAACGCCAAAAACGTTGCAC
>NZ_JBIVCD010000109.1:366-1125 GCF_044746425.1 Pseudomonas sp. NPDC086112 | reverse complement strand
AACGACATCCAGCGTCTGCTGTGTGTTATTTCTCTGTACAAGGAAATATTGAAAGATATCCATTACGTTTATCGTCTGCAAGGCGTGAAGATCAACGATAAGCACATCGAGACCATCCTGCGTCAGATGCTGCGTAAAGTTGAAATCGCTGAATCCGGCGATTCCAGTTTCATCAAGGGCGACCAGATGGAATTGACTCACGTTCTGGTAGAGAACGAGCGTCTGGCTGGCGACGAGAAGTTCGTTTCCAAGTTCACTCGCGTATTGCTGGGTATCACCAAGGCGTCGTTGTCCACCGAATCGTTCATCTCGGCGGCTTCCTTCCAGGAAACCACTCGCGTACTGACCGAAGCAGCGGTAACCGGCAAGCGCGATTACCTGCGCGGCCTGAAAGAAAACGTAGTCGTGGGTCGTTTGATCCCGGCGGGTACCGGTCTGGCTTACCACAGCGAGCGCAAGCGCCGCCGTGATGCTGACAAACCGTTGCGCGTAAGCGCCAGTGAAGTGGAAGCTGCACTGACCGAAGCGCTGAACTCAAGCGGTAACTGAGTTCTGCGATAAATGAGCGTAAGGCCCTGGCCGTTCCGTTCATCGAATCGAGACAATTTGTCGAGGTTGGATGAGCGGGGAGGTCGGGGCCTTGCCTTGACTGGGGGCAAGATCCTCTTTAGACTCTTGTACCCCTAAATTTGGCGGGAATTCGTTCCTGCCATTTTGCTTTTCTTGCAAGACAATAGCGTCGCAAGACAACAGTGGCCC
>NZ_JBIVCD010000109.1:0-356 GCF_044746425.1 Pseudomonas sp. NPDC086112 | reverse complement strand
CGGACACAACCTGCAAGAGCACAGCGTGGTACTGATCCGCGGCGGTCGTGTAAAAGACTTGCCAGGTGTTCGTTACCACACCGTACGCGGTTCTTTGGATACTTCCGGCGTTAAAGGTCGTAACCAGGGTCGTTCGAAGTACGGTACCAAGAAGCCTAAGTAGTAGCGGCTTTTTGTAAAAACTGATTTTCTATTTTTCTGAGTCGATAAGAGTAAGGTCGGAGGCGTCCCGAAAGGGCACCGATTCCGAGCGAACCTGAAGACCGTTTGAGGGCTTATCCATGCCAAGAAGACGCGTAGCAGCCAAGCGCGAAGTGCTTGACGATACAAAATACGTAAGCAAAATACTGGCCAAG
>NZ_JBIVCD010000108.1:0-1257 GCF_044746425.1 Pseudomonas sp. NPDC086112 | reverse complement strand
CGACAGCTCGGTACGCGACTGACCAATGATCTGGTTCATCTGACCGAGGATATTCAGGCGCGCTTCCAGGGCTTGGCCCAGAGCGATTTCCATGATTTCTTCGGTGATGCCCTTGATCTTGATGTCCATCTGCAGCGCGGTAACACCTTTGGCGGTACCCGCTACTTTGAAGTCCATGTCGCCGAGGTGATCTTCGTCGCCCAGGATGTCGGTCAGGACGGCGAATTTCTCGCCTTCTTTAACCAGACCCATGGCGATACCGGCAACTGGTGCCTTCATCGGAACGCCAGCATCCATCAGAGCCAGGGAAGCGCCGCAGACCGAAGCCATGGAGCTCGAACCGTTGGACTCGGTGATTTCCGACACCACACGAATGGTGTACGGGAACACGTCGGCAGCAGGCAGCATGGCCTGAACCGAACGACGGGCCAGACGGCCGTGACCGATTTCGCGACGACCAGCGCCACCCATGCGACCACACTCACCTACCGAGAACGGAGGGAAGTTGTAGTGCAGCATGAACGGGTCTTTTTTCTCGCCTTCCAGGGTGTCCAGCAGCTGTGCGTCACGGGCAGTACCCAGCGTCGCGACTACCAGGGCCTGGGTTTCGCCACGGGTGAACAGTGCCGAACCGTGGGTCTTTGGCAGAACGCCGACTTCGATGTTCAGCGGACGTACGGTCTTGGTGTCGCGACCGTCGATACGTGGCTTGCCGTTAACGATGTTTTCGCGAACGGTGCGGTATTCGATTTCACCGAAAGCCGCTTTGACTTCAGCGGAGGTCGGCTGACCTTCTTCACCGGACAGATTGGCAACAACCTGGTCTTTCAGCTCGCCCAGACGCGCATAACGGTCGGCTTTGACGGTGATGGTGTAAGCCTGGGAGATCGCTTCGCCGAACTCGGCACGGATAGCGCCCAGCAGTGCGGTGGCTTCTGGCTGAGGAGCCCAGGTCCAGGTTGGCTTGGCGGCTTCAGCGGCCAGTTCTTTAACGGCGTTGATTACCACCTGGAACTCGTCGTGAGCAAACAGTACAGCGCCCAGCATCTGGTCTTCGGTCAGCTCTTTGGCTTCCGATTCAACCATCAACACGGCTTCCGAAGTACCGGCAACGACCATGTCCAGGCTCGAAGCTTTCAGTTGTTCGTAAGTCGGGTTCAGCAGGTAACCGGTGCTTTCATGGAACGCAACGCGGGCAGCGCCGATCGGGCCATCGAAAGGAATGCCGGAGATGGCCAGGGCAGCCGAGGTACCGAT
>NZ_JBIVCD010000107.1:0-1283 GCF_044746425.1 Pseudomonas sp. NPDC086112 | reverse complement strand
CGGGTAGAAACCGGAGACATCCTTTACGTTTTAAACCGGAGACATCGTTTACAGGTATGAAATACGGTCAGGAGGTGCCTGACCATGCCCTGGAATCGAGAGTCCCCAATGGATCAGAGAGTGAAACTCGTAGGCGACTGGATGTCCGGCGCCTATTCCAAATGTGAGCTGGCACGGCATTACGGTGTCAGCCGGCCCACTTTGGACAAGTGGTTGGCGCGCTATGCTGAACGTGGCATCGACGGGCTCAAAGAGCTGTCCAGACGTCCGCACCATAGCCCCCATCAAATCAGTGAGCATGTCCTTGAGTTGCTGATCGCTTATAAGCGCGAGCATCCGAGTTGGGGGCCTGAGAAGTTGGTTCACAACCTTAAAAATACGCACGCGGAGCTGTCTTGGCCCGCGTTGAGCACCGCTGGCGAATGGCTCAAGCGTGCAGGTTTGGTGCAAAAACGACGTTTCCTTAATCGCCCACCGACGGGGCCTATTCCGTTACGCGAAGCCACAGAGCCCAATCAAACATGGGCGGCGGATTTCAAAGGCGACTTCGCCCTGCAATCAGGTCAGCGCTGCTTTCCTTTGACGATCTCCGATCATGTCAGTCGATTCCTCTTACTTTGTCGGGCGCAAAGCAGTGTGGCTGGGGCGCGCGAAGGATTTGACTGGGCTTTTCGAGAGTATGGGTTGCCCAATGTCATTCGCACGGATAACGGTTCACCTTTTGCCTCGACCGGCGTGTCGCGCATCTCCAGCCTAGCGGCCTGGTTCATACGCTTGGGTATCTATCCCGAGCGTATCCAGCCCGGACGCCCTGACCAGAATGGCCGCCATGAACGAATGCACCGAACCCTCAAGGCTGCGCTGCTTCAGACACCTGAGCATAATTTGGTACAGCAGCAGCTGGCGTTTGAACGGTTTCGCCACGAATACAACTACGAACGCCCTCACAAGGCCCTGGCAATGAAGGTTCCGGCGGATGTTTATGTGCCATCCAGCCGCCTCTACGACGGACGTGTGCCGGAGGTGAATTACCCTTCACAAATGCTGGTCAGAAAAGTCCGGCAAAACGGTTCAATGAAGTGGAAAGGCGGAATGGTATTTGTCAGCGAATCGCTGGTGGGTGAGGCACTAGGGCTGAAGGAGGTGGAAGATGAGGTCTGGGAAGTGTATTTGTGCAATTACCTTTTAGGTCGTTTGAAAAGCGGTGAAAACCGCCTTTCAAACCCACAAAAACGTAAAGGATGTCCCCGGTCTCGATTGTAAAGGATGTATCCGTTTCTACA
>NZ_JBIVCD010000106.1:0-1311 GCF_044746425.1 Pseudomonas sp. NPDC086112 | reverse complement strand
CTGTCGAACAACCTGTCGGTGTACTCCGCCGGTTTGACCACGCTGACCCTCGGCCTGAAGGTCAAGCGCGTGTATGCACGTTCACGATCCGTTCCTGTGCGTGATACATCATCACCATGCCGTCCTTGACGCGCTGGCTGACCACCGCCCGGGCGGTCAGTGCACCGTTGACGTTGAAGCATTCGATCCAGTCGTTGTCCTCGATGCCGGCGCTTTTCGCGTCGTTCTCCGAGAGCCAGACAATAGGCCCGCCTCGGCTGAGGGTGAGCATCAGCAGGTTGTCGCTGTAGGTGCTGTGGATGCCCCACTTCTGGTGCGGGGTGATCCAGTTCAGGACGATTTCCTTGTGGCCGTTACTGCGCTTGCCTTTCACCCCTTCGATGGTGCGGGTGTTGACGGGCGGGCGATAACTCATCAGTTGCTCGCCGAACGCCTGCATCCACGGGTGATCCTGGTAGAACTGCTGGCGACCGGTGATGGTGCGCCATGGGATCCCTTCGTGAACGTTGGTGTAGCCGGCGTTGTAGCTGACGTGATCGTCTTCGAGTCCCGACCAGGTCGGGCTGGAAATGATCTTGCGCGGCTGCGCCTGAATGTCGCGGAAACGAATCGCCTCGTGTTCCTTGGACAGCGCCAGGTGGCTGTGATCGATGCCGGTAAATTCCGACAACGCCGCCCAGGCCTTGACGGCGACATGGCCATTGGTTTCCGGCGCCAGGGACAGAATCACTTCGGCGGCATCGATCGCCGTGTCGATTTTCGGACGGCCGTGACTGATACCGGCATCGCCTTCTTTGTGATTGAGTTCACCGAGAAATTTCACTTCGGCGTCGGTGTTCCAGTTGATGCCCTTGCCACCGTTGCCGTGTTTTTCCAGCAATGGCCCAAGCGACGAGAACTGTTTGTAGATGTTCGGGTAGTCACGCTCCACCACATGCAGGTTCGGCGCGTTCTTGCCCGGCTCCGGTGCCACGCCAGCGCTTTTCCAGTCGGTGCCGCCAAACGGTTGGGCCAGTTCGCCGACGCTGTCGTGCATCAACGGGATGGTCACCAGGTCTTTCTCCACGCCCAGATGCCCGACCGCCATGCTGGAAAACGCCTTGGCGATGCCTTTGTAGATTTCCCAGTCGGAACGCGATTCCCACGCCGGGTCGATGGCGGCCGACAACGGGTGAATGAACGGGTGCATGTCCGAGGTGTTCATGTCGTCTTTTTCGTACCAGGTCGCGGTCGGCAAGACGATGTCGGAATAGACGCAGGTCGAGGACATGCGGAAGTCCAGCGTGGTGACCAGATCGAGCTTGCCGATGG
>NZ_JBIVCD010000105.1:0-1317 GCF_044746425.1 Pseudomonas sp. NPDC086112 | reverse complement strand
CTCCGGGAAGTCCATGCGAACCAGGATGATTGGCTTGTCAGCGTTGCACAAAGTTTCCAGTGGTGACGTCCTTCATGCCGATCAAGGCCGCGATGTCACCAGCGCGTACTTCCTTGATTTCTTCACGGGCGTTTGCGTGCATTTGCACCATACGACCCACACGCTCTTTCTTGCCTTTAACCGAGTTGATCACGCCGTCGCCGGAGGCCAACACGCCCGAGTAAACTCGAACAAAGGTCAAGGTACCCACGAATGGGTCGGTAGCGATCTTGAACGCCAGAGCCGAGAACGGCTCGCTGTCGTCTGCGTGACGCTCCATTTCCTTGGTCTCGTCATCCGGGTCAGTACCCTTGATGGCAGGAATGTCGGTAGGAGCAGGCAGGTAGTCGATCACGGCGTCGAGAACCAGGGGAACACCCTTGTTCTTGAAGGAAGAACCGCAAACAGCCAGAACGATCTCACCAGCGATAGTACGCTGACGCAGAGCGGCCTTGATTTCCGCGTTGGTGAGTTCTTCACCTTCGAGGTACTTGTTCATCAGCTCTTCGCTGGCTTCGGCCGCAGCCTCAACCATGTTGCCGCGCCACTCATCAGCCAGTTCCTGCAGCTCAGCAGGGATAGGCTTGCGAACTGGAACCATGCCTTTGTCAGCGTCATTCCAGTAAACAGCTTCCATGGACATCAGATCGATCTGACCCTGGAAGTTGTCTTCGGAACCGATGGCCAACTGGATTGGCACCGGAGTGTGACCCAGACGCTGCTTGATCTGACCGATCACGCGCAGGAAGTTCGCACCAGCACGGTCCATCTTGTTTACGTAAACAAGACGTGGAACGCCGTATTTGTTGGCTTGACGCCATACGGTTTCCGACTGAGGCTCAACACCCGAGGTGCCGCAGAACACAACGACCGCGCCATCGAGAACACGCAGGGAACGCTCAACTTCAATAGTGAAGTCAACGTGGCCCGGGGTGTCGATGACGTTGAAGCGGTATTGGTCCTTGTGCTGCTTCTCGGAACCCTGCCAGAAGGCGGTGATGGCAGCAGAAGTAATGGTAATACCACGCTCCTGCTCCTGCACCATCCAGTCTGTGGTCGCGGCGCCGTCATGCACCTCGCCCATTTTGTGACTTTTGCCAGTGTAAAAAAGGACGCGCTCGGTGGTGGTGGTTTTACCAGCATCCACGTGAGCAACGATACCAATGTTACGGTAGCGGTTAATCGGTGTAGTACGAGCCATAAAGCCCTCGCAAAATTAGTGACGCTAAAATTAGAAGCGGTAGTGCGAGAAAGCCTTGTTGGCTCCATCCATACGGT
>NZ_JBIVCD010000104.1:0-1328 GCF_044746425.1 Pseudomonas sp. NPDC086112 | reverse complement strand
CCCTGAGAAATCCCCGCTTTTTCCTACAAAAAATCAAGAAGTTGGGAATTGAAGAGACCTGCATGGGTCGGCAGCTTGTATTGCACCACACAGAAACAAGATCCCGAACCCATGCAGGCCATCCGATTCTTACACAGCGCGCTCACCCAAGCACTTCCCACTGTCCACTCTCGTCGTCTGAAAACGCTGATGTGTTGTGTCAGTTCGTTGCTGCGAGGCCGCCGTCTGACGCTGACAGAACTTGGTCGATTCATGTCAGGCAAGGCCTATCCAAAACACGCCATCAAACGAGTGGATCGGCTGTTGGGAAATCGCCATCTGCAATCAGAGCGCTCGTTGTTTTATTGGGTCATGTTGCGAGCCCTGCTGGGCCCCCTGAAACATCCCTTGATTCTGGTCGATTGGTCACCGATTGATGCCGCGGGAGAGTTCTTTTTGTTGCGCGCCGCCATCCCGTTGGCTGGGCGCTCGTTTCCTATTTACGAAAGCGTTCACGAGCGTGAAGGTTGCCCGAAATATCAAAAGCGGTTGCTGCAAACGTTGGCCGAAATGCTACCCAAAAACTGCGTTCCGATCCTTGTTGCCGATGCAGGTTTTCGACGGCCCTGGATCAAGGCTGTCGAGGCGCAAGGCTGGTATTACGTGGCTCGGGTGCGCAACCGCGACCTATACCGAAGCGACTCGAACACCTGGTTGCCAGTGAAAAATCTCTACGCTTTGGCGTCATCTTCACCGAAGTCGCTGGGCCATATCGAGATGACCCAAAGCGCTCCGCATATCATTCATTTGTACTGCGTCAGACACCGCGCCAAGGGGCGAAAACATCAACGCGTTACCGGTTCAATCGCCAAAAACAAGCTCAGCAGGCAATCGGCCAATCGTGAGCGAGAGCCGTGGTTGCTGGCCAGTAACCTGCCAGAGGCTCAATGGAATCCTTCGAAAATCGTGGCAATTTACAAGCAGCGGATGCAGATTGAAGAAGGCTTCCGGGATGTGAAAAGCGAGTACTTCGGTGTTGGTGTGACTCGCCATCGAAGTCACTGCCCACGCCGAATTGAAGTGCTGTTACTGATCTCGGCGTTGGCTAACTACATCATTTGTTTAACCGGGTTACAGGCCCGCGAAGCAGGTCATGAGCATCGCTTTCAAAGCAACAGTCTTAAACATCGACGAGTACTGTCGTTGTGGCGACTGGGCTTGGAATACTGGCGTTGCGGACGCGGCTCAAACTCTCGGGAAACCTTGGAGAGACTTGAGCGCACGTTGCGAGACGAGGTACATCAACAGGCACAGGTGCTGGGGTAGATTTGTGGGGATCCCTCAGAATC
>NZ_JBIVCD010000103.1:0-1397 GCF_044746425.1 Pseudomonas sp. NPDC086112 | reverse complement strand
CCGACACCGTGGCCAACGCCAAGGGCGAGATGGTCCCGCAGAAGTCGATGAACTCGATTTACATCATGGCCGACTCCGGCGCGCGCGGTTCGCAGGCGCAGATCCGTCAGCTCGCCGGTATGCGTGGCCTGATGGCCAAGCCGGACGGTTCCATCATCGAAACGCCGATTACAGCGAACTTCCGTGAAGGTTTGAGCGTACTTCAGTACTTCATCTCCACTCACGGTGCTCGTAAAGGTTTGGCGGATACCGCGTTGAAAACTGCGAACTCCGGTTACCTGACTCGTCGTCTGGTAGACGTGGCGCAGGATCTGGTTGTGACCGAGATCGATTGCGGCACCGAACATGGCCTGGTAATGACTCCGCACATTGAAGGCGGTGACGTTGTTGAGCCGTTGGGTGAGCGCGTATTGGGTCGTGTTATCGCCCGTGACGTATTCAAGCCAGGTACCGAGGAAATCATCGTTCCTGCCGGCACGCTGGTAGACGAGAAGTGGGTCGAGTTCATCGAGCTGAACAGCATCGACGAAGTGATTGTGCGTTCGCCGATCAGCTGCGAAACCCGCTACGGCATTTGCGCCAAGTGCTACGGCCGTGACTTGGCTCGTGGTCACCAGGTGAACATCGGTGAAGCGGTCGGCGTTATCGCTGCCAGTCCATCGGTGAGCCGGGTACCCAGCTGACGATGCGTACGTTCCACATCGGTGGTGCGGCAAGCCGGACCTCCGCAGCCGACAGTGTTCAGGTGAAGAATGGCGGTACCGTCCGTCTGCATAACCTGAAGCATGTTGAGCGAGTGGATGGTTGTCTGGTTGCTGTGTCCCGTTCCGGTGAGCTGGCGATCGCTGATGACTTCGGTCGTGAGCGCGAGCGTTACAAGCTGCCGTACGGTGCTGTGATTTCGGTTAAAGAAGGTGACAAGGTCGACGCTGGCGCAATCGTGGCAAGTGGGATCCGCACACTCACCCAATCGTTACCGAAATGAAGGGTACCGTGACCTACGTGGGCATGGAAGAAGGCATCACGATCAAGCGTCAGACTGACGAATTGACCGGTATGACCAACATTGAAGTGCTCGACGCCAAAGACCGTCCAGCTGCCGGTAAAGATATCCGTCCTGCTGTGAAGATGGTTGATGACAACGGTAAGGATCTCTTGCTGCCGGGTACCGACGTAATCGCTCAGTACTTCCTGCCTGCTAACGCCCTGGTCGGCGTAGCGGACGGCGCGAAAATCGCGATCGGTGATGTTATCGCTCGTATTCCGCAAGAGACTTCGAAGACCCGTGACATCACCGGTGGTCTGCCGCGTGTTGCCGACTTGTTCGAAGCCCGTCGTCCGAAAGAAGCCTCGATTCTGGCTGAAGTCAGCGGCACCATCGCGTTCGGTAAAGAGAC
>NZ_JBIVCD010000102.1:1097-1468 GCF_044746425.1 Pseudomonas sp. NPDC086112 | reverse complement strand
AGGCTATGACTGCTGGGGTATTGAGTTGACGGCTCAAGGTCGCCACTCAATGTTGCGCGTTTATCTTGATAAAGAGGGCGGCGTGCTGGTGGACGATTGTGCCATCGTCAGCCGTCAGATCAGCGGTGTACTGGATGTAGAAGATCAGATCGCCGTTGAATACACCCTTGAAGTTTCCTCGCCTGGCATGGAACGCCCACTGTTCACTATTGAGCAGTTTGCAAAATTTGCCGGTGAACAAGTGAAGATCAAGCTGCGCTCGCCTTTTGAAGGTCGGCGCAACTTTCAGGGCCTTCTGCGCGGTGTAGAAGAGCAGGACGTTGTGGTGCAGGTTGAAGACCATGAGTTCCTGTTGCCGATCGATATGATCG
>NZ_JBIVCD010000102.1:0-1087 GCF_044746425.1 Pseudomonas sp. NPDC086112 | reverse complement strand
TGGTGAGTCGGTATCCAATGAAAAGGGCGTACCGGCAAACGTAATTTTTGAAGCGCTGGAGCTGGCTCTGGCCACTGCTACCAAAAAGCGTTTTGAGGACGAAGTCGATCTGCGTGTGGAAATCAATCGCCACACCGGTGCTTACGAGACATTCCGTCGCTGGACGGTCGTCGAAGAAGCAGACCTGGACGATCCGGCCATCGAAACCTGGCCAAGCAAGGTTGCCGAAACGCATCCTGGCGCCAAGGTCGGCGATGTTGTCGAAGAAAAGATCGAATCCATCGAGTTCGGCCGCATTGCTGCACAGACTGCCAAGCAAGTCATCGTGCAGAAAGTTCGCGAAGCCGAGCGTGCTCAAGTCGTCGACGCCTACCGCGAGCGCCTGGGGGAAATCATCTCCGGCACCGTGAAGAAAGTCACCCGCGACAACGTGATCGTCGACCTGGGCAATAACGCTGAAGCGTTGCTGGCCCGTGAAGACATCATTTCTCGCGAAACCTTCCGGGTTGGCGTGCGTCTGCGTGCGCTGCTCAAGGAAATCCGCACCGAGAACCGCGGCCCTCAGTTGATCCTGTCGCGTACCGCGCCGGAAATGCTGATCGAGTTGTTCCGCATCGAAGTGCCGGAAATTGCTGAAGGCCTGATCGAAGTAATGGCTGCGTCCCGCGACCCGGGTTCGCGCGCCAAGATCGCGGTCCGCTCCAAGGACAAACGCATTGACCCGCAAGGCGCTTGCATCGGTATGCGCGGTTCGCGCGTCCAGGCAGTGTCCGGCGAGTTGGGCGGTGAGCGTGTGGATATCGTCCTGTGGGACGATAACCCGGCGCAGTTCGTGATCAATGCAATGTCGCCGGCTGAAGTGGCGGCAATTATCGTTGACGAAGATGCCCATGCAATGGACATCGCCGTTGGCGCAGACAATCTGGCTCAGGCCATCGGTCGCGGTGGTCAGAACGTGCGTCTGGCTAGCCTGTTGACTGGCTGGACCCTGAACGTGATGACCGAATCGGACATCCAGGCTAAGCAGCAAGCAGAAACCGGCGACATCCTGAGCAAATTCATCGACGAGCTGGAAGTCGACGAAGAC
>NZ_JBIVCD010000101.1:0-1554 GCF_044746425.1 Pseudomonas sp. NPDC086112 | reverse complement strand
ATGCGGGTTCGATTCCCGCTACCCGCGCCAAGTTTGCAGGTCCTGCAAAGTGTTACGCTCTTGTAGCTCAGTTGGTAGAGCACACCCTTGGTAAGGGTGAGGTCAGCGGTTCAAATCCGCTCAAGAGCTCCATATAACAAGGCAGATATGAAAATATCTGCCTTTGTTTTAATGGCTGATAGTACTTGCTTAATTCTTCTGCTAGGGGTGATTTCGATGGCTAAGGAAAAGTTCGAACGTAACAAGCCGCACGTCAACGTTGGCACCATTGGTCACGTAGACCATGGCAAGACGACCTTGACTGCCGCTCTGACCCGCGTCTGCTCCGAAGTGTTCGGCTCGGCAAAGGTTGACTTCGACAAGATCGATAGCGCCCCAGAAGAAAAAGCTCGTGGTATCACCATTAACACTGCTCACGTTGAGTACGATTCGGCTGTGCGTCACTACGCACATGTTGACTGTCCAGGTCACGCCGACTACGTAAAAAACATGATTACCGGTGCTGCGCAGATGGATGGTGCGATTCTGGTTTGCTCGGCCGCTGATGGTCCGATGCCGCAAACCCGTGAGCACATCCTGCTGTCCCGTCAGGTTGGCGTTCCGTACATCGTTGTCTTCCTGAACAAGGCTGACATGGTTGACGATGCTGAGTTGCTGGAGCTGGTTGAGATGGAAGTGCGTGATCTGTTGAGCACTTACGATTTCCCAGGTGACGACACTCCGATCATCATTGGTTCGGCGCTGATGGCGCTGAATGGTCAAGACGACAACGAGATGGGCACTACTGCTGTCAAGAAGTTGGTCGAGACTCTGGATAGCTATATTCCGCAGCCTGAGCGTGCTATCGATAAGCCGTTCCTGATGCCGATCGAGGATGTGTTCTCGATCTCCGGTCGCGGTACTGTTGTGACTGGTCGTGTTGAGCGTGGCATTGTCCGCATTCAGGAAGAAGTTGAGATTGTTGGTCTTCGTGACACTGTCAAAACTACTTGCACTGGTGTTGAAATGTTCCGCAAGCTGCTCGACGAAGGTCGTGCGGGTGAGAACTGCGGCGTTTTGCTGCGTGGTACCAAGCGTGATGATGTTGAGCGTGGCCAGGTTCTGGTCAAGCCCGGCACTGTCAAGCCGCATACCAAGTTCACTGCTGAGGTTTACGTTCTGAGCAAGGAAGAAGGCGGTCGTCACACTCCGTTCTTCAAGGGCTACCGTCCACAGTTCTACTTCCGTACAACTGACGTGACTGGTAACTGTGAGCTGCCAGAAGGTGTTGAAATGGTGATGCCGGGTGATAACGTTCAAATGACCGTTACCCTGATCAAAACCATCGCAATGGAAGACGGTCTGCGTTTCGCTATCCGTGAAGGCGGTCGTACCGTCGGCGCTGGTGTCGTAGCAAAAGTCATCGAGTAAGCTCTTTTTTGAGTTAGCTTTGATGAGTTGAAAAAGCCTCCGCTTAGCGGGGGCTTTTTTATTGGGTTGACACCTATATGGGGCGTCTATAGAATTGCGCCTCCTTTTAACGGGCGTATTGCGCTCGGTGGGAATAGCAGCCGG
>NZ_JBIVCD010000100.1:0-1688 GCF_044746425.1 Pseudomonas sp. NPDC086112 | reverse complement strand
AGCCCGGAATAAAACGAAGCCGAGCGCAAACGCGAACTGGAAGAACGCCGCGCAGTAGAAAATGCTGCTCGTCAGAAGGCTGAAGAAGAAGCCAAGCGTCGCGCCGAAGAAGAAGCGCGTCGCCAGCCTGCTGCTGCGCAAACCGCTACTAACGACGCCGTTGCAGCGCCTGCTGCAGTTGCCGAACCAGTGCGTGAAAGCGCGCCGGTTGTTGCAGCTGCACCAGCACCTGCGGCCGACACTCGTAAGCGCGACGAACAGCGTCGTCCGGACAAACCACGTGCCGACGATGCCAATCGTCGTGGCAGTGGCGATGGCGAGCGCAAAAACGCTCCGCATCGTGCTTCGGTCAAGGAAAAAGCGCCTGCTCCACGTGTTGCGCCACGTACTACCGACGAAGAAAGCGATGGCTTCCGTCGTGGTGGTCGCGGCAAGGCCAAGCTGAAGAAGCGCAACGCCCACGGTTTCCAGAGCCCAACCGGCCCTGTTGTGCGCGAAGTGAAGATCGGCGAGACCATCACTGTTGGCGATCTCGCCCAGCAGATGTCGGTCAAGGCTGCTGAAATCATCAAGTTCATGTTCAAACTGGGTACTCCAGCGACCATCAACCAGGTGCTGGATCAGGAAACTGCCCAACTGGTTGCCGAAGAACTGGGCCACAAAGTGACCCTGGTCAGCGACACCGCCCTGGAAGATTCCCTGGCCGAGTCCCTGAAGTTTGAAGGTGAAGCGTTCTCCCGTGCACCGGTTGTGACCGTAATGGGTCACGTTGACCACGGTAAGACCTCGCTGCTCGACTACATCCGTCGTGCCAAGGTAGCTGCTGGCGAAGCCGGTGGTATCACCCAGCACATCGGTGCGTACCACGTTGAAACCGAACGCGGCATGGTCACCTTCCTCGATACCCCTGGTCACGCCGCGTTTACCGCCATGCGTGCCCGTGGTGCCAAGGCGACCGACATCGTGATCCTGGTGGTTGCAGCGGACGACGGCGTAATGCCGCAGACCGTTGAAGCCGTTCAGCACGCCAAGGCTGCTGGTGTTCCGCTGGTTGTTGCAGTGAACAAAATCGACAAGCCGGGCGCCGATCTTGATCGCATCCGTAGCGAATTGTCGGTTCACGGCGTGACCTCGGAAGAGTGGGGCGGCGACACCCCGTTCGTATCGGTTTCGGCGAAAGTCGGTACTGGCGTGGACGAGTTGCTTGAAGCGGTCCTGCTGCAAGCTGAAGTTCTCGAACTGAAAGCGACCCCTTCGGCTCCTGGCCGTGGCGTTGTGGTTGAATCGCGTCTCGACAAAGGTCGTGGTCCGGTTGCAACCGTTCTGGTTCAAGACGGTACCCTGCGCCAAGGCGACATGGTGCTGGTCGGTTCGAACTATGGCCGCGTTCGCGCCATGCTCGACGAGAACGGCAAGCCAATCAAGGAAGCCGGTCCTTCCATTCCTGTCGAGATTCTCGGCCTGGACGGTACCCCGGACGCTGGCGACGAGATGAGCGTTGTTGCCGACGAGAAGAAAGCCCGTGAAGTGGCTCTGTTCCGTCAAGGCAAGTTCCGCGAAGTCAAACTGGCCCGCGCTCACGCTGGCAAGCTTGAAAACATCTTCGAGAACATGGGTCAGGAAGAGAAGAAGACGCTCAACATCGTCGTCCAATCCGACGTCCGTGGTTCGCGGGAAGCGTTGTCCGG
>NZ_JBIVCD010000099.1:514-1949 GCF_044746425.1 Pseudomonas sp. NPDC086112 | reverse complement strand
GGCGCCAACTCGAGGCGAGTGGATCGACCGCCGGGTAGATACCCAGGGAAGCGATGTCACGGGACAGAACGACGGTGGCGTCCAAGTGGGCGAAGGTGGTCGCTGGCGACGGGTCAGTCAAGTCATCCGCCGGTACGTATACCGCCTGGATCGAGGTGATCGAACCGTTTTTGGTCGAAGTGATACGCTCTTGCAGAGTACCCATCTCTTCGGCCAGGGTCGGCTGGTAACCTACTGCGGAAGGCATACGGCCCAGCAGTGCGGATACTTCAGTACCGGCCAGGGTGTAACGATAGATGTTGTCGACGAACAGAAGAACGTCGTTACCTTCGTCACGGAACTTCTCGGCCATGGTCAGGCCGGTCAGTGCTACGCGCAGACGGTTACCCGGCGGCTCGTTCATCTGACCGTAAACCAGTGCCACTTTGTCCAGAACGTTGGAATCCTTCATCTCGTGGTAGAAGTCGTTACCCTCACGAGTACGCTCACCCACACCGGCGAACACGGAATAACCGCTGTGCTCGATGGCGATGTTACGGATCAGTTCCATCATGTTTACGGTTTTGCCTACACCGGCACCACCGAACAGACCGACTTTACCACCCTTGGCGAACGGGCAAACCAGGTCGATAACCTTGATGCCGGTTTCCAGCAGGTCGTTGCCGCCCGCTTGTTCAGCGAAGGTTGGCGCAGGACGGTGAATGCCCCAGCGCTCTTCGGTGTCGATCGGGCCAGCTTCGTCGATCGGGTTACCCAGAACGTCCATGATCCGGCCCAGGGTCGCTTTACCGACTGGTACGGAGATGGCTGCGCCAGAGTCATTGACTTCCAGACCGCGCTTCAAGCCCTCGGTGGAACCCATCGCAATGGTACGAACCACGCCGTCGCCCAGCTGCTGCTGAACTTCCAGGGTGGTTTCGGCCGCGCTCACTACTTTCAGCGCGTTGTAGATGCTCGGTACGCTGTCGCGTGGAAATTCCACGTCGATAACGGCGCCGATGATTTGAACGATACGTCCGCTACTCATAGCTGGATCCTCTGAATATTTGAACCGTTAAACCGCGGCTGCGCCGACTACTATTTCCGAGATCTCTTGGGTGATCGCAGCCTGACGCGCATTGTTGTAGACCAGCTGCAAATCGCTGATCAAATCACCGGCGGTGTCGGTAGCGTTCTTCATCGCGATCATCCGCGCAGCTTGTTCAGCCGCGTTGTTCTCGACCACCGCCTGGTAGACCTGCGACTCCACGTAACGGACCATCAAGCCGTCAAGCAGCTCTTTGGCGTCCGGTTCGTACAGATAATCCCAGTGGTGCTTGAGTTCTTGATCCGGGGTTGCCACCAATGGAATCAACTGCTCCACGGTAGGCGATTGCGTCATGGTGTTGATGAACTTGTTGGACACCACGGACAGGCGGTCAATACGGCCGTCCAG
>NZ_JBIVCD010000099.1:0-504 GCF_044746425.1 Pseudomonas sp. NPDC086112 | reverse complement strand
ATAGCTGCAACGACGTTACCGCCGAAGTTGCGGAAGAAAGCCGCACCCTTGCTACCCACTACACACAGATCAATCTCGACGCCGTTTTCGCGGTTTACCGCCATGTCCTTGACCAGGGCCTTGAACAGGTTGGTGTTCAAGCCACCACACAGACCACGGTCACTGCTCACCACAACGTAACCGACGCGCTTTACTTCACGGTCGATCATGAATGGGTGGCGATATTCCGGGTTGGCGTTGGCCAGATGGCCAATAACCTGGCGGATGCGCTCCGCGTAAGGACGGCTAGCAGCCATGCGCATTTGTGCCTTGCGCATTTTGCTGACCGCCACTTTTTCCATGGCGCTGGTAATCTTTTGCGTGCTTTTGATGCTCGCAATCTTACTGCGAATCTCTTTTGCGCCGCCATGTAACACCTATCAGGTTAGCAAGCGGGAGCCTTGCGGCTCCCGCTGCGGCTTACCAGGTTTGGGTGGCCTTGAACTTCTCGATACCGGCTTTCAT
>NZ_JBIVCD010000098.1:825-2023 GCF_044746425.1 Pseudomonas sp. NPDC086112 | reverse complement strand
CAGCCTTGGCTTCTTACAGGCCCAGACCGGTCAGTTCACGTACTGCCTTGATCACGTTAACTTTCTTCTCGCCAGCTTCGGTCAGCATGACGTTGAATTCAGTTTGTTCTTCAACAACGGCAGCAACAGCAGCTGGACCAGCGGAAGCAGCGGCAGCGGAAACGCCGAACTTCTCTTCCATGGCCTTGATCAGCTCAACGATTTCCAGAACGGATTTTTCGCCGATTGCTTCGATGATTTGGTCGTTAGTCAGAGACATGACTATAAATTCCTGTATTGGGGTGACAGCCTACGCGGCCATCGAAATAAACAATAAACGCTGAAAGGAGTCGCTCAGCCTTAGGCTGCAGCAGCTTCTTTCTGGTCGCGAAGGGCCGCCAGAGTACGAGCCAATTTGCTGGTTGCGCCTTGAATCACGCTCATCAGCTGAGAAATTGCTTCGTCACGGGTCGGCAGACTTGCCAGTACGTCGATCTGATTAGCTGCGAGGAACTTGCCCTCGAACGCAGCTGCCTTGATCTCGAACTTATCCTGACCTTTTGCGAATTCTTTGAAGATACGAGCAGCAGCGCCCGGATGTTCTTTCGAAAATGCAATCAAGGTCGGGCCGGTGAACACGTCGTTGAGCACGTCATATTGAGTGCCAGCAACGGCGCGCTTGAGCAGGGTGTTACGTACAACACGTACGTAAACGCCAGCTTCACGAGCCTCTTTACGGAGTCCGGTCATAGCGCCAACTGTCACGCCGCGGGCATCAGCCACAACAGCAGACAGGGCAACATTGGCAGCCTCGTTGACTTCAGCGACGATGGCCTTCTTGTCTTCGAGTTTAATTGCCACGGGTTTAACTCCTGCTTGTTACCGTTTCATCCAACCGAAGCCGGATGTCGTTTTGGTGTCTGATTCGGTAAGGAACCGGGAGCACCATCTGCGTAGGCTTGAGGTTTAAGACTTGCGTCGCCTACGGTCTTGGATAGCCCCCGCCAGGCAGGGACCCCAATCTTTCAATTGGCGCAATCGCTTGCGCCAACCTGTGTCTTACGCGTCGAGCGAGCCTTGGTCGATGACCAGACCTGGACCCATGGTGGTGCTCAGGGTAACGCGCTTGACGTAAATACCTTTCGAGGAAGCTGGCTTGATACGCTTCAGATCAGCGATCAGGGCTTCAACGTTTTCCTTCAGCTTGACGGCATCGAAG
>NZ_JBIVCD010000098.1:0-815 GCF_044746425.1 Pseudomonas sp. NPDC086112 | reverse complement strand
TCGGTGCGATAACGAACCTGACCAGCCTTGGCGTTTTTAACCGCGGTAGCTACGTCTGGAGTTACAGTGCCGACTTTAGGGTTAGGCATCAGGCCGCGTGGCCCCAGGATCTGACCCAACTGACCAACAACGCGCATGGCATCCGGGGATGCGATAACTACGTCATAGTTCAGGTCGCCGCCTTTCATTTCGGCAGCCAGGTCGTCCATACCTACACGGTCAGCGCCGGCAGCCAGAGCAGCCTCGGCAGCTGGACCCTGGGTGAACACAGCAACGCGAACAGTCTTACCAGTGCCGTGTGGCAGCACGGTAGCGCTACGAACGACCTGGTCGGATTTACGCGGGTCAACACCCAGGTTCACAGCAACGTCGAACGACTCGCTGAACTTGACAGTCGACAGCTCAGCCAGCAGAGCAGCAGCGTCTACAAAGTTGTAGGACTTGCCTGCTTCGATTTTGCCGGCGATAGCCTTTTGACGCTTGGTCAACTTAGCCATTACACACACTCAGATCCGCGTTTTTGGTTTTCGCGATTTCTTCCAGCTGAGCACGGGTCACGGTGCCAACCTTAACGGTGTTCGGACGAGCGGAACCGCTAGTCAGACCAGCAGCCTTCTTCAGCAGAACCGAAGCAGGCGTGGATTTAGTTTCGAAAGTGAAGCTACGGTCGCTGTAGACAGTGATGATCACTGGAGTCGGCAGACCTGGCTCAATACCCTGAGTACGGGCGTTGAAAGCCTTGCAGAATTCCATGATGTTCACGCCGTGCTGACCCAGAGCAGGACCAACAGGTGGACTTGGGTTAGCCTGAGCGG
>NZ_JBIVCD010000097.1:0-2154 GCF_044746425.1 Pseudomonas sp. NPDC086112 | reverse complement strand
GTAAATCCTGGTTCAGGCGAAACGATTCGCGCATCAGACGTTTGAGGCGATTGCGCTCGACGGAGAGCTTTACGCTCTTTTTCCCGATAACCAGCCCGAGACGGGGGTGATCAAGATCGTTATTGCGCGCAAGGAGCAGGAGATTTTTCCCCGGAACCTTGCCGGTAGGGGAGTCAAAGACTGCCTTGAAATGCCGGGGGGTAAGCAGACGCTTTTCCCGACTGAAGTCCTGACTCACCTCCAGTGCCGGCTTATCAAACTGCCAGACGCGCACGACCTTTGGCGCGGCGACGCGACAGAACGGCACGACCGTTCTTGGTAGCCATGCGAGCACGGAAACCGTGGGTACGAGCGCGTTTGATAGTGCTTGGTTGGAAAGTACGTTTCATTGTCGTGTTACCTGGTTCGTCCACAACGGGCCGGAATGGCCCCCGTTTTAAGAGACCGGGGATTCTAGAGAAAGCAAGCCTCTAGGTCAATTTCCAACCAGCGTTTCCTTATAAATAGATCTCCAGACGATTTACCCGGCGAAGGTCGTTCGCCAGATATAGAAATAAAGAAGGGAATTATTTAAAGCTTTTCTGTAAAGCTTATAAAAGCTAGAGGCACGTTCATCTGTGGATAACTGCCTTTAGCCCTTCTAAACCGTGATGTACAGAGAATGACAACTACGGTGGAAAACGGTGGTCAGCCTGTGCTGCGCTGTCGGATAAGCTGTGTGTGGAAAGGCCAGTTATCCACAGGCAGGTTATCCACCGAGTTTCGCCCCCACTTGTCCAGTGCCCTCATGGGCGGTTATCCACAGAGCTTATGCACATACCGTTGGTCTTCTTTTCGAGGGTTAACGCATTGATAAATCATGCCCTGTGCGCAACCTGCATGTGGATAAGTGGACGACTGGTCGCTACAATGACTGCTTGTTTTTGCCTCACCGGCTTTCAACTTAGGGGATATCCGTGTCAGTGGAACTTTGGCAGCAGTGCGTAGAGCTTTTGCGCGATGAGCTGCCTGCCCAACAATTCAACACTTGGATCCGTCCACTACAGGTCGAAGCCGAAGGCGACGAGCTGCGTGTCTACGCGCCGAATCGTTTTGTTCTCGATTGGGTCAATGAAAAGTACCTGGGGCGCGTCCTTGAACTGCTCGATGAGCATGGCAATGGCCTGGCGCCGGCGCTCTCCTTATTAATAGGCAGCAAACGCAGTTCGGCACCGCGTGCGGCACCTAATGCTCCATTGGCCGCCGCGGCGTCTCAGGCTCAGGCCGCTCAAGCGCCTGTCAGCGCTCCGGCGCCAGCCCCGGCAGCTGCATCGACCAAACGTGCGACACAAAAGGTTGCTGAAGTCAGTGAAGAGCCGTCTCGCGACAGCTTCGATCCAATGGCAGGCGCCAGTTCGCAACAGGCCCCGGTTCGCTCCGAACAGCGTACGGTGCAGGTCGAAGGCGCGCTCAAGCACACCAGTTACCTGAACCGCACCTTTACCTTCGAGAACTTCGTCGAAGGCAAGTCCAACCAACTGGCCCGGGCTGCGGCCTGGCAGGTGGCGGACAACCCCAAGCACGGCTATAACCCGCTCTTCCTTTATGGCGGTGTCGGCTTGGGTAAAACCCACTTGATGCACGCTGTGGGTAACCACCTGTTAAAGAAGAATCCGAATGCCAAGGTTGTGTACCTGCATTCCGAGCGTTTCGTTGCGGACATGGTCAAGGCTTTGCAGCTGAATGCGATCAACGAGTTCAAGCGCTTCTACCGCTCGGTGGATGCGTTGCTGATCGATGACATTCAGTTCTTCGCCCGCAAGGAACGCTCTCAGGAAGAGTTTTTCCACACCTTCAACGCCCTGCTTGAAGGTGGCCAGCAGGTCATTCTTACCAGTGACCGCTATCCGAAAGAAATCGAAGGCCTTGAAGAACGCCTGAAGTCACGTTTCGGCTGGGGCTTGACGGTTGCCGTCGAGCCGCCGGAGCTGGAAACCCGCGTGGCGATCCTGATGAAAAAGGCCGACCAGGCCAAAGTCGATCTGCCACACGACGCGGCGTTCTTCATTGCCCAGCGTATTCGCTCCAACGTCCGCGAACTGGAAGGCGCGCTCAAACGCGTGATCGCCCACTCGCACTTCATGGGCCGCGATATCACCATCGAGCTGATTCGCG
>NZ_JBIVCD010000096.1:0-2501 GCF_044746425.1 Pseudomonas sp. NPDC086112 | reverse complement strand
AGATTTACAGTCTGATCCCTTTGGCCGCTCGGGAACCCCTCCTAAGCGAGCCGGCATTCTATATCATGCCAGCCTTCTGTCAAGCATTTTCTCATTAAAAACCTGAGGTTAGCTGCGTTGACCTCGCCTCACACTGCTGACCGCTAAAGGTCTTCACTGCGAAGCGGGCGCCATTCTATGCAAACTATTCGACGGGTGCAACCCCCTCGCACGGCATTATTTTATGTTTTAACTCATTGAATTCTTTAGAAAGGTTTTGCAACTGCGAGTCACCCAGCAAACGCCGGCTTTCCGGGGCTATGCGCACCCAGTAACCAGCATATTCGGGAAGATCCTTCGGCAAGGACTGAAACCTGATATCCATGTCATTCAATCGGCGCTCGATTACCTGGGCGACGTCCTGTCGAGCAGAACCTCCCAGATAGAGACAACTGCTATCCGCCTGCGTGGATTTTCCTTTGTCTCGAGCCGTATCCGTCGCCTCGCTCAACAAACGAATATCCTGCTGCGAGCCGCGATACAAACTCAAGGGCGTTACATCCTTCGCGCGAAGCGGAGCCTCCTGTTGGTGCCAGACGTAATAGAACACATTGAGAACAAGCAACAGCAGGAACAACCAACGCATAAATACCTCAGGACAAGGGACACGCCATCGCCAAACCTACAAATACCAGGTCTGGAACCACCCTGGCCTCGGGCACAATCTCGGAGACCAGATCAGCATCCCCTCCAGTCAGGAAGACTGCGAAATCTTCTCCCCAATAGCTGCGCGCCAACTCTAGCTGAGTCAGGACAAACCCTCTCAACATTAGCAAACAACCTCGCTCGACCGCCTCGACGGTTGTACGCCCAGGAACAAGACTCTCCAAAGCGCGCTCGGCAGCAAGATCTCCATAGCGAATTCTACGGGTATGGGTACGCAGCTGGTTGCGCATCAAAGGCATCCCCGGACAGATAAATCCACCGAGATGCTCACCATCTCCTGCAATAAAGTCAGCCGTAACAGCCGTACCAAAGTCGAGCACCAGACAAGCACCCGAAGCCAGATGAAATCCTCCGAGCACTGCAAGCCAGCGATCAAGCCCTAGCCGCTCGAACTCCTCATAGCCATTTCGAACCCCGGACATCTCCCGAGCCGGTGCCGCGCACACGACGGAAACGCCAAAAGCCTCGGTCAACAGAGAAATCAGTGCACTGGTTTCTTCGGCGGTTCTGACACTAACCAAACGACAATGCATGAGAGCGAGCCCCTTGAGCCCTCTCAAGCTCTCCAGCAATGCGAGATCTGTATCAACGACCCCCTCGCCAATCACCCGCCGGACATCCTCGCCGAGCACACGCCATTTGATGAAACTGTTTCCACAATCGAGCTCAAGAATCATCACGCAACCTCAGGCTGAGCTCGCCACCACTAAAGACCTTCTCCACACCATTCACCTTCAAGCGCAAGGCACCCTGACTATCGATACCCAGCACCTCCCCATCTATCTGACTCACACCGGCAATCAACGATACCGCCCGCCCCTGCCATAGATGATTTTGCTCCCACTCCGCCTGGATAGCCGAAAATCCGCCGGCCTGGTGGCGATTTAAATAGGCCTGGAGCATCAACCCTAACTCCGCAACCAGATGATTGCGATCAACTGCCTTACCCGACTCGAGGCGCATGGACGTCCATTGCTGATCAACCTCATCGGTCATCTGCATGTTCACATTTATTCCGACACCGATCACCACGTGACACACATCAGCAGGATCCCCCACCAACTCGAGCAGTATTCCAGCAATCTTTTGCTGACCCACCAGAACATCATTCGGCCACTTCAACCCCACACCCGAGACACCAAGCTCTCGCAAGGCCTGCATTACGGCAAGCCCGACAACAAGACTCAAGCCCTCCAGCTGCCGCATCCCACCATCAATACGCAGCACCAGACTGTAATAGATGTTTTCCGCGAACGGGCTGACCCATTTGCGCCCACGCCGTCCACGACCGGCCGTTTGCCGCTCAGCGAGCACCAGAAATGGCGCAGGCTGGCCACGCTCGATAGCGCGCAACGCTTCAGCGTTGGTGGAGTCAATTGAGTCGAAGACTAGAATGGGCCACTCACAAGAAGGCGCCTGCGCGCTTATTTCCGCAGGATCAAGCAGTGTCAATGGCGCAGCCAATTGATAGCCGCGACCGCGCACTTTGTGAATGGATAAACCGAGTTCAGCTTCCAGGTGCTGAAGTTGCTTCCATACAGCGCTACGACTGACGCCCAAGGCAGCACCCAGGGCTTGGCCCGAATGGAATCGACCATCCTTAAGAAGCTTTAACAACGTCAGCATGCAAGTCTCGCCTCACAATGAGGCCCGCATGATATCCATGCCCCGGGCTGTTGCATAGAAACCCTACAAGCGAGATTTTCCTGCGGACAAAACAAAACCCCTACCTGCATACGCAGATAGGGGTTTCGGAATTTAATCTTGACGATGACCTACTCTCACATGGGGAAACC
>NZ_JBIVCD010000095.1:0-2587 GCF_044746425.1 Pseudomonas sp. NPDC086112 | reverse complement strand
GTGGCGTAGATTACCATGGTGCCGTTGGGCGCAACAGTAGGTGACTCGTCAGAGTGCTATCAGTGAGGATCTTTACACTACCGCGCTGCAAATCCTGGGCCGCCACCTTGAAATTGGTGAAGCCTTCCTGACGATGGATCATCACCAGGGTCTTTTCATCGGCCGACAGTTTAGGGTTGGCGTTGTAGTTACCGATGAAGGTCACACGCTCCGCACCACCACCGCTTGCGCTGGTTTTGTAGATCTGTGGCTTGCCGCCACGGTCGGAGGTGAAGTAGATGGTCGAACCATCTTTACCCCAGAACGGCTCAGTGTTGATGCCTTGACCGTTGGTGACGCGACTGATCTGACGCGAACCCAGGTTCATCACATAGATGTCCGGGTTACCGTCTTTCGACAGTACGAATGCCAGACGCTGACCATCCGGCGACCATGCTGGCGCACCATTCAGGCCTTCGAAGTTGGTGATCTGCTCACGGCGACCGGTGTCGATGTTCTGCATGAAAATGCGCGGACGCTTCTGCTCGAACGAGACATAGGCAATGCGCTTGCCATCCGGTGCAAAACGCGGCGACAGGATCGGCTCGCGCGATTGAAGCAGTGTCACGGCACGGGCACCGTCATAGTCCGAACGTTGCAACGTGTAGCGAGTGTTCTTCTCGGAGAACCGCTCGGCCGTCACGTACAGCAGACGAGTCGAGAACGCACCTTTGATACCGGTGAGTTTCTCGAACGACTGGTCGGAGATGTAATGCGCCATGTCGCGCAGTTGATCGACGCTGCCCGACACGCTGCCAGTCAGCACTTGCTGCTCGGTGGCGACGTTGAACAGTGCGTATTGAACCTGCAGGCGACCGCCCGCTGGAACAATGCTGCCAACCATAATGTACTGGGCGCCAACAGCCTTCCAGTCACGGAAAATGATTTCGCTGGCCTGGCTTGGCTGGCTGATCATGTTCTGCTTTGGAATCGGTGCGTAGTAACCCGAGTTACGCAGGTCGTTACCGATGATTTCGGCCATGTCATCCGGCAGCACGGTGCCACCCTGGAAACCGAATGGCACTACGGCAATTGGAGTTGCCTGGGAGCTACCACTGCTGACCAGGATATTTTTTTCATCTGCCGTGGCCAGTCCTGCAAAGCAGAACATGACTACAAGCAGTCCTCGAAGAAGGTTTCTCACAAGGCTAGATCCTCAGGTGTGAATGTCATCTTGAATGAACGATAGGGTGCGAAATCAGCTGGCTTCAGACCCTGCATTTCGGTCAATCGACCAATATTTTTTACTGCCGCTACCGCTGAACTGTCGAACGGCACATCGCCACTGGAACGGGCAACCGATACGCCGGAGATCGTTCCGTCAGGCAGCATGTTGATTTGCAGGATCACTTTCATGCCCTTGCGGGCCGACGGTGGCTGCGCCCAACCTTCAGAAGCACGCGAGCGAATCAGGTCATCGAAGTTGCCGGCGACTTCGTCACCCTGCTCATCGGCCAAGGCCTGCTGACGCTGCGGCGTGTCGGAAAGCAAATCTGCCAGGGCCTGAGCCTTTTTCTCATCGACGGATTTACGCGCCGCTTCCTGCGATTTTTTCTTCGCGGCATCGGCAGCAGCTTTCTTCTTCGCGTCTTCGGCGACTTTCTTCTTCGCCTCTTCAGCTTCAGATTTCTTCTTGGCGTCTTCGGCGGCTTTCTTCTTCGCGTCTTCGACGATCTTTTTCTTCGCTTCTTCAGCGGCCGCTTTCTTGGCCTCTTCTTCAGCAGCTTTCTTGGCTTCTTCTTCAGATTTCTTCTTGGCTATATCAGCCAATTGTTTCTCTTCGGCCTTTTTGGCTTCGGCGGTCTTCTTGGCTTCATCGGCTTTCTTGGCTTCATCAGCCTTTTTTGCCTCTTCCGCTTTCTTCGTCTCGTCGGCCTTCTTGGATTCTTCGGCTTTTTGAGCCGCATCTTCCTTCTTTTGTTCCGCGGCCTTGATCGCTTCCTGCTCGATCTTTTTCTGTTCCATCTGTTCGACTTCGGTCTGGCGCGCAGCAGATTTCTGCGCTTCACCCGCAATCTTCTGATTGGTCTGGGTGGTCGCCCGACTTTTCGATTTCAACTGGTACAGGGTCGCCTGGACGATCGGCTTGGCCGGCGGCAGCTCCGGTGTGAAGGCGAAACTGACGAACAGCATGCCGAACACCAGCACGTGCAAGACAATCGCCCAGACACTAGGCCAGAAGTAGCTTTCCGAGGCGGACGGCTCTCGCATTTGCTGCATCAGGGTGCCTCGGTAATCAAGCCAACATTACCGACCCCGGCTTTCTGCAACCCGCCCATCGCGCCCATGACGGAGCCGTAATCGACGGTTTTGTCGCCACGAATGAATACCTGGGTACGCTTGCCGCCTTCAGTACCGGCGCGAATGATCTTGGTCACCGCGTCAGTCATTTGCGGCAAGGTCATGGCCTTGTCCTGCTGCTTTTCGGTGTCGACTTCGCTGCCAAGGTTCCAGTAGTAGGTCTTGTCAGACTTGATCGAAATGGTCAGGACCTGAGTGTTGTTGTCCTGCGGCAAGGCTTCGCTGGAAACCTTGGGCAGATCAACTT
>NZ_JBIVCD010000094.1:2196-2717 GCF_044746425.1 Pseudomonas sp. NPDC086112 | reverse complement strand
CGCAACGCCCTGCCAGCGAGTGCCCGGACAGCGGGAAGAAGCCCTTGCCCGGATCGGCTTGCTAGGCACCGACTACGGTCACCAATACGCTGACGTCGTCGTCAACGGTGACCAATACTGCGCCGGAGGCCTGACGGGCGATACGGCCAGTCTCGAGGGTAACGGTCGACTGACCGAACTGGAATTTTTTGATTACCGGGTTCACGGTGTCCTACCTTCTTTTGTGGCTCTTGGGGAACTTGTCTTCTTGCGAAATTCTTGGGCAATGTCGGGAATCGGCCCAACGCCTGTCCAGGGTAAAACGACTATCCAGATAAAACTTGAGGCTGGGAGCCTGCCATGTACCGGCGGGAAACCCGCTGGCACACAGCAAACAACCAACCTCTAGCGCAATCGCTTATTAGCGACGCAGACCCAGGCGACCGATCAGAGTCTGGTAACGACCCAGATCCTTGCCTTTCAGGTAGTCCAGCAGCTTACGACGCTGGTTTACCATGCGGATCAGACCCCGACGGGAGTGG
>NZ_JBIVCD010000094.1:0-2186 GCF_044746425.1 Pseudomonas sp. NPDC086112 | reverse complement strand
AGGTTG
The DNA here is from genome assembly GCF_044746425.1 of Pseudomonas sp. NPDC086112. NCBI lineage: Bacteria > Pseudomonadati > Pseudomonadota > Gammaproteobacteria > Pseudomonadales > Pseudomonadaceae > Pseudomonas > Pseudomonas sp. NPDC086112. The sequence goes on along the minus strand of NZ_JBIVCD010000094.1, from coordinate 2,180 downwards.
TTGATGTTGTGGTTCAGCAGTGATACTTGCTCTTCTGGCGAACAATTGTCACCAACAGCTTGCTGGTAGTCAGCTACGATTTGAGCTTTTTCTTGAACGTCGAGAGCCATGAGGCAATCCTTTTATCAGGAAACTGTTTCAAAGAAACAGCTTCAACAGGCCAGGGACAAATCCCTGTATCTATAAATGAGTAGTGACCGTGCCTGTTAACAGCCACACTCGCCGGCCCGCTGTTACACAGGCCGGTTTCGGTCATTCTGACCGAATCAGTCGACGCGGCGCGATGCGCCCGTCTTCGCTCACTTCACCGATACCGATGAAGCGACCGTTGTGATCCTGTACCCGTACCATGCCGAACTTCGGTGCATCCGGGGCGCGTACCGGTTGGCCGTTAAGCCAGTAGAACGCGCTGTGCTCCGAGAAATGCAACAGTGGCCAGTCCAGCAGGCCGCTGTCCGAGGGCATCAGAAAGCGGTCGACCGCTTCGTTGCCACCTTCGGCATGTACCGCTTCAAGCTCTTCCAGAGTGACGGTCTGTGCAAGCGTGAAAGGCCCGGCCTGGGTACGTCGCAATTCAGCCACGTAAGCGCCACAACCGAGTTGCTCACCGATATCCTCCACCAGGGTGCGGATATAGGTGCCTTTGCTGCAATCCACCGCAAGCCGCGCAGTATCACCCTCAAAGGCCAGTAATTCCAAGCGCGCAATAGTAACAGAACGCGGTTCGCGCTCCACTACTTCGCCTGCACGGGCCAGCTTGTACAGCGGCTGCCCATCACGCTTGAGCGCCGAGTACATCGGCGGTATCTGACTGATTTGCCCACGAAATTTCGGCAGCACAGCTTCGATATCGGCGCGACCAACGGTCACCGGGCGTTCCAGCAAAACTTCACCTTCGGCATCGGCCGTGGTGGTGGTCTTGCCCAGTTGCGCCAGGGTTTCATAAGCCTTGTCGGAATCGAGCAAGTATTGCGAGAACTTGGTGGCCTCGCCAAAGCACAACGGCAGCACGCCGGTGGCCAGCGGATCGAGACTGCCGGTGTGCCCGGCCTTCTCGGCATTGAGCAACCAGCGAACCTTCTGCAACGCCGCATTGGAGGTGAACCCCAGCGGCTTGTCGAGCAGGATGATGCCGCTGACGTTACGACGGATACGTTTGACCTGAGCCACCGATTACTCCTTGGCGTCTTCGGGTTCAGCCGCTACCGGGTGCTGATTGTCTTCAGCCACCGCACGCTCGATCAGGGCCGACAGGTGCGCGCCACGCACGACGCTTTCGTCGTAATGGAAGTGCAACTGCGGAACGCTGCGCAACTTCATTTCGCGAGCCAACTGCATACGCAGGAAACCAGCGGCTGCGTTGAGCACCTTGATGCTTTGGGCGATGTCTTCAGCGCTGTCCTGGCCCATCACAGTGATGAAGATCTTGGCGTGACCGACGTCACGGCTGACTTCAACAGCGGTAATGGTGACCAGACCGACGCGCGGGTCTTTGACTTCACGACGGATCAGCTGTGCCAGCTCACGCTGCATCTGATCGCCGATACGTTGGGTACGGCTGTATTCTTTTGCCATGTCTTGTTACCTGTTACTGCCCCACGGTGAAACCCGAGGGGTCTGAAAGCGGCAAACGCCCGGCCTGACAAAAGCCAGACCGGGCGTTGCGTTTAGAGTCCGGACGTTGCGCCGCGCATCTGCATGCGGCGGCTCATCGTGGCCCTTGAAGTGCGCGAGTTAGAGGCTGCGAGCAACCTGCACCTTCTCGAAGACTTCAATCTTGTCGCCGACCTTGACGTCGTTGTAGCTCTTCACGCCGATACCGCATTCCATGCCGGCACTAACTTCGGAAGCGTCATCCTTGAAGCGGCGCAGGGATTCCAGCTCGCCTTCGAAGATAACGATGTCTTCACGCAGTACACGGATTGGACGGTTACGGTGAACAACACCTTCGATAACCATGCAACCGGCGATCGCGCCAAACTTCGGCGAACGGAACACGTCACGCACTTCAGCGGTACCCAGGATGTTCTCGCGAACATCGCTGCCCAGCATACCGGTGAGGGCTTTCTTGACGTCTTCGATGATGTCGTAGATCACGTTGTAGTAACGCATATCCAGACCTTCCTGCTCGACGATCTTGCGAGCGCCAGCATCGGCACGCACGTTGAAGCCGAACAGTA
>NZ_JBIVCD010000093.1:0-2766 GCF_044746425.1 Pseudomonas sp. NPDC086112 | reverse complement strand
CTCCTTGAAGCTGTGCAGTACGCGCAGCGGAACGTTGTACTTGCCGGCGAATTCCACCGCACGGATCTGCAACACCTTCGAACCGAGACTGGCCATTTCCAGCATCTCTTCGAAGGTGATCTTGTCCAGGCGCTGAGCCACGGACACCACACGCGGATCGGTGGTGTAGACGCCGTCGACGTCGGTGTAGATCTGGCATTCGTCAGCCTTCAGGGCTGCCGCCAGCGCCACGCCGGTGGTGTCGGAACCGCCACGACCGAGGGTGGTGATATTGCCGTGCTCGTCGACGCCCTGGAAACCGGCGACAACCACCACACGACCGGCCTTCAGGTCACCGCGAATCTTCTGGTCATCAATCTGCAAGATACGCGCTTTATTGTGCGCGCTATCCGTCAGAATCCGTACCTGATTGCCGGTGTACGACACCGCTGGCACGCCACGCTTGATCAGCGCCATGGCCAACAGTGCAATCGTCACCTGCTCACCGGTGGATACGATCACATCCAGCTCACGAGGAACCGGCTGGCCGTCGCCACTGATTTGCTTGGCCAGATCGATCAGACGGTTGGTCTCGCCGCTCATTGCGGACAGCACAACCACCAGGTCATCGCCCGCCTCGCGGAATTTCTTAACCTTGTCGGCGACCTGCTCGATTCTCTCGACAGTGCCGACTGAGGTGCCTCCAAATTTCTGTACGATCAAAGCCATTTCAAAGCCGCCTCTGCCCATGAAGGGCGCCCAATAATCACTCAAACAGCGTTCTGGCCCGCCACTAGACCGCGGGCCAGGCACACTGCCTTATAAACCCTGCTCTACAAATGGAACAGTCAGGGCCAATGCGGCATCCAGTGCGCCAGCGTCAATACCACCGCCCTGCGCCATGTCTGGACGACCACCGCCCTTCCCGCCCACTGCCGCAGCAGCCTGTTTCATCAAATCACCGGCTTTGAGTTGGCCAGTCAGGTCTTTGGTCACGCCTGCAACCAGAACGACCTTTTCCTCATGGACACTGCCGAGCAGGATCACTGCGCGGCCGAGTTTGTTTTTCAATTGATCGACCAGCGCCAACAGCGCCTTGCCGTCCTGACCGTCCAGACGCACGGCCAGCACTTTCACGCCTTTGACGTCCAGGGCAGAAGCCGACAGATCGTCGCCCGCCGCGCTGGCCGCCTTGGCCTGCAACTGCTCGAGTTGCTTCTCCAGCAGACGGTTGCGCTCCAGCACAGCCGACAGCTTGTCGATCAGGTTATCGCGACTGCCCTTGACCAGGTTGGCCGCTTCCTTGAGTTGTTCTTCTGCCGTGTTCAAGTAGGCCAGCGCAGCTGCGCCGGTCAATGCCTCGATACGACGCACACCGGAGGCTACACCGCCTTCACTGATGATTTTCAGCAGGCCGATGTCGCCGGTGCGGGTGGCGTGAATACCGCCGCACAACTCGACAGAGAAATCGCCCATGCTCAGCACGCGTACGCTGTCGCCGTACTTCTCGCCGAACAGCGCCATGGCGCCTTTTTGCTTGGCGGTTTCGATGTCGGTTTCTTCGGTTTCAACTTCGGAATTCTTGCGAATCTCGGCGTTGACGATGTCTTCCAGCGCCTTCAACTGCTCAGGCTTGATCGCCTCGAAGTGGCTGAAGTCAAAGCGTAGACGCTGACTGTCGACCAACGAGCCTTTCTGCTGAACGTGCTCGCCCAGTACCTGACGCAATGCAGCGTGCAGCAAGTGAGTGGCGGAGTGGTTCAGCGACGTCGCGTGACGCACGTCGGCATCGACATGAGTCTCGACCGGAGCGCCCACGATCAGGCTGCCCGAATCCAGTACACCGTGGTGCAGGAACGCGCCGCCGGTCTTGGTGGTGTCGCGCACGTCGAAACGCGCAGCGCCAGCCTGGAGGAAGCCGCAATCACCAATCTGACCACCGGATTCGGCATAGAACGGGGTCTGATTGAGAACGACCACGCCCTCTTCGCCTTCGCTCAGCACGTCAACCGATTGCCCGTCTTTATAGAGAGCAACGATTTTGGCGGAACCGCTGTGAGCGGTGTAACCGGTGAACTCGGTGGCCACATCAACCTTGACCAGGCTGTTGTAGTCCATGCCAAAGGAGCTGGCGGAGCGAGCACGGACGCGCTGGGCTTCCATTTCGCGCTCGAAACCTTCTTCGTCGATGGTCAGGCTGCGCTCGCGAGCGATGTCGCCGGTCAGGTCCATCGGGAAGCCGTAAGTGTCGTAAAGCTTGAACACTACATCGCCCGGCACTACGTCGCCTTTGAGTTCGGCCAGATCCTGCTCGAGGATCTTCAGACCCTGCTCCAGGGTCTTGGCGAATTGCTCTTCTTCGGCTTTCAGGACGCGCTCGATGTGCGCCTGTTGGGATTTCAGCTCAGGGAACGCTTCGCCCATCTCGGCGACCAGGGCCGCAACGATCTGATAGAAGAAGCTGCCCTTGGCGCCCAGTTTGTTGCCGTGACGGCAAGCGCGACGAATGATCCGGCGCAGCACATAACCGCGACCTTCGTTGGACGGCAGCACGCCGTCGGCAATCAGGAAACCGCAGGAACGGATGTGGTCAGCCACGACTTTCAGCGAAGCCTGAGCATCGTTGGTGCAACCGATGGCTTTGGCCGATGCGCTCAGCAGGCTCTGGAACAGGTCGATTTCATAGTTCGAGTGAACGTGCTGCAGCACGGCACTGATCCGCTCCAGGCCCATGCCGGTGTCCACCGACGGCGCTGGCAACGGGTGCAACACGCCATCGGCGGTGCG
>NZ_JBIVCD010000092.1:0-2962 GCF_044746425.1 Pseudomonas sp. NPDC086112 | reverse complement strand
CATCGCGATTGACGCAATGGGCGGGGACTTCGGTCCCCGCAGCATTGTTCAGGCCAGCCTCGCTTGCCTGTCTGCTACACCCTCGCTGCACCTGACCCTCGTCGGTCAACCCTCCCTTCTTGAAGAACTGCTCGCCAGCCAATCGGCTGTGGATCGCGCGCGCCTGTCGATTGTGCCGGCGTCCGAAGTCATCACCATGGACGAAAAGCCTGCCCAGGCCTTGCGCGGCAAACCCGATTCGTCGATGCGCGTGGCGCTGGAGTTGCTGCGAGACGGCAAGGTCCAGGCCTGCGTCAGTGCCGGCAATACCGGTGCGCTGATGGCGTTGTCGCGTTTTGTGCTCAAGACCTTGCCGGGCATTGATCGGCCGGCAATGATCGCGGCCATTCCAACGCAGAAGGGCTACTGCCAGTTGCTTGATCTGGGTGCCAATGTCGATTGCACTGCCGAGCACTTATTGCAGTTTGCAGTGATGGGCTCGGTTGCGGCAGAAACCCTGGGTATCGTTCGCCCGAGGGTCGCATTGCTGAACATCGGTACTGAAGACATCAAGGGCAATCAGCAGGTCAAGCTGGCAGCCACCTTGTTGCAGAGTGCTCGTGGCATCAACTACATCGGGTTTGTCGAAGGTGACGGTTTGTACCGTGGCGAGGCGGATGTGGTGGTGTGTGACGGCTTTGTCGGCAATATCCTGCTCAAGTCCAGCGAAGGCCTGGCGACCATGATTGCCGGGCGCATCGAGGCGTTATTCAAGAAAAATTTCGCGTCCAAAGTGGTGGGTGCGCTGGCGCTGCCGCTGATGAAACGCTTGCAGGCTGAGCTGGCGCCGGCGCGACATAACGGCGCAAGTTTCCTCGGTTTGCAGGGAATTGTCGTGAAAAGCCACGGTTCGGCGGGGGTGCAGGGTTTTCAGAGTGCGATACAGCGAGCGCTGATCGAGATCCAGGAAAACCTGCCGGAGCGGCTTCATGGGCGCCTGGAAGATTTGTTGCCTTAGGCGTTTTCGTCGGACAATGCTTAAATGTGACCGCTCAGTTCAATGGGCCATCCAACTGTGAGTTTCTTGCGTTCCAGAAACGGGACGTCATTCTCCGACGACAAGATCATTAGGGGCTTGTTACATGTCTGCTTCCCTCGCATTCGTCTTTCCAGGACAGGGTTCGCAGTCCCTCGGCATGCTGGCCGAGTTGGGCGCGCAACATCCGGTGGTCCTCGAAACATTCAAAGAAGCTTCCGATGCTCTGGGTTACGACCTGTGGGCACTGACCCAGCAAGGGCCGGAAGAACAACTCAATCAAACCGATAAAACCCAGCCGGCCATTCTGACCGCCTCGATCGCCTTGTGGCGCCTGTGGCTGGCTGAAGGCGGCGTGCGTCCGGCGTACGTCGCCGGTCACAGCCTGGGCGAATACAGCGCCCTGGTGGCTGCAGGCAGTCTGAGTCTGGGCGATGCAGTGAAACTGGTAGAGCGTCGCGGTCAGTTGATGCAAGAGGCCGTTCCGGCCGGGCAGGGCGGCATGGCTGCCATTCTCGGTCTGGACGATGCTGACGTACTGGCCGCCTGTGCCGAAGCGGCGCAAGGCGAAGTGGTTAGCGCGGTCAACTTCAACTCCCCGGGCCAGGTAGTGATCGCTGGTGCCAAGGCTGCGGTCGAGCGCGCCATCGAAGGCTGCAAGGCACGCGGCGCCAAGCGCGCCATGCCATTGCCGGTCAGCGTGCCGTCCCACTGCGAATTGATGCGTCCGGCCGCCGAGCGGTTCGCCGAATCGATTGCAGCGATCGACTGGCAGGCGCCGCAGATCCCTGTGGTACAGAACGTCAGCGCTAACGTGCCGGCGGATCTGGAAACCCTCAAGCGCGATCTGCTTGAACAGCTCTACAAGCCTGTACGCTGGGTCGAGTCGGTCCAGGCGCTGGCGGCCAAGGGTGCGACCGAACTGGTTGAGTGCGGGCCTGGCAAAGTGCTGGCCGGTTTGAACAAACGTTGCGCCGAAGGCGTGTCGACCTCTAATCTCAATACCCCAGACGCTTTCGCTGCCGCCCGCGCAGCGCTGGCCTGAACAAGGAGAAGCTTGCATGAGTCTGCAAGGTAAAGTTGCATTGGTCACCGGTGCCAGCCGTGGTATCGGCCAGGCTATCGCTCTGGAATTGGGTCGTCAGGGTGCCATTGTCATCGGCACCGCGACTTCCGCTTCAGGGGCCGAGCGTATTGCTGCGACCCTGAAAGAAAATGGTGTTCAGGGCACTGGCCTGGAACTCAATGTCACCAGCGACGAGTCCGTAGCGGCCGTGCTGGCGAGCATCCAGGCGCAATTCGGTGCGCCGGCGATCCTGGTCAATAATGCCGGTATCACCCGCGATAATCTGATGATGCGCATGAAAGATGACGAATGGCATGACGTCGTCGATACCAATCTGAACAGTCTGTTCCGCCTGTCCAAGGGCGTTTTGCGCGGCATGACCAAAGCCCGTTGGGGACGAATTATCAGTATTGGTTCGGTTGTGGGTGCCATGGGCAACGCAGGCCAAGTAAACTACGCTGCCGCCAAGGCCGGTCTGGAAGGTTTCAGCCGTGCACTGGCGCGTGAAGTCGGTTCGCGTTCGATTACGGTAAACTCGGTGGCCCCAGGGTTCATCGACACCGATATGACCCGTGAACTGCCCGAGGCGCAGCGTGAAGCCTTGCAGACGCAGATTCCGCTGGGTCGTCTGGGGCAAGCTCAAGAGATCGCGTCTGTGGTCGCTTTTCTTGCATCTGACGGTGCGGCTTACGTTACTGGGGCTACAATCCCGGTGAACGGCGGGATGTACATGAGTTAAATGTGACGGATTGCTTCAAAAAAATGTCATACGAGCTGTCTAAAATCCGTTATAAAGCTGCAATCTATTTATAGACAGAGGGTCGCCGGGTTTGAGGAGTGAAGCTTTCAGTTGAAAAACTGAAAAGTCTTTCTATACACTT
>NZ_JBIVCD010000091.1:0-3101 GCF_044746425.1 Pseudomonas sp. NPDC086112 | reverse complement strand
AGGCGGTATCGCCAACATGAACTACTCGATCTCCAACAACGCTGAGTACGGCGAGTACGTGACCGGTCCGGAAGTGATCAACGCCGAATCCCGTCAGGCCATGCGCAACGCCCTGAAACGTATTCAGGACTGCGAATACGCCAAGATGTTCATCAGCGAGGGCGCCACCGGCTATCCTTCGATGACCGCCAAGCGTCGTAACAACGCCGCCCACGGTATCGAAATCATCGGTGAGCAACTGCGCTCGATGATGCCGTGGATCGGTGCCAACAAGATCGTCGACAAAGCCAAGAACTAAGTCCCGAGCTTGTACGGAAAACGCGGCCTAGGCCGCGTTTTTTCGTTTGGATCCGCCGGTTCTGGTATAAAGCTGCATTGTTTGTGGCCGAACCGTTGTCCCAGACACCTGTCGAAACTTTCCACCCCGTTGCAAGGTAAATGTCCATGAGCGAACGTCCCGAAGAGCCAAAGCAGGCTTCTGACGCCGAAAGCCTTCTGCCCATCGATGAACACATCGAAGAAGGGCATGACGCTGAAGGTCGTAAAGTCCGGCATCGTGGTATCTATCTTCTGCCGAATCTGTTCACCACTGCGAACCTCTTCGCAGGGTTCTATTCCATCATCAACTCGATGAGCGCCCAGAGTGCCTTGAGTGCGGGTGATGTGATCGGCGCGAGCAAATATTTTGCGTTTGCCGCGATCGCGATTTTCGTCGCCATGGTGCTCGACGGCCTCGACGGTCGCGTTGCCCGTATGACCAATACCCAAAGCGCTTTCGGTGCCGAGTACGACTCGCTGTCGGACATGGTTGCCTTTGGTGTGGCGCCGGCATTGCTGGCATTCGGCTGGGCCCTGGGTGACATGGGCAAGGTCGGCTGGATGGTCGCCTTCATCTATGTAGCGGGGGCGGCGTTACGTCTGGCGCGTTTCAACACTCAAGTCGGCACCGCAGACAAACGTTACTTTATCGGCCTGGCCAGCCCGGCCGCCGCCGGTGTGGTCGCGGGCATTGTCTGGGCATTCAGCGATTACGGCATTCAGGGTTCCAAGATGTCGTTCCTGGTTGCACTGATGGTTGCCGCCGCCGGGATGCTGATGGTCAGTAACATCAAGTACAACAGCTTCAAGGAGCTGGACTTGAAAGGGCGTGTTCCCTTTGTCGCGATTCTCGCGGTGGTATTGGTATTCGCCGTTGTGTTCAGTGATCCGCCGCGTATCCTGCTGCTGGTCTTCCTTGCCTATGCGGCTTCCGGGCCGGTGCAGTACCTGTTGCGCCTTCGTCGCCACAAAAAAGCCGAGTGATGTAATTTCCCTCATACTCCGCAGTCTATGGGTGCATCTGTCCTCCAAAGCTGCGGAGTTGTCATGCTGATCAAAGTCCCCAAAGCGTCTGACTGTCATGAGTCGGACGTCACGCCTGAATCCCTCTACCTTTCTCGCCGCAGTGTATTAGGTGCCGCCGTTGCAGGTTTGGCGGTGAGCAGTCTGCCGCGTTGGGCGAGTGCCGATGATGTTGCGCGTTATGCTGATGTCGAGCCTGGCAAGGCGCCCGCCTGGTTTGCCGAAAAGCTTCCTTCTACCAAATGGGAGGCGGTCAACGTCAAAGACGAGGCGATCACACCTTTCAAGGATGCGACCCACTACAACAACTTCTATGAGTTCGGTACCGATAAAGGTGATCCCGCGGCCAACGCCGGTGCGCTGAAAACCGAACCCTGGAGCGTGGTGGTGGACGGGGAGGTGGGTAAGCCGGGGCGGTATGCGCTGGAAGACTTCATGAAGCCTTATCAACTGGAAGAGCGCATCTATCGTCTTCGCTGTGTGGAAGCCTGGTCGATGGTCATTCCGTGGATCGGTTTTCCTGTTTCGGCGTTGCTCAAGGAGGTCGAGCCGACGTCCAAAGCCAAGTTCATTCGCTTCGAAACCTTGCAGGATCCCAAAAGTATGCCCGGGCAGCGTTCCGGCTTTGCCTTGATCGACTGGCCTTATGTAGAAGGGTTGCGTCTGGATGAAGCAATGAATCCATTGGCGATTCTTGCTGTGGGCATGTATGGGCGTGAGTTGCCGAATCAGAATGGTGCGCCGCTGCGACTGGTGGTGCCCTGGAAGTACGGCTTCAAGAGCATTAAATCCATCGTGCGGATCAGCTTGGTCAGTGAGCAGCCGAAAACTACCTGGCAGAGTATCGCCTCGGATGAGTATGGCTTTTATGCGAACGTGAACCCGACAGTCGATCACCCGCGCTGGACCCAGGCACGGGAAAGGCGTTTGCCGAGCGGTCTGTTCAAGCCCAATGTGCGGGACACGCAAATGTTCAACGGCTACTCGGATGAAGTTGCTTCTCTCTATACAGGGCTCGATTTGCGGAAGCATTACTGATGCGATATCCGTTTTGGCGTATTGGCGTCTTCATCACTGCAGCGATTTGGCCAGTGCTTTGGTTGTATCAGGCTTGGGCGGATGTGCTGGGACCTGATCCAGGCAAGGTATTGATTGACCATCTGGGGCAGGGGACGCTTGTGCTGCTGCTCATTACATTAAGCATGACGCCATTGCAGAAGCTCACTGGTTGGCCGGGATGGATAGCGGTTCGGCGGCAGTTGGGGTTGTGGTGCTTCGCTTATGTTGTTCTGCATTTGAGCGGTTACACCGCGTTTATCCTTGGCTTTGATTGGTCGCAACTGGGTATCGAGTTGCGAAAGCGGCCCTACATTATTGTCGGGGTGCTGGGATTTCTCTGTTTGCTGGCATTGGCGGTTACCTCTAATCGCTACAGTCAGCGGCGTTTAGGTTCTCGCTGGAAGAAACTGCATCGATTGGTTTATGTGGTTCTCGGGCTCGGATTGCTGCATATGTTGTGGATCGTTCGTGCCGATTTGAAGGAGTGGGCGATCTATGCATCTATAGGTGCGTTGTTGTTGGTACTGAGATTGCCGCCTGTAATCCGCCGGATTCCACGTTTAACAGCTAAAAAGCCCCCTTCTGCAAGAAAAGCGTAATTAGAGGTTGACGGCAGATTCTGGACGTCTATAATTCGCCCCACTTCCGGCGCAGTCGAAACGGAAAACTCCTTGGTAAACAAAGAGTTACGCAGTTTTCGG
>NZ_JBIVCD010000090.1:0-3146 GCF_044746425.1 Pseudomonas sp. NPDC086112 | reverse complement strand
GCTGTGCGTGGGAGACCTTCGAGGTCTACCCGGGGTTTCTGTGACCCGGATCGCTAACCTGCGTACAGCCGCCACCTTTACTTGTTTAGCGATAGACCAACACCAACCCCGTGCACGCCCTGCTCTACCTGATCATTTCGCTGATCGCCGTGGCCATGACGTTCTTCGCCCTCGGCGCACCGTTTGCCGGTGTACTGGAAGTGATCGCCTACGCCGGCGCCATCATGGTGCTGTTCGTGTTCGTGGTGATGATGCTGAACCTGGGCCCGGCCTCGGTTCAGCAAGAGCGCGTCTGGCTCAAGCCCGGCATCTGGCTGGGCCCGGTCGCACTCGGCGCCCTGCTGCTGGTTGAACTGCTGTATGTGCTGTTCAGCGATGCCAGCGGTCAGGCCATCGGCCACACCACCGTAGACGCCAAGGCCGTGGGCATCAGCCTGTTCGGTCCGTATCTGCTGGTGGTCGAACTCGCCTCGATGCTGCTGCTCGCCGCAGCGGTTACGGCATTCCACTTGGGCCGCAACGAAGCCAAGGAGCAATGACGATGCCTGCTATCCCTATGGAGCATGGTCTGGCGGTTGCCGGCATCCTGTTCTGCCTCGGTCTGGTCGGCCTGATGGTCCGGCGCAACATTCTCTTCGTGCTGATGAGCCTGGAGGTCATGATGAATGCCTCCGCGTTGGCGTTCATCGTTGCCGGTAGCCGCTGGGGTCAACCGGATGGACAGATCATGTTCATCCTGGTGATCAGCCTTGCAGCCGCCGAGGCCAGTATTGGCCTGGCGATTCTGTTGCAGCTGTATCGCCGCTTCCACACTCTCGATATCGACGCTGCCAGCGAGATGCGCGGATGAACCTTCTCTATTTGACTTTCCTGTTCCCCCTGATCGGTTTTGTGCTGCTGGCGTTCTCCCGGGGACGCCTCTCGGAAAACCTCTCGGCGCTGATCGGCGTCGGTTCCATCGGCCTGTCAGCGATCGTCGCGGCCTATGTGATCTGGCAGTTCAATGTTGCGCCACCGGAAGGTGGTCACTACACCCAGATGCTGTGGCAATGGATGGCGGTGGAAGGCTTTACGCCGACCTTCACCCTCTACCTGGACGGCCTGTCTGTGACCATGCTCGGCGTGGTGGTGGGCGTGGGCTTCCTGATCCACCTGTTCGCGTCCTGGTACATGCGTGGTGAAGCCGGTTACTCGCGCTTCTTCGCTTACACCAACCTGTTTATCGCCAGCATGCTGTTCCTGGTCCTGGCCGATAACCTGCTGTTCGTGTACTTCGGCTGGGAAGGCGTGGGCCTGTGCTCGTACCTGTTGATCGGTTTCTACTACAGCAACCGCAACAACGGTAACGCGGCACTCAAAGCCTTCATCGTGACCCGCGTCGGCGACGTGTTCATGGCCATCGGCCTGTTCATCCTGTTCCAACAGTTGGGCACGCTGAACATTCAGGAGCTGCTGGTCAAGGCGCCTGAGCACTTCAAGGCCGGTGACTTCTGGATCGTTCTGGCGACCCTGATGCTGCTGGGCGGCGCTGTCGGTAAATCCGCGCAATTGCCGCTGCAAACCTGGCTGGCGGATGCGATGGCCGGCCCGACTCCGGTTTCGGCACTGATCCACGCCGCGACCATGGTGACCGCCGGTGTCTACCTGATTGCCCGTACCCACGGTCTGTTCGCCCTGGCGCCGGATATCCTGCATCTGGTGGGTGTTGTGGGTGGCGTGACGCTGGTGCTGGCAGGTTTTGCCGCACTGGTGCAGACCGACATCAAACGTATCCTCGCCTACTCGACCATGAGCCAGATCGGCTACATGTTCCTGGCCCTGGGCGTAGGTGCGTGGGACGGCGCGATCTTCCACCTGATGACCCACGCCTTCTTCAAGGCGCTGCTGTTCCTTGCATCCGGTTCGGTGATCGTTGCCTGCCACCACGAGCAGAACATCTTCAAGATGGGCGGCCTGTGGAAGAAACTGCCACTGGCCTACGCCAGCTTCATCGTCGGCGGCGCGGCCCTGGCGGCCTTGCCTCTGGTGACTGCGGGCTTCTACTCCAAGGATGAAATCCTTTGGGAAGCGTTCGCCAGCGGTAACCAGGGTCTGCTTTATGCCGGTCTGGTCGGTGCCTTCATGACCTCGCTGTACACCTTCCGCCTGATCTTCATCGCGTTCCACGGTGAAGCGAAGACCGAAGCCCACGCCGGTCACGGCATTGCTCACTGGCTGCCACTGTCGGTGCTGATCGTACTGTCGACGTTCGTCGGCGCGATGATCGTTCCGCCGCTGCACGGTGTACTGCCACAAAGCGTCGGCCATGCCGGCGGCGAAGCCAAGCACAGTCTGGAAATCGCCTCGGGCGCCATCGCCCTGGCTGGTATCCTGCTGGCCGCGCTGCTGTTCCTCGGCAAGCGCCGCTTCGTCACCGCCATCGCCAACAGCGGCGTCGGCCGCTTCCTTTCGGCCTGGTGGTTCGCTGCCTGGGGCTTCGACTGGATCTACGACAAACTGTTCGTCAAGCCTTACCTTGCGATCAGCCACATTCTGCGCAAAGACCCGCTCGACCAGACCATCGGTCTGATCCCGCGTATGGCCAAAGGCGGTCACACCGCCCTGAGCCGCACCGAGACCGGTCAATTGCGTTGGTATGCCGCCTCGATGGCTGCTGGTGCCGTGCTGGTAATCGGCGCCGTCGTGCTGGTAGCGGTCTGATATGAACCTTGCGAACTTGCGAAAGGAAACGAGCCCGTCATGATTCTGCCCTGGCTAATCCTGATCCCCTTCATCGGCGGCCTGCTGTGCTGGATGGGTGAGCGCTTCGGCGCCACCCTCCCCCGCTGGATTGCGCTGATCACCATGTCCCTGCTGCTCTCCCTCGGCCTCTGGCTGTGGGCCAACGGTGACTATTCATTTGCACCGGCGCCTGGCGCCGATCCGACCTGGGCGATTGAGTTCAAGCACGTCTGGATCCAGCGCTTCGGCATCAACGTGCACCTGGCCCTCGACGGCCTGTCGCTGTTGATGATCCTGCTGACCGGCCTGCTGGGTGTCCTCTCGGTACTCTGCTCGTGGAAAGAGATCCAGCGTCATGTGGGCTTCTTCCACCAGAACCTGATGTGGATCCTGGGCGGTGTCGTTGGCGTGTTCCTCGCCAACGA
>NZ_JBIVCD010000089.1:0-3305 GCF_044746425.1 Pseudomonas sp. NPDC086112 | reverse complement strand
GGATGCTGCCAGGTCAAGCCAACTGCAAGGCTTTTTCTATGCGGATCAATACCTTTACCCTGATACACGTCAAATAGCCTGAGGTCCGTCAGCCATTCGCCTGCATTTTCACGGATTACGTCCAGTACGGCAGTGGCCGCAACGTCTTTATCCGCCAGCAGTGCAAGGTCACGACGCACTTCAGGAAAGCGCGATAACTCCTGGAATTTAGGCATTTTGCCCAACGCCACTTCGGCCAGAACCAGCTCGAATACGAAGACCGGACGGTCGAGACCGAGGGTTTTCGACAATTCAGGGTGGATCGCGCCAACGAAACCTACCAAACGACCTTCACGTTCGATGCGCGCGGTTTGGCCCGGGTGCAACGCAGGGTGTTTGCCCGGCACGAACGTGAACGAATCCAGCGCACCGGCGAAGCCCAGTACCGCTTCCACATCGGCTTTGACGTCGAAGAAGTCAACGACATCGCGACCTTGCGCCCAGCCTTCCGGCAGACGGCTACCGCACACCACACCCGCCAGCATCGGTTCTTGCTTCAAGCCTTCCAGCTGACCGACGAAGCGCAGGCCGCTTTCGAACAGACGGACGCGATCCTGCTGACGGTTCAGGTTGTGCTGAAGCGCCTTGACCAGACCAGGCCACAGGGACGAACGCATGGCAGCCATGTCGTTGGAAATCGGGTTGGCCAGCAGCAGCGGCTCGACACCCGGATTAAACAACTCGAATTGTTTCGGATCAATGAAGCTGTAAGTGATCGCTTCCTGATAACCACGAGCCACCAGCAGACGGCGCAGTTCAGGCAGATCGCTGCGCGCTTCGGCCTTGGCTTGCGGCGCCAGACGGGCTTGCGGGTAGCGAACCGGCAGACGGTTGTAACCGTACAGACGGGCCAGCTCTTCGATCAGGTCGACTTCCAGGCTGATATCGAAACGGAAGCTTGGCACTTCAACGCGCCACTGCCCTGCCCCATCGGCAGAAATGATCAGGCCCAAAGCGCTGAGCAGACGCTCGACTTCGGCCGAATCCATCTCCATGCCCAGCATCTGGGTGATGCGCTGGGCACGCAGGGTGATCGGCGCGATCGACGGCAGGTGCTGCTCACTGACGGTTTCGATGATCGGACCAGCTTCGCCCCCGGTGATGTCCAGCAGCAGGCCAGTGGCACGCTCCATGGCTTCACGGGCAAGCTGCCAATCCACGCCACGCTCGTAACGGTGTGAGGCATCGGTGTGCAGGCCATAGGAACGAGCCTTGCCAGCGACAGCAATCTGGTCGAAGAACGCGCTTTCGAGGAAAATATCGCGAGTGGTCGCGGTGTTGACGCCGCTGTGCTCGCCCCCCATGACGCCGGCGATAGCCAAGGCACGGGTGTGGTCTGCAATCACCAGCGTATCGCTACGCAGGCTGACTTCCTGACCATCAAGCAGAACCAGCTTCTCGCCTTCTTCGGCCATGCGTACGCGGATGCCGCCATTGATTTCGGCGAGATCGAACGCGTGCAGCGGTTGACCCAGTTCCAGCATCACATAGTTAGTGATGTCGACGGCGGCGTCGATGCTGCGCACATCGGCGCGACGCAGGCGCTCGACCATCCACAGCGGCGTAGGCTTGGACAGGTCGACGTTACGGATCACGCGCCCCAGGTAACGCGGGCACGCGGCTGGCGCGAGGACTTCAACTGAACGCACTTCGTCGTGCACAGCGGGAACGCTGGCAATCGCCGGGCGCACGACCTGGGCAGCATAAAGCGCACCGACTTCGCGGGCCAGACCGGCCAGCGACAGGCAATCACCGCGGTTCGGGGTCAGATCAACCTCGATGCTGGCGTCGTCAAGGCTCAGGTACTCACGAATGTCCTGACCGACCGGCGCATCGGCCGGCAATTCCATCAGGCCATCGTTGCCTTCGCCGATTTGCAGCTCGGCCTGGGAGCACAGCATGCCGTTGGATTCAACGCCACGCAGCTTGGCTTTCTTGATTTTGAAGTCGCCCGGCAGTTCGGCACCGATCATGGCGAACGGGATCTTCAGGCCCGGGCGCACGTTTGGCGCACCGCACACGACCTGGAAAGTCTCCGAGCCATTGCTGACCTGGCAAACGCGCAACTTGTCGGCGTCCGGGTGCTGCTCAGTGCTCAGCACCTCGCCCACGATCACGCCACTGAATACGCCGGCGGCCGGCGTAACGCTATCGACCTCAAGACCGGCCATCGACAGACGGGCAACCAGCTCGTCGCGACTTACCTGCGGGCTAACCCAGCCACGCAGCCATTGTTCACTGAATTTCATCCTGCTCTCCTAAGAATTCGTTACGAATAGCGAAATTGCGCGAGGAACCG
Source organism: Pseudomonas sp. NPDC086112 (assembly GCF_044746425.1). NCBI lineage: Bacteria > Pseudomonadati > Pseudomonadota > Gammaproteobacteria > Pseudomonadales > Pseudomonadaceae > Pseudomonas > Pseudomonas sp. NPDC086112. Next base: position 967 of record NZ_JBIVCD010000089.1, on the reverse strand, counting down.
CAAGTCGTTGTCGAAGAACATACTAAAGTCGTTCACGCCGTAACGCAGCATGGCCAGACGCTCAACGCCCATGCCGAAGGCAAAGCCCGAAAACTCTTCCGGGTCGATCCCGGACATGCGCAGCACGTTCGGGTGAACCATGCCGCAGCCCATGACTTCCAGCCAGCCAGTCTGCTTGCAGACACGGCAACCTTTACCGCTGCACATCACGCATTCCATGTCGACTTCGGCGGAAGGCTCGGTGAACGGGAAGTACGAAGGACGGAAACGCACGGCCAGTTCTTTTTCGAAGAACACGCGCAGGAACTCTTCGATGGTGCCTTTCAGGTCGGCGAAGTTGATATCGCGATCGACCAGCAGGCCTTCGACCTGGTGGAACATCGGGGAGTGAGTGATATCGGAGTCGCTACGGTACACACGGCCTGGGCAGACGATGCGGATCGGCGGCTGTTTCGATTCCATGGTGCGGACCTGTACCGGAGAGGTATGGGTGCGCAGCAACATGTTGGCATTGAAATAGAAGGTGTCATGCATCGACCGGGCCGGGTGATGGCCTGGGATGTTGAGCGCTTCAAAGTTGTGGTAATCGTCTTCGACCTCAGGGCCTTCAGCGATGCCATAGCCGATGTGGGTGAAGAATTGTTCGATACGTTCCAGAGTGCGAGTAACCGGATGCAGACCACCGGAGGTCTGGCCACGGCCAGGCAGGGTCACGTCAATGGACTCGGCGGACAGTTTGGCGGCCAGGTCGGCCTCTTCAAACAGTGCCTTGCGGGCATTGAGAACCTCTGTGACACGCTCCTTGGCAACGTTGATCAGCGCGCCGACTTGCGGGCGCTCTTCTGCCGGTAAATTCCCCAGGGTCTTCATCACCTGAGTCAATTCGCCTTTTTTGCCAAGGTAGTGAACCCGGATTTGCTCCAGGGCATTGATATCTTCAGCGCTTTGCACAGCCTCTAGTGCTTGA
>NZ_JBIVCD010000088.1:0-3527 GCF_044746425.1 Pseudomonas sp. NPDC086112 | reverse complement strand
GTGTTCACCGACAAGACTCACTCCGAGCGCTACAACCGCAAGTGGGACATGCAGTTCTCGCCGAGCCTCTGCCATGGCTGCTCCAGCGGTTGCAACATTTCCCCGGGCGAGCGTTACGGCGAACTGCGTCGCATCGAAAACCGTTTCAACGGTTCGGTGAACCAGTACTTCCTGTGCGACCGTGGCCGTTTCGGCTATGGCTACGTCAACCGCGAAGACCGCCCGCGTCAGCCACTGCTGGCCAACGGCGCCAAGCTGGGCCTGGACGAAGCACTGGATAAAGCCGCTGACCTGCTGCGCGGTCGCAACATCGTCGGTATCGGTTCGCCACGCGCCAGCCTCGAAAGCAACTACGCGTTGCTTGAACTGGTCGGCGCCGAGCACTTCTACTCCGGCATCGAAGCCGCTGAACTTGAGCGCATTCGCCTGGTTGTGCAGGTGCTCAAAGACAGCCCGCTGCCGATCCCGAACATGCGCGACATCGAAGATCACGATGCGATTTTCGTCCTCGGCGAAGACCTGACCCAGACTGCTGCGCGCATGGCCCTGGCCCTGCGTCAATCGGTCAAGGGCAAGGCCGAAGACATGGCCGACGCCATGCGCGTTCAGCCATGGCTCGATGCCGCAGTGAAGAACATCGGTCAGCACGCGCTGAACCCGCTATTCATCGCCAGTCTGGCTGAAACCAAGCTCGACGACGTGGCTGAAGAATGCGTTCACGCCGCTCCAGACGACCTGGCCCGCATCGGTTTCGCCGTGGCTCACGCCCTCGATGCCAGCGCGCCGGCCGTTGAAGGCCTGGACGCTGAAGCCCTTGAACTGGCTCAGCGCATCGCCAACGCCCTGCTCGCTGCCAAGCGTCCGTTGATCATTGCCGGTACCTCGCTGGGTTCCAAGGCGCTGATCGAAGCTGCAGCGAACATCGCCAAGGCCCTGAAGCTGCGCGAGAAGAACGGTTCCATCAGCCTGATCGTGCCAGAGGCCAACAGCCTCGGCCTGGCCATGCTCGGTGGTGACTCGGTCGACGCAGCCCTGCAAGCGGTGATCGACGGTAAGGCGGACGCCATCGTCGTGCTGGAAAACGATCTGTACACCCGTACCGACAAAGCTAAGGTCGATGCTGCCCTGAATGCCGCGAAAGTGGTAATCGTGGCGGACCATCAGAAGACCGCCACCAGCGATCGCGCGCACCTGGTGCTGCCAGCTGCCAGCTTCGCTGAAGGCGACGGTACGCTGGTCAGCCAGGAAGGCCGCGCCCAGCGTTTCTTCCAGGTCTTCGACCCGACTTACCTCGACGCAAGCATTCTGGTTCACGAAGGCTGGCGCTGGCTGCATGCCCTGCGTTCGACCCTGCTGAACCAGCCGATCGACTGGACCCAACTGGATCACGTCACCGCTGCCGTTGCTGCGAGCAAACCGCAACTGGCGCGCATCGTCGATGCCGCACCGTCCGCCGCGTTCCGCATCAAAGGCCTGAAACTGGCTCGCGAACCGCTGCGTTACAGCGGCCGGACTGCCATGCGCGCCGACATCAGCGTGCACGAACCGCGTACTTCCCAGGACAACGACACCGCGTTCTCGTTCTCCATGGAAGGTTACTCGGGCTCGGTCGAACCGCGTCAGCAAGTACCATTCGCCTGGTCTCCGGGCTGGAACTCGCCGCAAGCCTGGAACAAGTTCCAGGACGAAGTCGGTGGTCACATCCGCGCTGGCGACCCGGGCACTCGCCTGATCGAAAGCACCGGTGATTCGCTGAACTGGTTCGCCAGTGTTCCGCGCGCGTTCAACCCGGCTCCGGGCACCTGGCAGGTCGTGCCGTTCTTCCACCTGTTCGGCAGCGAAGAGAACTCTTCCAAAGCCGCTCCGGTCCAGGAACGCATTCCAGCCCCTTACCTGTCGCTGGCCAAGTCCGAAGCCGATCGTCTGGGCGTCAATGACGGTGCCCTGCTGAGCCTGAACGTGGCTGGCCAGACCCTGCGTCTGCCGCTGCGTATCAACGAAGAGCTGGGCGCCGGTCTGGTCGCCTTGCCGGCCGGTATCGCCGGTATTCCGCCAGCGATCTTCGGCAAATCCGTTGACGGTCTGCAGGAGGCAGCGCTATGACCTGGTTCACTCCTGAAGTGATCGACGTAATCATCGCGGTCCTCAAGGCCATCGTGATTCTGCTCGCCGTGGTGGTGTGCGGCGCGCTGCTGAGCTGGGTCGAGCGTCGTCTGCTCGCCCTCTGGCAGGACCGTTACGGTCCGAACCGCGTCGGCCCGTTCGGCGCGTTCCAGATCGCCGCCGACATGATCAAGATGTTCTTCAAGGAAGACTGGACCCCGCCGTTCGCCGACAAAGTGATCTTCACGTTGGCGCCGGTCGTGGCCATGAGCGCCTTGCTGATTGCCTTCGCGATCATCCCGATCACCCCGACCTGGGGCGTGGCGGATATCAACATCGGCATCCTGTTCTTCTTCGCCATGGCCGGTCTGTCGGTCTACGCGGTGCTGTTCGCCGGCTGGTCGAGTAACAACAAGTTCGCCCTGTTGGGCAGCTTGCGGGCCTCGGCACAAACCGTGTCGTACGAAGTGTTCATGGGCCTGTCGCTGATGGGCATCGTGATCCAGGTCGGCTCGTTCAACATGCGCGACATCGTTGAATACCAGGCGCAGAACCTGTGGTTCGTCATTCCGCAGATCTTCGGTTTCCTGACTTTCTTCATCGCTGGCGTCGCCGTGACTCACCGTCACCCGTTCGACCAGCCGGAAGCGGAACAGGAACTGGCCGACGGTTACCACATTGAATACGCCGGCATGAAATGGGGCATGTTCTTCGTCGGTGAGTACATCGGCATCGTGCTGATTTCGGCGCTGCTGGTGACGTTGTTCTTCGGTGGCTGGCACGGTCCGTTCGGCATTCTGCCGCAGATCCCGTTCATCTGGTTCGCACTGAAAACCGCGTTCTTCATCATGTTCTTCATCCTGCTGCGCGCCTCGATTCCGCGCCCACGGTATGACCAAGTGATGGATTTCAGCTGGAAGTTCTGCCTGCCGCTGACCCTCGTCAACATGCTGGTGACCGCTGCGGTCGTGTTGCTCAACACGCCCGCCGTCGCGGCTCAGTGAGGATAGAGAATCATGAAGTACATTTTTGACATCGTGCATGGCTTCTTCACCCAGCTTCGCAGCCTGGTGATGATCTTCGGCCACGCCTTCCGCAAGCGCGACACGCTGCAATACCCGGAAGAGGCGGTGTACCTGCCGCCGCGCTTCCGTGGCCGTATCGTGCTGACCCGCGACCCCGACGGCGAAGAACGTTGTGTAGCCTGCAACCTGTGCGCCGTGGCGTGCCCGGTCGGTTGCATCTCGCTGCAGAAAGCTGAAACCGAAGACGGTCGCTGGTACCCGGACTTCTTCCGCATCAACTTCTCGCGCTGCATTTTCTGCGGCCTCTGCGAGGAAGCCTGCCCGACCACCGCGATCCAGCTGACACCTCATTTCTAAATGGAAGAGTTCAAACGTCAGGACCTGGTGTACTACAAAGAA
>NZ_JBIVCD010000087.1:0-3624 GCF_044746425.1 Pseudomonas sp. NPDC086112 | reverse complement strand
CAATCGTCGACAAGTATGGCTTCGAGATGGTTGATCACAATCTTGTACTGTACGTGCGCAAGAAAAAGTAAGCATGTCGCGCGAACTTCAGGTTCGCGAAACGAACGAAGGCGACCCCAGGGTCGCCTTCGTGCTTTCTGCAGTTCTTAAATTTTCGCGGTAACGACCATTTTTTTCGCGTGAGCCAGTGATTCCTTGGTGAGATCGATGCCCCCGAGCATTCGTGCCACTTCTTCGACGCGATCGGTCTTGCTCAGTTTGGAGACGGCTGTATGCGTGGCGTCTTCACCGCGGACCTTGTGTACAAATAGATGTTGATGCCCCTGCGCCGCCACTTGCGGCAAGTGAGTCACGGTCAGAACCTGCCCACGCTCCCCGAGGCGTCGCAGCAATTGACCCACGATTTCGGCAGTGGGGCCGCCGATACCCACATCCACTTCATCGAAAACCAGGGTGGGTACGCGGGAGGTCTGTGCGGTGATCACCTGAATCGCCAGGCTGATACGCGACAGTTCGCCACCCGACGCCACTTTTGCCAGGGCTTTCAACGGTTGCCCCGGGTTCGCGCTCACCAGCAGTTCTACTTGTTCGAGCCCATTGGGCAGCAGTTCGTCGCTGCTGTTGGGGCGCAGTTCGATGGTGAAGCGGCCGCCGGGCATGCCCAAACGCTGGATTTCCTGTTCCACGGCGCTGGCCAGGCTGCTTGAGGCTTGATGTCGCAGATCGCTCAGCTCACGGGCCTTCTCCTGGTAATGGCGGGCGTAGGAGGCCAGCTCATCGCTCAGTCGTTCGATGGATTCGTCGTTGGCATTCAGGGTTTCGATTTCATCGAGTAGCTTCTGCTGCATCTCGGCGACCTCGGTCGGCTGGATGCGGTGTTTGCGCGCCAGGGTGTAGATGGCATCGAGGCGTTCTTCCAGGTATTGAAGGCGGGCCGGGTCGGCGTCGAAATTGTCGAGGAAACGGTTGAGCTCGCCCACGGCTTCTTCAACCTGAATCTGCGCGCTGGTCAGCAGGCTGCTGGCTTCGCCCAAGGCGCCGATCGAATTGTTCACGCTCGATAGGCGATTAAGGCTGGCGGTGAGCGCGTTCAGTACGTTGCCGGAATCACTTTCGCTGCATTGTTCGACCACTTGCCGGCAAATGCCCAGCAGGGTTTCGGCGTTGGTCAGGTTCTTGTGTTCCTGTTCCAGCTGCTCCAGCTCGGTTTCGCCGAGGCCGAGGTTTTCCAGTTCTTCAAGTTGGTAGCTGAGCAACTGATGGCGGGCGCGCTGTTCGTCGCCGGAGTTGGAAAGGCGTTCCAGTTCCTGGCGGGTCTGGCGCCAGCGTTGGGCAGCCAGTTGCACCTGGCGGGCGAGGTCTGTGGCACCGGCGTATTCGTCGAGCAGGCGGCGATGGGTATCGGTTTTGAGCAGGGATTGGTGTTCGTGCTGGCTGTGGATATCGATCAGCAACTCGCCTAGGGCCTTCAAGTCACCGAGAGGGCAGGGGGTGCCGTTGATATAGCCGCGGGATCGCCCTTCAGCGGTGATCACTCGACGCAGAATGCACGGGCCGTCGTTCTCGAGGTCGCGCTCGGCCAGCCAGGCGCTGGCTTCCGGGATGTCGATCAGGTCGAAGGTGGCCAGGATATCGGCCTTGTCGGCGCCCGGGCGGACCACGCCGCTGTCGGCGCGATCGCCCAGGGTCAGGCCCAGGGCGTCGAGCATGATCGACTTGCCGGCGCCGGTTTCCCCTGTGATCACGCTCATCCCGCGATCGAGTTCGAGATCGAGATGTTCAACGATGGCGTAGTTATGTACGGACAGGTGCACCAGCATAAAGGCCGCTCCCAGGCTTTAGGTCTGGTTATTTATACAGTGTTTTGTTTCGGGCTGACAATGCCCTCTCTTAGGTCGATTTGCTTGATTTGCGAAAATCCTTAGCGCAATGAGGAATGACAATGCAGCTGTTTTTTGTAGGGGTAATCATCAAATAGCCCTTGAAGCTGAATTTTGCGGCCCCATATACCGGGGCAGAAGCGCGAGTTGAGCTCGCGGACGATATTGGAAGGAGAAATCTATGGCTGACGAACAGACAGTGGATACGCAAAATCTAGACGCCAACCAGGGCCCCGAGGCTTCGGGTGAAGACCTGGCGGCTCGTGTACAAGTGCTCGAAGAGCAATTGGCTGGTGCGCAGGATCAGGCTTTGCGTGTAGCCGCCGATCTGCAGAACGTCCGCCGCCGTGCCGAGCAGGACGTTGAAAAGGCTCACAAATTCGCCTTGGAAAAGTTCGCTGGCGACCTGCTGCCGATCATCGACAGCCTGGAGCGCGGCCTGGAGCTGTCCAACCCTGACGACGAAAACATTCGTCCGATGCGCGAAGGGATCGAACTGACCCTGAAAATGTTCCAGGACACCCTGAAACGTTATCACCTGGAAGCGATCGATCCTGAAGGCGAACCCTTCAACGCCTCGCATCACCAGGCAATGGCCATGCAGGAAAGCGCCGACGTCGAGCCAAACAGCGTGCTCAAGGTGTTTCAGAAGGGCTACCAGCTTCACGGTCGCCTGCTGCGCCCGGCCATGGTCGTGGTCAGCAAGGCACCTGCACCGGTTTCGCCTTCGATTGACGAGCAGGCTTGAAATTAGCCGCAAGGCCCCCATTTAGAAGTCAAGCGTTTAAGTGCTACCGCAGTCAGCCACCACTACTGCGGCATCCAAATCCAAAGTTTCGGGAGAGTGAACATGGGCAAAATTATCGGTATCGACCTGGGGACTACCAACTCCTGCGTCTCCGTGTTGGAAAACGGCAAAGCCAAAGTTATTGAAAACGCTGAAGGCGCGCGTACCACGCCGTCGATCATCGCTTATGCCAACGACGGTGAAATCCTGGTTGGCCAGTCGGCCAAGCGTCAGGCGGTGACCAATCCGCATAACACCCTGTACGCGGTGAAGCGTCTGATCGGTCGTCGTTTTGACGAAGAAGTCGTACAGAAAGACATCCAGATGGTCCCTTACAAGATCGTCAAGGCTGACAACAACGACGCCTGGGTTGAAGTGAACGGCCAGAAAATGGCGCCGCCACAAATTTCGGCTGAAATTCTGAAGAAAATGAAGAAAACCGCCGAAGACTACCTCGGCGAGCCAGTGACCGAAGCGGTGATCACCGTTCCGGCCTACTTCAACGACAGCCAGCGTCAAGCCACCAAAGACGCCGGCCGCATCGCGGGTCTGGACGTTAAACGTATCATCAACGAACCAACCGCAGCCGCACTGGCCTACGGTATGGACAAGGCCAAAGGCGATCACACCGTGATCGTTTACGACTTGGGCGGCGGTACTTTCGACGTTTCCGTGATCGAAATCGCTGAAGTTGATGGCGAGCACCAGTTCGAAGTGTTGGCCACCAACGGTGACACTTTCCTGGGTGGTGAAGACTTTGACATTCGTCTGATCGACTACCTCGTTGACGAGTTCAAGAAAGAAAGCGGCATGAACCTCAAGGGTGACCCGCTGGCCATGCAGCGCCTGAAAGAAGCCGCTGAGAAAGCCAAAATCGAACTGTCCTCGAGCCAGTCGACCGACGTGAACCTGCCGTACATCACTGCAGACGCTACCGGTCCTAAGCACTTGAACGTG
>NZ_JBIVCD010000086.1:2642-3840 GCF_044746425.1 Pseudomonas sp. NPDC086112 | reverse complement strand
GCCCCCCCCCGGCGGCGGCCATCGGGCCGCGGGAGCTCACCCCCCGCACCTACGCCTCCACCCTCTCTTTCTTCGCGCGGCGGGCCTTGGCCTCACCGATCGACATGCGACGGTTGATGTCCTTGATCTCGGCGATCGTCAAACCTGTTTCGGTTTGCAGCGCGGTCAGCTTCTGCTGGCAACGAATGATGTCCGGTTGCAGGCGACCAATGGCTTCAGCGTATTTGCTTTTGCCTTTGGCCAGTGCGTCGGTCCAGCTTTCGTCGACTTCGTTGCCCGGGAACTGGCGCAGGAAGTCGGCACGCGGCATGCGGGCATCACGTACGCAAAGTTGCATGATCGCGCGCTCTTGCTGACGCAGACGATCCAGGGCACTGCGAACACGCTCGACCAGGCCTTCGAATTGCTTCGGAACCAGTTTGATCGGCATGAACAGCTCAGCCAGGACTACCAGCTCGGCAATTGCCAGCTTATTGCCACGACCGTGCTTTTTCAGGGCCTTGCGGGTGATTTCCATCTGATCGGCGACAGCGCCAAAGCGCTGTGCGGCGATGACCGGATCCGGACCGCTTTCGGCTTCTTCTTCGTCATCGCTCGCTTCGGCGTCATCGTCGTCGGTGTCGTCGTCCGCTTTCACGGCTTTCGGGTCGACAGGCGGCGGCACTTCGGCTGCAGGCGGCGCAATGCCGTCGTCCGGGTCGATATAACCACTCAGGACGTCGGACAGGCGGCCACCTTCGGTGGTGACGCGAGTGTACTCGGAGAGAATATGGTCAACCGTGCCAGGGAAGTGCGCGATTGCGCCCATCACTTCGCGGATGCCCTCTTCAATACGCTTGGCGATTTCGATTTCGCCTTCACGTGTGAGGAGCTCTACCGTACCCATTTCACGCATGTACATGCGCACTGGGTCGGTGGTGCGACCAATGTCGGTCTCGACCGCTGCCAACGCTGCTGCTGCCTCTTCGGCCGCGGCTTCGTCGGTATCGGCGTCGGCCAGCATAAGGGAATCCTTATCTGGCGCAACCTCGAATACGTTGATCCCCATGTCATTAATCATGCGGATGATGTCTTCCACCTGTTCCGGATCTGAAATATCCTCCGGCAGGTGGGCGTTGACCTCCGCGTAAGTCAGGTAGCCCTGCTCACGACCAAGTGTGAGCTACTCTTTGATTCGAGACTGCTGTGGCGCTTTTCC
>NZ_JBIVCD010000086.1:0-2632 GCF_044746425.1 Pseudomonas sp. NPDC086112 | reverse complement strand
CCCTATCCTCTGAAGGTCTTTGCGGGAAAAAAACAAGCCGAGGATTATACCTGAGCTATGACCTCACGCGCCAGTTGAGGTCGGGCTTGATGCGGAAACATTGCGACTTAAAAGGTCGCGCAGTTGATTTTTCTCTTCGGTGCTCAATTCACTTTGACGTGCTTTTCGAAGAAGTTGTTCCAGGTTTCGCTCGCGTTGGCGGGCTGACAAGCTAGTAATGGTGTCGAAAAACTGTTGTTCAAGGTTATCTCCATCAATCAGCCATTCCTTTTCTGCCAGCGCTTTGAGCAGTCGGCCTTGTTCGGTGCCGTGCCAGCGCGCAATCAGTTGAAATGAGTTTAGCTTGGGATTCTTCTGTACGGCTTCGAGCAGGGCGACCAACAGTTGTGTGTTGGTATGGTCCTCGGCAGCGAAGTGCCCGGCATCCTCGACTTTCTCAGCCAGTTGCGGGTGATGCAGCAATGTGCGCAAGGCGGCCAGGGTAGGCGGCTCTACAGCGGCCGGAATCCGTGGCGCGCGCGGTTGATCGCGATCACCACCCCGTTTGCCATTCTTGTCCCACGGCTTCTTGTCCCATTTCTTTCCACCTGCACCAGGCTTCTTCGGCGTCCACTCCTGCTGCGGCGCGTACATCTCTTGTGCCTGCGGCTGATGGTAGTCGCTGTAATCCGGCATGGCGTCGTAATCGATGCCTGGATCGTAAGCGGGTGGCGCTTCCTGATGCTGAGGCGTGCTTTGCACCAGTTGGCTCACGGCTTCACCACTAAGCCCGGTAATTTCGCTCAGGCGCTGGCGCATCAAGATGCGCAGGTTGGCGCCCGGGACTTTGTCGATCAGCGGCGCGGCGAGGGTGGCCATATGGGCCTTGCCTTCGAGGGAGCGCGGGTCCGATTCCTCGGTCAGCTGTTGAAAAAAGTAATCGGCCAACGGCTGGGCGTGCTGATTGATCCGTGCGCGGAAGGCGTCAGTGCCCTCGGAGCGGACCAGGGTATCCGGATCTTCGCCTTCAGGCAGGAACAGAAAGCGCGCCCGACGGCCATCTTGCAGGCATGGCAGGGTTGCCTCCAGTGCCCGCCAGGCGGCATTTCGGCCCGCTTGGTCACCATCAAAGCAGAACAGCACGCTGGGCACGACGCGAAACAGGCGCTTCATGTGTTCTTCGCTGGTGGCGGTACCCAGTGTTGCGACGGCATTGCGCAGGCCTTGCTGGGCGAGGGCGATGACGTCCATGTAGCCTTCGACGACGATGATTTCGTCGAGGTTGCGATTGTTTTTGCGTGCTTCATAAAGGCCGTAGAGTTCCTGGCCCTTATGGAAAACCGGAGTTTCAGGTGAATTCAGGTATTTCGGCTTGTCGTCGCCCAGTACCCGGCCGCCAAAGGCAATGATGCGCCCGCGACTGTCGCGGATCGGGAACATCACGCGATCGCGGAAGCGGTCATAGCGCTTGCCGGTTTCGGCGTTCTCGATCAACAGGCCGGCATCGATCATGGCTTTTTGCTGCAGGGTATCGCTGCTCAAGTGCTTGTACAGATTGTCCCAGCCAGGCGGGGCAAAACCGAGGCCGAAGTCCCGGGCGATTTCACCCGTTAGTCCACGACCCTTCAAATAATCCACGGCGGCTTTGCGCGACGGATGGCTTTTCAGGGCTTGACGATAAAAGTCGGCGGCGGCAGTGAGCAGCGGATACAGCGGCGAATCAGTAGGCTGGCGAGGTTTGTGCGCCCGACCGCTTTCTTCGCGGGGAATTTCCATGCCGGCGGCTTTGGCCAGTTCTTCGACAGCCTGGACAAAATCCAGATTGTCATGGTCCATCATGAAGCCGAGGGCGTTACCGCCAGCGCCGCAGCCGAAACAGTAGTAGAACTGTTTGTCGGGGCTGACGCTGAAGGAGGGGGTTTTCTCTTTGTGGAACGGGCAGCAGGCAGTGTAGTTCTTGCCGGCTTTTTTCATTTGCAGGCGCGAGCTGACCACGTCGACGATGTCGGTGCGGTTCAGAAGGTCGTCAATGAAGCTCTGGGGAATTAGCCCGGCCATGGCGTTCTCGTCATCTGCGCTGAAATGGACCCAAAACGAAGGGCGGCCAAACGCGGGTCGTTGTTCGAGGCACGCAGGGTGTGCGGCTCGACCTGTGTCGTCTGCGTATCGCTGTCGGGAAGTGTATCTGCCGAAAATCCACTGACGTTAATACCAATCAGTATTCGACTATTTGAAAGTGTTTCGCTGAATCCGGCGACGGCCAGTCATTGGCCTCGGATAGCTCATAAGCGGGCACGCAAGAAGGTGCCTTGGGCTGATCGTCGTGAGAGGAATCAGTGGGTGTGCTCGTCAGTAGCCTTGGAAGGCTCGTCAGAAAAGACGTGCACCGCTGGCAAAAGAGCCAGGTCTGACGCTGTGAAGCAGATTTGTCTCGGTCGCGTCTGCGGCTTTGACGGTGAAGCATCAAGCGTTGTCCGCAAATGCCATTAGCCCGGCTTGGGGCCGGGCTTGGCAGAAGCTTGCTACGATCGTCTGTGTATTAGTACAGACGAACGGCGCGGCGCTGTTCGCGCTGAACTTTCTTGGCGTGACGCTTATAAGCGGCTGCTGCTTTACGCTTACGCTCAGAAGTTGTCTTCTCGTAAAAATCTCG
>NZ_JBIVCD010000085.1:0-3849 GCF_044746425.1 Pseudomonas sp. NPDC086112 | reverse complement strand
ATCAGTGGTCACCGGACGGCGACCAACGGCTCCGATCAGCTTGTAGAAAGTGATGTTCTGTTCGCCGTTGGCATCGGTGTAGTTCACAACGACTTCGTCGCCGTTCACTTTGGAACCGGTAACGCGAGCACCCAGCTTGATGTCCAGACCTTGTTTGGTCAGGGTTTTCAGCGCTTCCTTGGAAACGGCAGCGTCAGCGGCCATCAGGAAGGTGTCCAGCGCTTCGAGAACAGTCACTTCTGCGCCCAGACGGGACCAGACCGAACCCAGTTCCAGACCGATCACGCCAGCGCCAATCACGCCCAGACGTTTTGGAACCGATTGGAATTCCAGCGCGCCAGTCGAATCGACGATCACATTCTGGTCGACCGGAGCCGGTGGAATGTCGATCGGACGCGAACCTGGAGCCAGAATCACGTTCTCGGCTTCAATGATTTCTACCGAACCGTCAGGCTTGGTGACTTCGACTTTCTTGCCGGCCAGCAGTTTGCCGTGGCCCTGGATCGAGGTCACACCGTTTGCCTTGAACAGGGTGGCAACACCCGAGGTCAGGCCTTTGACGATGTTGGCTTTACGGCCGACCATTGCTGGCACGTCCATGGTCACGCCAGCGTGGTTGATACCGTGGATCGCGAAGCCGTCTTGGGCTTCGTGGAACTTCCAGGAGCTGTCCAGCAGCGCCTTGGATGGAATGCAGCCGACGTTCAGGCAAGTACCGCCGAGGGCCAGTTTGCCTTCCTTGTCGGTGTATTTCTCGATGCAGGCAGTGGAGAGGCCCAATTGCGCTGCTTTAATGGCAGCCACGTAGCCGCCAGGGCCCGCGCCAATCACTACCACGTCGAATTTCTGAGTCATGTGTCATTCCTTCTCGAATCAAACCGGACGGCCCCTTTTGGGGACCGTCGTGGGACGAAGCTGGTCATTACAGAAGGGCCGTCCATCGCTGAACGGCCCGTGCAACGAAATCAGATATCCAGCAGCAAACGAGCCGGGTCTTCCAGCAGGTTCTTGATGGTAACCAGGAAGGTCACAGCTTCTTTGCCGTCGATCAAACGGTGATCGTAGGACAGAGCCAGGTACATCATCGGACGGATAACGACTTGGCCGTTGATCGCCATAGGACGCTGCAGAATGTTGTGCATGCCCAGGATGGCCGCTTGTGGCGGGTTGACGATCGGAGTCGACATCATCGAACCGAAGGTACCACCGTTGGTGATGGTGAACGTACCACCGGTCATTTCGTCCATCGACAGCTTGCCGTCACGAGCCTTCTTGCCGAAGGTGGCGATGCCGCCTTCGATTTCAGCCAGGCTCATCAGTTCGGCGTTACGCAGAACCGGTACAACCAGGCCGCGGTCGCTGGAAACAGCAACACCGACGTCGGCGTAGCCGTGGTAAACGATGTCAGCACCGTCGATCGACGCGTTGACAGCCGGGAAGCGTTTCAGCGCTTCGGTGGCAGCCTTGACGAAGAACGACATGAAGCCCAGGCGCACGCCGTTGTGGGACTTCTCGAACAGATCCTTGTACTTCGAACGCAGGGCCATGACTTCGGTCATGTCGACTTCGTTGAAAGTGGTCAGCATTGCCATGTTCGATTGAGCTTCAACCAGACGCTTGGCAACGGTGGCCCGCACGCGGGTCATCGGTACGCGCTTCTCGATGCGATCGCCGGCAGCGAACACTGGAGCAGCAGCGGCAGGCGCAGCAGCCTTGGCAGGCGCGGCAGCCGGAGCGGCTTTCTTGGCAGCTACAGCGGCAACAACGTCTTCCTTGGTCACACGACCGCCTTTGCCAGTACCGGCAACGGAAGCGATGTTGATGCCGTTTTCTTCAGCCAGCTTGCGAGCAGCCGGTGCAGCAACAGGATCGTCTTCGCCCGCTTCGGCAGGAGCAGCGGCAGCGGCAGGTGCAGCAGCGGCGGCAGGAGCAGCGGCGGCAGCACTGCCCTCACCGATGGAGCCCAGAACTTCGTCGGACAGAACGGTGTCGCCTTCGTTCTTGACGATAGCGCCCAGCACGCCATCAGCGGTGGCCAACACTTCCAGTACGACTTTGTCAGTTTCGATGTCGACGATCAGTTCGTCACGCTTGACGGCGTCGCCCGGTTTTTTGTGCCAGGTGGCAACGGTGCCATCGGCAACCGAGTCCGTGAAAGTGGGGGCTTTGATTTCGATAGCCATTATCTGTGGGTCCTTAAATTCGGTTTCAGGTGCGCGAAGGCGTTAAACAGTAAAGGCGTCTTGCAGCAGTTGTTCCTGCTGCTCAGCGTGCATCGATGCATAACCACAAGCAGGTGCAGCAGAAGCCTCACGGCCCGCGTACTCGAGTACGAGAGACTTGTTGAGCGTACTGATGCTACGACGCAAGTGGTGTTGGCTGCAGTACCAGGCACCCTGGTTCATCGGCTCTTCCTGACACCAAACGGCATGCTTGGCGTTGGTGTAAGGAGCCAGGACTTCTTTCAGGTCGTCCTCAGGGAATGGGTACAGCTGCTCGATACGCACGATGGCGATGTCATCACGACCTTCGGCACGGCGTTTTTCCAGCAGGTCGTAGTAGACCTTGCCGCTACACAGAACAACGCGCTCGACCTTTTTCGGGTCCAGGGCATCGATTTCCGGGATAACGGTCTGGAACGAACCTTCGGCCAGATCTTCCAGGGTCGAGATGGCCAGTTTGTGACGCAGCAGCGACTTCGGAGTCAGGACGATCAACGGCTTGCGCAGCGGGCGAATCACCTGACGACGCAGCAAGTGGTAGATCTGAGCCGGGGTGGTCGGGACGGCAACCTGAACGTTGTGCTCGGCGCACAGTTGCAGGTAACGCTCCAGGCGGGCCGAAGAGTGCTCCGGACCCTGACCTTCATACCCGTGCGGCAGCAGCATGGTCAGACCGCAGAGACGGCCCCACTTGTGCTCGCCACTGGTGATGAACTGGTCGATAACCACTTGGGCACCGTTGGCGAAGTCGCCGAACTGTGCTTCCCAGATCACCAACGCCTCAGGCGTGGTGGTCGAGTAACCGTATTCGAACGCCAGCACGGCTTCTTCGGACAGGAACGAATCGTACAGGTCGAAACGTGGCTGGCCCTTGTACAGGTTTTGCAGCGGGACGTAGGTACCCGCGTCTTTCTGGTTGTGCAAGACAGCGTGACGGTGCGAGAACGTACCGCGACCGATGTCCTGACCCGTCATGCGAATCGGGTGACCTTCGAACGCCAGGGTCGCGTACGCCATGGTTTCGGCGTAACCCCAGTTGATCGGCAGGCCGCCGGCTTGCATTTTCTGACGGTCTTCGTAGATTTTCGAGACCTGGCGCTGAACCACGAAGCCTTCCGGAATTTCCAGCAGCTTGGCGGACAGTTCCTGCAAGGTTTTCAGATCGAAACGAGTGTCGTGACGCGCGGTCCAGGCATGGCCCAGATACGGACGCCAGTCCACGAACAACTCTTTGTTCGGCTCTTTGACCAGGCTTTTTACAACATGCAGACCGTTGTCCAGCGCATTGCGGTATTCGTCGACTTTCGCCTGAACACGCTCTGCGTCCAGCACACCGCTCTGGGTCAGACGATCGGCATACAGCTCACGGGTGGTGCGCTGTTTGGTGATCTGCTGGTACATGATTGGCTGGGTGCCGCTAGGCTCGTCGGCCTCGTTGTGGCCACGACG
This sequence comes from Pseudomonas sp. NPDC086112, assembly GCF_044746425.1. Lineage (NCBI taxonomy): Bacteria > Pseudomonadati > Pseudomonadota > Gammaproteobacteria > Pseudomonadales > Pseudomonadaceae > Pseudomonas > Pseudomonas sp. NPDC086112. The sequence continues at coordinate 178 of NZ_JBIVCD010000085.1, read as the reverse complement.
ACGGTAGCAGACCATATCGATTACCACGTCACGCTTGAACTGCATGCGGTAGTCGATGGCCAGTTGGGTCACGAACAACACGGCTTCCGGATCCTCACCATGCACATGGAGGATCGGCGCCTGGATCATCTTCGCACCGTCGGTCGCGTACTCGGTGGAGCGCGAGTCCAGCGGGTTG
>NZ_JBIVCD010000084.1:301-4200 GCF_044746425.1 Pseudomonas sp. NPDC086112 | reverse complement strand
GTGCCACGGTCAGCCAATTTGCGCGGGTCAACGTGAGGTGGAATCGGGTCATTCAACATAGGCGCAGCATTATAGGGATGCCCCCAGCCATGTCAAAGGAAATTCAGCCCTGCCCGTCACTTGAGCCTGCGCTAGAATTCGCCCCTGCCCTTTGGAGATGCGCATGCTGCCTTTATTACTCGCTTCAAGCTCGGCCTATCGCCGGCAATTGCTGGCCCGTTTGCAGCTGCCGTTCACGTGCAGCTCGCCGGATATCGACGAAAGTCATCTCCCGGGCGAGTCAGCCATCGAACTGGTAAAGCGCCTCGCCGAAGAAAAAGCCCGTGCACTGGCAGGCAGTCATCCGGCCCACCTGATCATCGGCTCGGATCAGGTCGCGGTACTCGGCGAGCGGATCATCGGCAAGCCCCACACCTTCGAAAAGGCCCGCGAACAACTCGTCGCATCCAGCGGCTCCAGCGTGACCTTCCTGACCGGCCTGGCACTGCTCAATAGCCAGACCGGCCACTGCCACGTCGACTGCGTGCCTTTTACCGTACACATGCGCACGCTCGACGCAGCGCGCATCGAACGCTACCTGCGCGCTGAACAGCCCTATGACTGCGCTGGCAGCTTCAAGGCCGAAGGTTTGGGGGTAAGCCTGTTTCAAAGCACCGAAGGCCCTGACGCCACCAGCCTGATCGGCCTGCCGCTGATTCGCCTGGTGGACATGTTGCTGGCCGAAGGCGTGCAGATACCTTAAAGGTCAAAAGATCGCAGCCTCGTTTCACTCGACAGCTCCTACATTGAAATGCGTATTCCCTTGTAGGAGCTGTCGAGTGAAACGAGGCTGCGATCTTTTGACTGTAAAAAAACCGGCAAAAAGCCGGTTTTTTATGCAGCAAGAAGATCAGCGCAACGACGGCCCCTGAAAGCCCATCCACATTGCCAAATGCTCAGCCACGCTGGCGCCAAGCTTTTTCGAGAAGCGATCGAATGGCGATTCCTCAACAGTGAAATCCACCAGCTCTTTCTCGCCGATCACATCGCGCGCAACCGAACTGGCATTACCCAGACCATCGATCAAGCCCAGCGACAGCGCTTGCTCGCCGGACCAGACCAGACCGGAAAACAGCTCTGGATGCTCTTTATCCTTCAGGCGATCACCCCGGCCCTTCTTGACGCTACTGATAAACTGCTGATGAGTGGTATCGAGCACGCTTTGCCAGAATTGGGTTTCCGCAGGCTTCTGCGGCTGGAACGGATCGAGGAACGATTTGTGCTCCCCAGAGGTGTAGGTACGACGCTCCACACCCAACTTTTCCATGGTCCCGACAAAACCGTAGCCGGCCGCCGTCACACCAATGGAACCCACCAGGCTCGCCTTGTCGGCGTAGATCTGATCTGCCGCGCTAGCGATGTAATAGGCACCGGAAGCGCCCAGATCCGAGATCACCGCATAAACCTTGGTATCTGGATTCAGGCCGCGCAAACGACGGATCTCGTCGTAGACATAACCCGACTGCACCGGACTGCCGCCCGGACTGTTGATTCGCAGAATCACGCCCTTGACCTTCTTGTCCTCGAAGGCTGCACGCAGACTGCCGACGATATTATCGGCACTGGCCGGCTCTTTGTCGGCAATCATGCCCGTTATATCAATCAGCGCCGTGTAGCCAGAGCCGAGGCTCGCGCCTTTCTCCATGCCTATCAACGGCGATAACAGGATCAACGCGCCGAGCAGGTACAAAAAAGTCAGCGACTTGAAGAATATCCCCCAGCGACGGGACCGGCGCTGTTCCTGCACACCAGCCAGCAGGGTTTTTTCCAGCAGCTTCCAGCTTTTCTCGTCACCCGTTTCCGCACTCGCCTTGGCGGGCGCTTTCCATTCGTCGGTCATGCCATGTACCCCAGCAAAAAAACCAATTAAACCCGCTGACTCAGCCAGGCGTGCAACTCTGAAAAACGATCAATGGCCAGTTTCGGTTCAAATAGCTTCAAGGCGTCGATCGATTGAGCGCCATAGCTGACCGCCACCGAATCCATGCCCGCGTTGCGCGCCATCTGCAGGTCGAACGACGAATCGCCGACCATCAACGCCTGCTCCGGACGAACCTCGCAATGGGCGAGAATCTGCTCAAGCATCAGCGGATGGGGCTTGCTGGCGGTTTCGTCAGCGGCACGGGTGATATCGAAATAATCTTCCCAACCGTGAGACTTCAGCACCCGATCCAGCCCACGACGAGCCTTGCCGGTCGCTACTGCCAGATGATACCCCTCGACACGAAACGCTTCGAGAGACTCGACAACGCCCTCAAACAGCGGGGAAGGCTCGGCCTCCGCCGCAATGTAGTGATCCGCATAGTGCTGACGGAATGCTATCAGCTCGGTGTCGCCAATCTCGGGGTACAGGGTGCGAATCGCTTCCGGCAAGCCCAGACCGATAATGCCTTTGACGGCAAAATCATCACGCAGCTGAAAACCGGACCGCTCGGACGCGACATGCATTGCCTCGACAATCCGACCAATGGAGTCAGCCAGCGTGCCGTCCCAATCGAAAATCAGCAGCTTGTAATCAGTAGGGTGCACTCAAGCGCTCCACGGTTTTGGCCCACATCTCGTCGACCGGCGCCTGCAACTTGAGCTCACCACCATCAGGCAGTGGCACCGTCAGCATGTAGGCGTGCAGAAACAGACGCTTGCCGCCGAGATCACGAATCTCTTTGCTGAAACCTTCATCGCCGTACTTGGTATCACCCGCGATGCAATGGCCCGCATGCAGAGTATGGACGCGAATCTGGTGAGTGCGACCCGTGATCGGCTTGGCTTCGATCAGGGTAGCGAAGTCACCAAAACGACGCAGGACCTTGAACACGGTCACAGACTCCTTGCCCTCCTCCTCGTCCACCTCGACCATGCGCTCGCCGGAGCGCAGATTACTCTTGCCCAGCGACGCCCGGACTTGCTTGATCGAGGCCGCCCAGTTGCCGCGCACCAGCGCCATATAGCGCTTATCGACGCCATCGCCGCGCAATGCCGTGTGCAAGTGGCGCAACATACTGCGCTTTTTGGCAATCATCAGCAGGCCGGAGGTATCACGATCGAGACGATGAACCAGTTCGAGCTCCTTGCAATCGGGACGCAACTGACGAAAGGCTTCGATCACTCCGTAAGTCAGGCCGCTGCCGCCATGAACCGCAATGCCGCAAGGCTTGTTGACCACGATCAGCGCCTTGTCTTCGTAGACAATCGAGGCTTCAAGCCGCTGCAGCAGCCCTTGGGCCAAGGGTACGGGTTCGTCGCGTTCAGGCACGCGAACCGGCGGCACGCGCACGATATCGCCCGCCTGCAGCTTGTATTCGGGCTTGATCCTACCTTTGTTCACCCGCACTTCGCCCTTGCGCAAAATGCGGTAAATCAAGGTCTTGGGCACGCCTTTGAGCCGAGCGAGAAGGAAGTTATCAATACGTTGGCCGGCATATTCCGGCGAGACCTCCAGCAGTTGTACGGCTGGGGTCGAAGGGGCAGTAGTCGTCATGACGCGGATGATAACAATTTTTTATGGAATTGAAGCACTTAATCATTGCTGCTATAGTCGCGAACGCCGCCAAAAGTGGCCTGGACAGCGGACTAACGGTCAAAAACCGGCCCTGACCAACGCAATTCACGAGGACGAGAGGCCGTCCTACGGGGCTTTCGCTACGTAACGGCAGAGTTTGCAGTTGTAACGAGCGCAGGTGACATAAGGCCTGAATCATGCCGCAAAGCAGAGTTTTCACTCGCCTTCCGAGCAAATATTCACGGCCAGTTCACAAAGTGCAGTCAGCTGCGAACGACCCCGAGCGAACGCTTCGGAAACACCGCCTAAATTAGCCATGATGCGTGACCTCCCCTTTCGGAGCTCACGGTAAATGCCAACC
>NZ_JBIVCD010000084.1:0-291 GCF_044746425.1 Pseudomonas sp. NPDC086112 | reverse complement strand
CCGCTGGACTGTGTAGCAATAGGCTTTATCAAGACGCTTCATCTCGTCCACAGCCGCCGGTTGATTCCTCCTCCTGACTGAGTGCTTAAGTAGCCACAGCAAGCAGGACGCGTACGTCGCGACACCGGCCCAATTGGCCGGGGTTCGCTAGACACTGGAGTGGCCAACCACTCCTGACGCACCTGACACCGACCGTGAGAAGTCGTGTGTGCCGAACGCCGTTTCCGGCAGCCCGGAAACCGACGGTACTACATGAAAAGAATGCTGATTAACGCAACTCAACGCGAAGAG
>NZ_JBIVCD010000083.1:4165-4588 GCF_044746425.1 Pseudomonas sp. NPDC086112 | reverse complement strand
CCTTGAGAAAGCCGCCACCCGTGAAGAGATGAACGAGTACCTGCGCTACATGGCGCTGCACTCCGATCTGCACAAGCAAATCGACTACGTCAATTCGCAGGAAGTGGTTTCCACCGACTTCGTTGGCTCGCGCCACGCAGGTGTTGTGGACGCGGAAGCGACCATCGTTCAGGACAACCGCGTTGTTCTGTACGTCTGGTACGACAACGAGTTCGGTTACAGCTGCCAGGTCGTTCGCGTGATGGAAGACATGGCCGGTGTAAACCCGCCAGCATTCCCGCGCTAAGCCTTAGCCGCACATGAAAACGCCCCGACTTTGGTTGGGGCGTTTTTGTTTGTGGGGATCGCGTAGGAGCGAGGCTTGCCCGCGAAAGCGATTTGCCTGACACATCGCTTTCGCGGGCAAGCCTCGCTCCAACAAGG
>NZ_JBIVCD010000083.1:1281-4155 GCF_044746425.1 Pseudomonas sp. NPDC086112 | reverse complement strand
GGTGGGGGGGGGGTTTTTTTGTGGTGGGGGGGGGGGGGGGGGGGGGGCCCCCCCCCCCCCCCGGGCCCCCCCCCCCCCCGCCCGGCCCCCCCCCCCCCGCGCTCCTACAAGGGGTGGTGCATAATGGCCGGTCTTGGCGTGGTTTCAAGGAGGGGCAGGGTTTGTTGAAATGGCGATGGTGCAGTGTTGTTGTCCTGATAGGCGCCTTAACCGGCTGTGGCAATAGCGATTCGATGGAGAGTTTCAGCGGCCCGACCATGGGCAGCAGCTATTCGATCAAGTACGTGCGCCGTGCCCATCTTCCCGCTCCGGCGGAAGTCCGCATCCAGGTCGAAAAAATCCTCGCTGAAATCGATCAGCAAATGTCGACCTATCGCAGCGACTCCGACATTGAACGCTTCAATAATTTGCCCGCTAACCGCTGTCAGACAATGCCCGCGCCAATCCTCGAACTGGTCCGCGTCGGCGAGCGACTGTCTTCGCTAAGCGATGGCTCCTTCGACCTGACGGTGGAGCCGCTGCTCAACCTCTGGGGGTTCGGGCCGCAAGCGCGAGAGGAAAAAGTGCCGAGTGCCGAGGCGCTCGCCGAGGTGCAGCAACGCGTCGGCCACAGCCACTTGCGCATCGACGGTGATCAGTTGTGCAAGGACGTGGCAGTCGAGCTCGACTTCAACAGCATCGCTGCCGGTTACGCGGTCGATACGATTGCCGCGAAACTCGAAGCAATGGGTATCCACAGTTACCTGACTGAAGTCACTGGCGAACTCAAGGCTGCCGGCAAAAAACTCGATGGCTCGCCTTGGCGCATCGCCCTGGAAGAACCCCGAGACGATCAGCAAGTCGCGCAAAAAGTCATCGCCATCGACGGCTATGGCGTGTCCACCTCCGGTGACTACCGTAATTATTTCGAGCAGGGTGGCCAGCGCTATTCCCACACCTTCGATGCCCGTACCGGAGCTCCGGTCCTACACACCCTGGCGTCAGTCACAGTGATTCATCCTTCAGCGTTAATGGCCGATGGCCTATCGACGCTGTTGCTGATTCTCGGTCCTGAACGGGGTTGGGACTATGCCCAAACCCATGACATTGGTGCATTCTTTGTGATTCGTGCCGATACAGGTTTCGTCACACGCACCAATCAGGCTTTTGAGCGCCTGGTGGGTGAGAAAACCAAGTGATTACGGCATCAAAAGCGTTTTTGATGGCGTTGTAGTGCAGGCAAAACTAGCCTACGACGCGACCAAGGGTTAATGTGCCCGGCGTTGACGCTTCTATAGACTGTGTCCGGGTTCTGCACTGGCCCCAAATTGTTCCTTCACGCCGCAGATCGGCGTGATTTAGCCGCAGGTGCCGAGGGCGCCGCGGCCTGTTCTGAGGAGTATGCATGGCTGTCTACAACTACGACGTGGTGGTGTTGGGTTCCGGCCCGGCCGGAGAAGGCGCGGCAATGAATGCCGCCAAAGCAGGGCGCAAGGTGGCGATGGTCGATAGCCGTCGCCAGGTCGGCGGCAACTGCACCCACCTGGGCACCATCCCGTCCAAGGCCTTGCGTCACTCGGTCCGGCAGATCATGCAGTTCAACACCAACCCGATGTTCCGGGCCATTGGTGAGCCGCGCTGGTTCTCGTTCCCGGACGTTTTGAAAAGCGCCGAAAAAGTCATCTCCAAACAAGTCGCCTCGCGCACCGGTTACTACGCCCGTAACCGTGTCGACGTGTTCTTCGGCACCGGCAGCTTCGCTGACGAGCAAACCATTGAAGTGGTCTGCGCCAACGGCGTGGTCGAAAAACTGGTGGCCAAGCACATCATCATCGCCACCGGCTCGCGTCCTTATCGCCCGGCGGACATCGATTTCCATCACCCGCGTATCTACGATAGCGACACCATCCTCAGCCTCGGCCATACCCCGCGCAAACTCATCGTTTACGGCGCTGGTGTGATCGGTTGCGAATACGCCTCGATCTTCAGTGGTCTGGGTGTGCTGGTCGAGTTGGTGGACAACCGCGGTCAGTTGCTGAGCTTCCTCGACTCGGAAATTTCCCAGGCGCTGAGTTACCACTTCAGCAATAACAACATCACGGTTCGCCACAACGAAGATTACGACCGCGTCGAAGGCGTGGACAACGGCGTGATCCTGCACCTGAAGTCCGGCAAGAAGATCAAGGCCGATGCCTTGCTCTGGTGCAACGGTCGTACCGGCAACACCGATCAGCTGGGTCTGGAAAATATCGGCGTGAAAGTCAACAGCCGTGGCCAGATCGAAGTCGACGAAAACTACCGCACCTGCGTGCCGAATATTTACGGCGCCGGTGACGTGATCGGTTGGCCGAGCCTGGCCAGTGCTGCGCACGACCAGGGCCGTTCGGCCGCTGGCAGTATTGTCGACAATGGCAGCTGGCGCTTCGTCAACGATGTGCCAACCGGCATCTACACCATTCCGGAGATCAGCTCGATCGGCAAGAACGAGCAGGAGCTGACTCAGGCCAAGGTGCCGTACGAAGTGGGCAAGGCGTTCTTCAAGGGCATGGCGCGTGCGCAGATTGCCGGCGAACCGCAAGGCATGCTGAAGATCCTGTTCCACCGCGATACCCTGGAAGTGCTGGGCGTTCACTGCTTCGGTTATCAGGCGTCGGAGATCGTGCACATCGGTCAGGCGATCATGAGCCAGCCGGGCGAACAGAACACCCTGAAGTACTTCGTCAACACGACGTTCAACTACCCGACCATGGCTGAAGCCTATCGGGTAGCGGCGTACGATGGCCTCAACCGGCTTTTTTGAGCGGCTCCGGCCGGTGGCCTGAGCCGGCCGGGGAGACCGATTTCAGCAATTCTCGAGCGTGGCAGTGGCCAAACCGGGAAAGTCTGTAATCAGGC
>NZ_JBIVCD010000083.1:0-1271 GCF_044746425.1 Pseudomonas sp. NPDC086112 | reverse complement strand
CAGGCTGTCAACGCCGAAGTCGGCGAGTCTGCGCATCAGCGCGGGCTCGTTGACTGTCCACACCGACACATGCAGCCCTTGACGCTGCGCCTTCTGCAGGCGTTCCGGCGTACACAGGGTCCAGTTCAGCGCCAGAATCTCACAGCCATAGTTTTGCGCGACCTTCAACGGGTCGAGCCAGGCGTACTCGGCCACCAAGCCGCGAGACACGTCCGGCACCAGGTCCAGCGCGGCTTTCAACACTTCGCGTGAACTTGACGTAATCGTGATCTTGTCCCGCATACCGAAACGCTGCGCCATTTCACGAATCGCCAGCACGGTGGTCGCGGCGCGGGTGCGTGAAGCGCTTTTGACTTCCAGTTGCCAGTGATCGAAATCACATTTCTCGAACAATTCTTCCAACGTTGGAATCGGGCAGGGTTTGATCCAGCCCGGGCCGCCCTTGCGAGCGTCGTAGGTCACCAGCTCCGCGGCGGTGTGTTCGACTACTTTGCCGCGACGCTCGGTGGTGCGTTTGAGGGTCGGGTCGTGGATCACCATCAACTCGCCATCCTTGGACAGGTGCAAGTCCAGTTCGCAACGGCGTACGCCGTGCTTGAGGCATTGCTGAAAGCTGGTCAGGGTGTTTTCCGGTGCTTCGCCCTTGGCGCCGCGATGGCCGTAGATGAGAGTCACGGTTCTTCCTTAAATTAAATGCCTGATTCGTTTTGTTCGCGGGCCAGGCGTCGTTCTTGTGCCTGTCGCTGCAAGATGTAACGGGCCAGCAATTGCCGCTGGGCATCGGACAGGTATTCGAACTCGGTGCCGACATCGTAGCCTTCGCCCTTGCGGTCGCAATGGGTGACGCGGGCACGCAGCAGCAGGCCAAGGGCTTGCGGCATGAGTACCAGCTTGACCGACAGGTGCGCGCCAGTGGCGATGGGCGTCGGATGCTGAAAGTCGATACCTCCTTCGGAGAGGATCACCGGCTGCGGTTCGCCGATCTGTCCGAGCACCGTCAGGGCGACCACCTGGCTCAGCAGATCGATGCGTTTGTTCTGGGATTTCAGGAACGCGGCGATGGTCCGGTCGCGTTCGCTGATCTGTCGCAACAGGTGTTGCGACTCGAATTCGCTCAGGTGCAGTTCGCTGAGCAGGTTGAATAGAGGGGAAGCATCCTGCAACACTTCCTGGCCTGCGGCTTCGGGAGCAGACAGGGGATTTATTTGAAGTGCGTTGTTTTGGTATATAGTGTTGTTTTTTGTGTTTTTTTCTTTTTTTTATGTATAATT
>NZ_JBIVCD010000082.1:0-4944 GCF_044746425.1 Pseudomonas sp. NPDC086112 | reverse complement strand
GGCCGAGATGGTGCCGACCTGAGCGATGGCCTTGGTGTCAGCGCAAGGCTTGGACAGGGCTTTGAGCTCTTTGACGATGGCGATGGTCGCTTTGTCGATACCGCGCTTCAGGTCCATCGGGTTCATGCCGGCAGCGACGGCTTTCAGGCCTTCGTTGACGATCGACTGAGCCAGAACGGTAGCGGTGGTGGTGCCGTCGCCTGCGTCATCGTTGGCACGGGAGGCAACGTCTTTGACCAGCTGCACGCCCATGTTTTCGAAGCGATCTTTCAGCTCGATTTCTTTGGCAACGGAAACGCCGTCCTTGGTGATGGTCGGAGCGCCGAAGCTCTTCTCGATGATCACGTTACGGCCTTTAGGGCCCAGGGTCGCTTTTACTGCGTCAGCCAGGACGTTGACACCCGCGAGCATTTTCTTGCGGGCGGAATCGCCGAATTTAACTTCTTTAGCAGCCATGATCGATATTCCTTAAATACTTTGTAGTAGCGGGAAAATGAGCGGGGAATCAGCCTTCGATTACTGCGAGGATTTCGCTCTCGCCAATAACCAGCAGGTCTTCGCCGTCAACTTTCACAGTGTTGCTGCCGGAGTAAGGGCCGAACACAACCTTGTCACCCACTTTCACGGCCAGCGCACGCACTTCACCGTTGTCCAGTGCTTTGCCTGGGCCTACGGCGAGGACTTCACCCTGGTTTGGCTTTTCAGCAGCCGAACCTGGCAGGACGATACCGCCAGCGGTTTTCTTTTCTTCTTCGCTGCGACGGACGACGACGCGGTCATGCAGAGGACGAAGCTTCATTGTCGATCTCTCCTAATTGTGGTTTTCATCGGCCGGTGTAGTCCCGGCGGGTTTAACAAATCCGGCGGCGCCGGGTGCGGTTCGTCAAGCGAACCGCGGAAGTCTGTCTGGCGCAATTGCCAGAAACCTTGCGGTGACCGTTACATAAGGGCGTACAAGCTTATTTCAAGGGCGGGGAGCGAAAATTTTTATCTCAATGCCCTGAAAATGAACACGGCACCCGAAGGTGCCGTGTCGATGGAAGTGTTACTTGGAATCGCGGTGTTCGAACTCGCCTTCGATCACATTGGGCTCACGGCCCAGTGGCTGCTGCGGAGCAGGACCGCCCCGTGGCTGAAGGTCATCGGCGAACGCACGCTGACGCATCGCTTGTTCCTCGGCGCGCAGACGCATTTTGTTGGCCAGCAGTCGACGAGAGATCGGCAGCAACATGATCAGGCCCAGCACATCGGTGACGAAGCCCGGCAGGATCAACAGACCGCCAGCCAGGGCCAGCATCAGGCCTTCGAGCATGGTCTGGGCCGGCAGCTCGCCGCGGTTCAGGCTTTCACGGGCGCGCAGCGCAGTAGCCAGACCGGCGATGCGCAGCACGAACACGCCGAGCATCGAGCCGAGAATGACCAGCAGCAGGGCCGGGAAAAACCCGATCGCCCCGCTGACCTTGACGAATACGAACAGCTCCAACACCGGGAACAGTACAAAGAGCAACAAAAAAGGGCGCATCAAATGGTTCCTCAACGCAAGAATGCCTTGCCAGTTTTCCTTAGATGACGTCGCCGTTTCGTGAATTCAAGCGTCGGCCACTTCATTTTTCGGCCAATGCTCGGCGTGAGCCAGGAAAACCAAGGCTTCCCGGACTTGTGTCGGCGTATTACAAGGCGTTTGAAACGGCAGCCAGTAGAGCCCCTGACCGATGCGCAAGTGCATGCCTTCGGTGTCGATGCCGGCCAATTGCGCCGGTGCAGTTTTCGGTAGCCCCGCCAGCTCGACGTAGTGGGCGATGGCTTTGGCGTGATCGGCATTCATGTGCTCGACCATGCTCACTTCGGCTTTGCCGGCGAACGGGTTGGCCAGGGTCAACTGATCGATCCAGTGGATCGCACCGAAGCCACCGATGTAGCGGTGACGTACCTCGTTGAGCACCCAGAAATCGAAATCATGGACCTTGTGATAGTTCTGCGAATCGGGGAAATAGCGGTAGTAACGCTCGGCGGCCGCCTCGATGGCAGCGGGGTCTTGCAGCTTTTCTGCCTCGGCGAGGTAAGTCAGGCGACCAACGGCTTGTACGTCTTCGGCTTCACGCTCACCCACCAGCAGCGAACATTTCGGATCTTTCTGCAGGTTGTGAGTGTGCTGAGCGATGCGGCTTATAAGGATCAGCGGTCGGCCCTGCTCATCCAGGCAGTAGGGAACCACGGAGCCAAACGGGAAACCGGGCATCGCTTTGGAGTGCGTCGAGAGCACTCCACGGTATTCCTTGAGAAGCAATTCTCGGGCATGCTTAGCCACTACAACGCTCAATTTATGACTCCTTATATAGAATCCGTCAAAAAAACGGACAGGCGCCTGGGTAAAGTTCCAGCACGCCATAGGGGCAGTTCTCATGTGCAGCCAGGCCATATCAGGCTCAGATCGAGAGGCTCTCTAGAATAGAAGGAAAACCACTCCGAACTGCTATGGGGCTATGCGAATGCAACTCACTGACAAAGTAATCATTATCACCGGCGGTTGCCAGGGTTTAGGCCGCTCCATGGCCGAGTATCTTGCAGGCAAAGGCGCGAAGCTGGCGCTGGTGGACCTGAATCAGGAAAAACTCGACGCCGCCGTCGCGGCTTGCAAAGCCAAGGGTGTCGAGGCCCGTGCCTACCTGTGCAACGTCGCCGATGAAGAGCAAGTGACCCATATGGTCGCCCAGGTGGCAGACGATTTCGGCGCGATCCATGGCCTGATCAACAATGCCGGCATTCTGCGCGACGGCCTGCTGCTGAAGGTCAAGGACGGCGAAATGACCAAGATGAGCCTGGCCCAATGGCAGGCGGTGATCGACGTCAATCTGACCGGTGTGTTCCTGTGCACCCGTGAAGTCGCGGCAAAAATGATCGAGCTGCAAAACAGCGGCGCGATCATCAATATCTCGTCGATTTCGCGCGCCGGCAACGTTGGCCAGACCAACTACTCCGCCGCGAAGGCCGGTGTCGCTGCGGCGACCGTGACCTGGGCCAAGGAACTGGCGCGCTACGGCATTCGCGTGGCGGGCATTGCGCCGGGTTTCATCGAAACCGAGATGACCCTGAGCATGAAACCGGAAGCGCTGGAGAAAATGACGTCCGGGATTCCGCTCAAGCGCATGGGCAAACCCGAAGAGATTGCCCAGTCGGCCGCCTACATTTTCGAGAACGACTACTACACCGGTCGGATTCTGGAATTGGATGGCGGGTTGCGGATCTAGCTTCAACACAAAACAAATGTGGGAGCGGGCTTGCTCGCGAAAGCGGTGGTTCAGTCAACTTATCCGTTGAATGTTATACCGTCTTCGCGAGCAAGCCCGCTCCCACAATGGATCGCATTGCTTCAGCGAATCAATCGTCGCTGATGGTGATGTTCGGCATCGCCGGCGTTACCGCTTCCTGCAACACAATCCGCGCGCCGACATGGCGGGCCAGTTCCTGGTAAACCATCGCAATCTGACTGTCCGGCTCGGCGATCACCGTTGGCTTGCCGCCATCGGCCTGTTCGCGGATCAGCATCGACAGTGGCAACGAAGCCAACAGTTCGACACCGTACTGGTTGGCCAGCTTCACACCGCCCCCCTCACCGAACAGATGCTCGGCATGCCCGCAGTTGGAGCAGATGTGCACGGCCATGTTTTCCACCACGCCCAGCACCGGGATGTTGACCTTGCGGAACATCTCCACGCCCTTGCGTGCGTCCAGCAATGCCAGATCCTGTGGGGTGGTCACGATTACCGCACCGGCTACCGGGACTTTCTGCGCCAGAGTCAGCTGGATATCGCCGGTGCCTGGCGGCATGTCGATGACCAGGTAATCCAGATCGCCCCAGGCCGTTTGCGTGACCAGTTGCAACAAGGCGCCGGAAACCATCGGCCCGCGCCAGACCATCGGCGTGTTGTCGTCGGTCAGGAACGCCATGGACATCACTTCGACGCCATGGGATTCAATCGGAATGAACCACTTCTGATCCTTGACCTTTGGTCGGGTACCTTCAGGGATGCCGAACATGATGCCTTGACTTGGGCCGTAGATATCCGCGTCGAGAATCCCGACTTTGGCGCCTTCGCGAGCCAGCGCGAGGGCCAGGTTGGCAGCCGTGGTGGACTTGCCCACGCCACCCTTGCCGGACGCCACAGCCACGACGTTCTTGACGTTGGCCAACCCCGGAATCTGCGCCTGAGCCTTGTGCGCGGCGATCACACTGGTGATCTCGACGCGCGCGGTGACGACGCCGTCCAGGCCTTCGATGGCCAGTTGCAGCAACTGCGCCCAGCCGCTTTTGAACAAACCGGCGGCATAGCCCAGCTCCAGCTGGACGCTGACGCGATCACCCTGGATGTCGATGCCGCGCACGCATCCGGCGCTGACCGGGTCCTGGTTCAGGTAAGGGTCGGTGTATTGGCGAAGGACGGCTTCCACCGCTGCGCGATTGACGGCGCTCATGGGCAACTCCGATAGCAAGACTGGAAAATCAGACGGGTATCCTAACCGTTCTGTCGCCCGGACGGCATGCTTTCAGGATGTGACAAATAACCGATGGTTGAATGCGACCTGTAGCAGCTGGCGAAGCCTGCGTTCGGCTGCGCAGCAGTCGTGAATCCGGGAAACCCGGACTACCTGAAACACCGAGGTGCCTGGTTTTACGACTGCTGCGCAGCCGAACGCAGGCTACGCCAGCTGCTACAAAGGTCCGTGAAGGCTGGCCTTGGGGGTGAAAAATATGCGCCAGCGCTTTATAGTGGCCGACCTCCGTTTCATCAAGTAGCCGAGCCCCATGTCCGAGCCACGCAAGATCCTCGTCACCAGCGCCCTGCCCTATGCCAATGGTTCGATCCACCTCGGCCATATGCTGGAATACATACAGACCGATTTGTGGGTGAGCTTCCAGTAGCATCGCGGTAACCAATTCATTTA
>NZ_JBIVCD010000081.1:1914-4982 GCF_044746425.1 Pseudomonas sp. NPDC086112 | reverse complement strand
CAAATTGCTTGGGTGTTATATGGTCAAGCCTCACGGGCAATTAGTATTGGTTAGCTCAACGCCTCACAGCGCTTACACACCCAACCTATCAACGTCGTAGTCTTCGACGGCCCTTCAGGGGACTCAAGGTCCCAGTGAGATCTCATCTTGAGGCTAGTTTCCCGCTTAGATGCTTTCAGCGGTTATCTATTCCGAACATAGCTACCCGGCAATGCCACTGGCGTGACAACCGGAACACCAGAGGTTCGTCCACTCCGGTCCTCTCGTACTAGGAGCAGCCCCTCTCAAATCTCAAACGTCCACGGCAGATAGGGACCGAACTGTCTCACGACGTTCTAAACCCAGCTCGCGTACCACTTTAAATGGCGAACAGCCATACCCTTGGGACCGGCTTCAGCCCCAGGATGTGATGAGCCGACATCGAGGTGCCAAACACCGCCGTCGATATGAACTCTTGGGCGGTATCAGCCTGTTATCCCCGGAGTACCTTTTATCCGTTGAGCGATGGCCCTTCCATACAGAACCACCGGATCACTAAGACCTACTTTCGTACCTGCTCGACGTGTCTGTCTCGCAGTCAAGCGCGCTTTTGCCTTTATACTCTACGACCGATTTCCGACCGGTCTGAGCGCACCTTCGTACTCCTCCGTTACTCTTTAGGAGGAGACCGCCCCAGTCAAACTACCCACCATACACTGTCCTCGATCCGGATAACGGACCTGAGTTAGAACCTCAAAGTTGCCAGGGTGGTATTTCAAGGTTGGCTCCACGCGAACTGGCGTCCACGCTTCAAAGCCTCCCACCTATCCTACACAAGCAAATTCAAAGTCCAGTGCAAAGCTATAGTAAAGGTTCACGGGGTCTTTCCGTCTAGCCGCGGATACACTGCATCTTCACAGCGATTTCAATTTCACTGAGTCTCGGGTGGAGACAGCGCCGCCATCGTTACGCCATTCGTGCAGGTCGGAACTTACCCGACAAGGAATTTCGCTACCTTAGGACCGTTATAGTTACGGCCGCCGTTTACCGGGGCTTCGATCAAGAGCTTCGCGTTAGCTAACCCCATCAATTAACCTTCCGGCACCGGGCAGGCGTCACACCCTATACGTCCACTTTCGTGTTTGCAGAGTGCTGTGTTTTTAATAAACAGTCGCAGCGGCCTGGTATCTTCGACCGGCGTGGGCTTACGCAGTAAATGCTTCACCCTCACCGGCGCACCTTCTCCCGAAGTTACGGTGCCATTTTGCCTAGTTCCTTCACCCGAGTTCTCTCAAGCGCCTTGGTATTCTCTACCCAACCACCTGTGTCGGTTTGGGGTACGGTTCCTGGTTACCTGAAGCTTAGAAGCTTTTCTTGGAAGCATGGCATCAACCACTTCGTGTTCTAAAAGAACACTCGTCATCAGCTCTCGGCCTTAGAATCCCGGATTTACCTAAGATTCCAGCCTACCACCTTAAACTTGGACAACCAACGCCAAGCTGGCCTAGCCTTCTCCGTCCCTCCATCGCAATAACCAGAAGTACAGGAATATTAACCTGTTTTCCATCGACTACGCTTTTCAGCCTCGCCTTAGGGACCGACTAACCCTGCGTCGATTAACGTTGCGCAGGAAACCTTTGTCTTTCGGCGTGGGTGTTTTTCACACCCATTGTCGTTACTCATGTCAGCATTCGCACTTCTGATACCTCCAGCAAGCTTCTCAACTCACCTTCACAGGCTTACAGAACGCTCCTCTACCGCATCACCTAAGTGATACCCGTAGCTTCGGTGTATGGTTTGAGCCCCGTTACATCTTCCGCGCAGGCCGACTCGACTAGTGAGCTATTACGCTTTCTTTAAAGGGTGGCTGCTTCTAAGCCAACCTCCTAGCTGTCTAAGCCTTCCCACATCGTTTCCCACTTAACCATAACTTTGGGACCTTAGCTGACGGTCTGGGTTGTTTCCCTTTTCACGACGGACGTTAGCACCCGCCGTGTGTCTCCCATGCTCGGCACTTGTAGGTATTCGGAGTTTGCATCGGTTTGGTAAGTCGGGATGACCCCCTAGCCGAAACAGTGCTCTACCCCCTACAGTGATACATGAGGCGCTACCTAAATAGCTTTCGAGGAGAACCAGCTATCTCCGAGCTTGATTAGCCTTTCACTCCGATCCACAGGTCATCCGCTAACTTTTCAACGGTAGTCGGTTCGGTCCTCCAGTTAGTGTTACCCAACCTTCAACCTGCCCATGGATAGATCGCCCGGTTTCGGGTCTATTCCCAGCGACTAGACGCCCTATTAAGACTCGCTTTCGCTACGCCTCCCCTATTCGGTTAAGCTCGCCACTGAAAATAAGTCGCTGACCCATTATACAAAAGGTACGCAGTCACCCAACAAAGTGGGCTCCCACTGCTTGTACGCATACGGTTTCAGGATCTATTTCACTCCCCTCTCCGGGGTTCTTTTCGCCTTTCCCTCACGGTACTAGTTCACTATCGGTCAGTCAGTAGTATTTAGCCTTGGAGGATGGTCCCCCCATATTCAGACAAAGTTTCTCGTGCTCCGTCCTACTCGATTTCATGACCAAGAGATTTTCGCGTACAGGGCTATCACCCACTATGGCCGCACTTTCCAGAGCGTTCCGCTAATCTCAAAGCCACTTAAGGGCTAGTCCCCGTTCGCTCGCCACTACTAAGGGAATCTCGGTTGATTTCTTTTCCTCAGGGTACTTAGATGTTTCAGTTCCCCTGGTTCGCTTCTTAAGCCTATGTATTCAGCTTAAGATACCTAACTTATGTTAGGTGGGTTCCCCCATTCAGACATCTCCGGATCAAAGTCTGTTTGCCGACTCCCCGAAGCTTTTCGCAGGCTACCACGTCTTTCATCGCCTCTGACTGCCAAGGCATCCACCGTATGCGCTTCTTCACTTGACCATATAACCCCAAGCAATCTGGTTATACTGTGAAGACGACATTCGCCGAAAATTCGCGATTAAACTCACAAATTTTACCTTAGCCTGATCACCACCAGTGAAAGTGGCCATCAGTCTATCTTTCTATCACATACCCAAATTTTTAAAGAACGATCTAA
>NZ_JBIVCD010000080.1:0-5798 GCF_044746425.1 Pseudomonas sp. NPDC086112 | reverse complement strand
CACTACTTGAAAGTGCTGCAGCGCGAGCAACTCGGTTCGTGGAAAGAACGTACCGACCTCGAGCTGGAACTCAACAAGTGGATCCGCCAGTACGTGGCCGACCAGGAAAACCCGAGCGCCGAAGTCCGTGGCCGTCGTCCACTGCGCGCCGCCCAGATCATCGTCAGCGATGTCGAAGGCGAGCCGGGCTGGTACCGCGTCAGCCTGAACGTGCGCCCGCACTTCAAGTACATGGGTGCCGATTTCACCCTGTCGCTGGTTGGCAAGCTGGACAAAGAGTAAGCGGAGCCTGACTCATGACTGGATACGGCAGCCTTTTCGAACGCCTGGGTGGCGACGCAGACAAACGCGTCGGCTGGAGCCGCGAGGTTTCCGCCATGGCGTCCGTGGCTGCCCATCTGGCCAAGATGCTCAGCACCCGTGCGGGCAGCGTGCAAACGCTGTCCGATTACGGGCTACCCGATCTCAATGACATGCGCCTGAGCCTGCACGACTCCCTGAGTCAGGCCCGTCTGGCTATCGAAAATTTCATCGAAGCCTACGAGCCACGCCTGAGCAATGTGCGTGTCATCTCCCTGCCGCGTGACAACGATCAGCTTCGCCTGTCCTTCAGCATCGAAGGCCTGCTGGAAGTTGATGGTTTCAAGCGCCAGGTCAGTTTCGCCGCGCGCCTGGATGGCAGCGGTCAAGTCAAGGTCAGCTAAGGAGACTCATATGTCCGGCAAACCCGCAGCCCGCGTCACCGACCCCACCGCTTGCCCGCTCCCCGGCCACGGCACCAACCCGATCGCCGCCGGTTCCGGCGACGTGTTCTTCGACGGCCTCGCGGCCGCCCGCCAAGGCGATGCCTCGGCGTGTGGTGGTGCGATGGTTGGCGATCTTGCGACAACTGTTTTGATTAACGGTAAACCGGCGGCGACCGTGGGCTCAGCCGGTACTCATGGCAACAAGGTTACGGCCGGGTCCGGGACGGTGATTATCGGGAATTCGCATTCGCCGGCGCCGTTTGTGCCGCCGTTGCCGGTGGAGATTCAGTGGCCGTTTAACGAGCACTTTGTAATCAATTGCAAAGACACCGGTAAGCCATTGGCTGGCGTTGCGTACACGCTAAAAACCGCTTCAGGAAAGATCATCAACGGTATTACCAGTGCTGATGGAAAGACTCAAAAAATTTCTTCCGGTCAGGCTGAAGCTGTGGAGTTGGTGATTGAGCAGCAAACCGAAGTGATGATCGCTTAAGTATTTAGTTGTTTTTTAGAAGTGAGTTTTTGACTCTGGGTTTTAAATTAAGGGTTTTGAAATGGCAGACACAGTAGTGGCATCTAGCTTGACTCCAGCGAGCAACAAAACTGGGCAGTCTACTGCTGTGCGTCATTTTAAAGTGAGCGATATTCCTGCTGCGATGGATAAGATGAAGTGGCCTGTGGCCGCGGCATTGATGCGTCACTGGTTTAAGGGTGAACCATGGAAAAATGCCAGTGGCGGGATGGAGAAAGAAGAAAAAGAGCGTACTAGACCAGTGCCTGATCAGTACATCGAAGAAAATATAGTCAAGATGGACTGGGTGCTTAAATTTAAGAAGCCTAGTGAAACGCGTCAAGTGCTGAAAGGGGCATGGAATAACGAAAAAGCCATGCCTGAAATCCGCACAAAAATGCTACGGGCATTCGGCAAGTCTGGTCCCGGTTGTTATCCAGTGAAATTCAATGGTAAGGGACGTGTAGCCGAGAAGTTCGGCTATTTTAATTCGCGGTCTGTTAATTTTAGTCAGTTAGGTGGCGGTGAATTGGATGAGCTGCGTGGAGCATTGGCGAATTTCAATATGCGGGTTATCGCCGAAGGTGTTGTAAACGTCTTTGATAAGAGAATTGTATTCGTCGCGGATCGCCTGGGTTACTACGTCGAAGATAACTATGATTTTAATGACGGTGACGATTTTGTCAGCCAGCCACTCGGATATTGGAATTTTGATGGTGTCGCTGGGGTTCTCGACGCTAACGCGCAAAACATGGCAATTGACCAAGAGACCGCTGGAATCGCGCGGTCATCCATATTCGGGATGAGTGAAGCATCAGAAAGACGGTTTGTGGAAGCAGCAAACAAACGATATTTTTTTATTCAAAACAAACATTTTGTGGAGTACAGAAAGCTTCACTCCAAGGGTGGGGATTTCAGGCTTTTTTCTGATATTTTTTACGAAAGTATTGCTCCTGTTTCTATTGAACTGGTGAAGAACTGATGGACTCAAAAAAAATAGCTTTGTCACTATGTTTTTTGGTAGCCGCGATCACTGTTTTTTCTGTTTCGCTGAATAGCGTGCTTGAACGCAAAGCCAGTAGTTTTGTAGTTAGTGAATCAGGGAGCTATCTAATTGAAAATGTGCCTGTTAGAGGTTTGCTCGTGCCCTTCGATGATTTGGCGTACTTGAGAATCACCGACAAAAGAGATTCGAACGCAGTGTTTAGATCTCCTTTGTATTCGCGCAGCACTGTGGATATGAGTTCCCACGAGGATGATGTGATTGTGGGAATTGTCTGGATCGATTTTTACAAGCGCGATCAGCATTTTGGTATCAGGGTTCCGGACTGGAAAACGCATTGGCTCAATAGTTTTATCAGTAATACCCCATATGAAATTGTTGGGGGTGATTGAGGTGAGCGTCAGGGCGCTGGGAACGAAAAAGGGGACTGTCCCTAATATCCCCATAAACATGGCTGTCTTGTTGTGTGGCTTGTTGATCGCTGTTGCAATCATTGTGGTTGAAGTTTTAGATCGTGCGCCAGACGTCTCGAAAAAAAGTCCGTCTGGGCAATATATTATCGAGTCTGTTCCTGCAAGCTCGCTTTTGACCCCGCGAGACTTTGTCTATCTGCGATTCACCGATTTAAACAACCCCAATCAGGTTTACCGTACACCTCTTTTTTCCGAGTTGGAGTTGGATATGCGCGCCGATGAAGATGAAAAAACAGTGGGGGTTGTATTTATAGAATTTGATAAGTCGAGCAAGGCTTTTACGTTGGGGCTTTCCAGCCCGAAAAAGCACTGGTTGAATTTTTTTATCAGCAATACGCCTTACAGGGTTCTGGAAAATTGATGCTGGGGTCAGTGACGCAGAAAAAAGGGGATTGTCCCCGTCCCCTTTTTTCCGGGCGAACTGGATAAATATGGAATTTGGAACAAGCAGGTTGGCAAATAAATGAATAGTCAAATAGTCATAGGCTTCCTGATTCATTTTCTGGCATGTGCACTTTACATTGTCATGAATAATTATGCGGTGCCAATCTACAAAGAGATGGTGGGCGGGTTGACGTCTCGTGGTGTCGCTATCGGGATGGGGATGTATGTGATTTTTTACTTTTTTGTTTTTTGTAATTTCATTATTGTTTTTGTTAAGAGGATGCCAGTCAAAATTGGTATAGCCGTGTTTATGGTCTTGGCTATTTTGTATTACATGCTTCCACAATACCCTGTTCGAGGTATGGCATATGGTGCTCTGTCGGGAAGTTTGACTTTTATTGCAATTGTCATGTCCAGTCTGCTGGTGAGGGTTTGGGCGAAATTTCTCCAAAAACGTGAATCGCTGTGAGCAAGGTAGTGATATAGGTACAAAAAAGTGCTTAATTAATGGAGCTTGATGTGAATTCCAATCCGACACCGATGAGTTGCGCCGTTTCTAATAGTGCCCAGGTCGCGAAAATAACTTTCGGGGCTATTGCTTATTTATTGGTGATCGTTTTGTACGTATTTGTTCATGATCTTGGAGTTTCTTTTTATAAAGAACGAATGGGCGGTTTCACGGCGAGGGGCGTTGCTATTGGAATAACTGCTGAGCTGATGTTTGGATTTTTTATATTCATCAATGTAGTTGTTTTCGTGCTGCCTAGAATGGCTTTGAAATTTGCAACGATAGTGCTGATGGTCGCGATCGTACTTTTCTATTTTCTTCCTGAGAATCCAGTTCGTGCGATGGCATACAGCATGCTGACAGGAGGTATGAGTGTCATCGCGTTATTCACACGCTCACTAGTTCATCGACTGATTATCCGACGCTGGCTTCGTGCCAGTTCGGTAACTTCACTAAATTCATGATCAGGCAGCTACTCCATGTCCTTTAACCACTACTACCAAAGCGAACTCACCGCACTTCGCCAGTTAGGTCGTCGTTTCGCCGAGCGTAGCCCGGCGTTGGCGCCTTTCCTTGGGCAGGCCGGGCGGGATCCGGATGTGGAGCGGTTGCTGGAGGGCTTTGCCTTTCTGACCGGGCGCCTGCGCCAGAAGCTCGACGACGAGTTGCCGGAGCTGAGCCACTCGCTGATGCAGCTGCTGTGGCCCAACTACATGCGGCCACTGCCGGCGTTCAGCATTTTGCAGTTCGATCCGTTGAAGCGTTCCGGGCCTGCGTTGAGGGTCGAGCGTGATACGCCGGTGGAGAGTGTGCCGGTCGATGATGTGCGCTGCCGTTTTCGCACGTGCTATCCGACCGAGGTGTTGCCGCTGGATCTGGCTGCGCTGACTTACTCGGTGAAGGGTGACGGTTCGCTGTTGAGCCTGCGCCTGGAAATGAGTGCTGATGGTCACCTCGGCGAGTTGGAGCTGAGTCGTCTGCGTCTGCACTTTGCCGGTGAGCGCTACATCAGTCAGATGCTTTACCTGAGCCTGTTGCGCAATCTTGAAGGCATCGAGCTGATCCCGCTGGATGGAGACGGCAAGCCTATCAACGGTGTGAGTGGCCAGCCGATGGCGTTCAAGATGCCCGGCGACCGCGTGCAGCCGGTGGGTTTTGCCGAAGAAGAGGCATTGATCCCGTATCCGCTGAACACTTTCCGCGGCTATCGCTACCTGCAGGAATATTTCGCCTTCCAGGACAAATTTCTCTTCGTTGATATCAACGGTCTGGACCTGCTCAAGGCACTGCCGGAAGACACGCTCAAGCAAATGCGCGGCCTCGAATTGCGTTTCGATATTCGCAAGAGCGGCATCATGCGTATGCGTCCGACCCTGGACAACGTGAAGCTCTACTGCACGCCGATCGTTAACCTGTTCGAGCACGATGCTTTGCCCATTCGCCTCGATGGCAAACAGGACGAATACCTGCTGCTACCGGCCGAATACGACCTGCAAAACTGCGGCGTGTTCTCGGTGGAAACCGTCACTGGCTGGAAGCCCGGCGGCCTCGGTTATCAGGAATACGTGCCGTTCGAATCCTTCGAACACGACCCAAGTTTCGACGTGCCCACCAGCCGTCCGCATTACAGCATCCGCCAGCGTTCGTCCTTGCTGCACGACGGCCTCGACACCTACCTGAGCTTCGGCATCCGCCACACCGAAGCCCACGAAACCCTGTCGATCGAGCTGATGTGCACCAACCAGAACCTGCCGCGCAAGCTCAAGCTCGGCGACATCTGCATGGCCTGTGAAGAGACGCCGGAGTTTTTGAGCTTCCGCAACATCACCCCGGCCACGTCGAGTTTCGCGCCGCCGCTGAACCGTGACTTCCTCTGGAAGTTGATCAGCAACATGTCGCTCAACTATCTGTCGCTGGCCGACGTCAATGCGCTGAAGGTGATTCTCGAAACCTACGACCTGCCGCGCTACTACGACCAACACGCGGAAAAAGTCAGCAAGCGCCTGCTGGGCGGGCTCAAGTCGATCAAGCACCAGCACGTCGACAGATTGCACCGAGGGTTGCCGGTACGCGGGTTGCGCACCGAGCTGACCATCGACCCGGAAGGGTATATCGGCGAGGGCGACCTGTTCGTGTTCGCTTCGGTTCTTAACGAGTTTTTCGCGCTTTACGC
>NZ_JBIVCD010000079.1:0-5808 GCF_044746425.1 Pseudomonas sp. NPDC086112 | reverse complement strand
TGACCGACATGATCAAGGACATGGAATACAACCAGGACGACAAAACCGTCCTGCTCGACCGCCAGGGGCACGGCCCGGCGTCGAGTCCGCTGACTGACTTCGCCGCACCGCCGCGTTTCGAACAGCTGGAAGAACGGATGATCTACGCCGCGCGCCTGCGCCCGGCCGAAGCGTTCAACATCAGCCTCAATTCGCTGGTGGCCGCGGCGTCCGACCTGCTGTCGGAAGTGGTGCGACTCAAGCACAGCGACACCCGCGAAGACCTGTACGCGCTCAACGAGCGACTGACCGCCGGCCTGAAGCTGTTTGAAGTGCGTGCGCTGCATAACGGCGCTGAAAGCAGCCAGGTGATGGCCGCCCGTTACGTGCTCTGCACCGTGGTCGACGAAGCCGTCACCACGCCGTGGGGCAACGAAAGCGAGTGGTCGCAGATGAGCCTGCTCAGCAGCTTCCACAACGAAACCTTCGGTGGCGAGAAGTTCTTCCAGCTGCTGGATCGCCTGTCGAAAAATCCGGTCAAGCACCTGCCGATGCTGGAGCTGATGTACCTGTGCCTGTCCCTCGGTTTCGAAGGCAAGTACCGGGTGCAGGCTCGCGGCATGCTCGAGCTCGAAGGCATCCGCGACGCCTTGTATCGGCAGATTCGGCAACTGCGCGGCGACGTGCCGCGTGAGCTGTCGCCGCATTGGGAAGGCTTGAACGATCAGCGCCGCAGCCTGGTGCGCATCGTGCCGGCGTGGATGGTGGTGCTGTTCACCGTGGTCTGCCTGGTGGTGATGTATTCGGGCTTCGCCTGGGTGCTGGGCGAGCAACGCGAAACCGTTTTGCAACCTTATCAGCAGCTGGATCCGGCTGCGGTTCAGCCGCAGTCGAAGCCGTAAACAGGGACGTGTGATGAAAAAGTTTTTCAAGAAAGTCGGCGCATTCCTGCGCCAGACCTGGGTCTGGACCCTGCTGCTGGTGCTGTTTATCGCGCTGCTGGTGTGGTTCGTCGGGCCGTTGCTGGCGGTCAATGACTACAAGTTCTGGGAAGGTTCGACCTCCCGCCTGCTGACCATCAGTGTGCTGTTCCTGATCTGGGGGCTGACCATGGTCTTCGTCAGCTGGCGCGCCGGTGTGCGCAAAAAGGCTGTGGAAGAAACCGAAGACGGCCAGGACCGTATCCGCCGTGAAGAGCTGATCGACGAAGAGCAGAAAGAGCTTCGCGTACGCTTCAAGGATGCGTTGAAAACCCTGAAGACCTCGAGCCTCTATCGCGGTCGCAGTGAACGCTGGCGCAGCGATTTGCCGTGGTACTTGCTGATCGGCCCGCAGGGCAGCGGCAAGACCAGCCTGCTGGACTTCTCGGGGCTTGAGTTTCCGATCAACAAGATCGACCGCAAACTCACCCGCGACACCCTCGGCACCCGGCATTGCGACTGGTACTTCGCCGACCACGGCGTGCTGATCGACACCGCCGGGCGTTACCTGACCCAGCCGGATGCGGAAGTCGATGGCAGCGCATGGAGCACCTTGCTCGACCTGCTGCGCAAGCGTCGCCGCAACCGTCCATTGAACGGTGTGCTGGTGACCATCCCGGTGGAAACCCTGCTGGGCGGCAGCGAGCAAGACCTCGACACCCTGGCCCGCCAGGTGCGTGCGCGTCTGCAAGACGTGCATCAGAAACTGCACGTCGACGTGCCGATTTATCTGGTGCTGAGCAAGGCCGACCGCCTGCTCGGTTTCGACGAGTTCTTCGATCAACTGACCCGCGAAGAAAGCGATCAGGTACTCGGCACCAGCTTCCGCAAAGAGCAGAGCGGCACCGACGTGGCTGTGCTGCGCGCCGAGTTCGAAGAGCTGCTGCGTCGCCTGAACAGCCAGGTGATCATGCGCATGCACCAGGAACGCGACACCCAGCGCCGTGGCCGCATCCTCGACTTCCCGCATCAACTGGGGCAAATCGGCGAGCGCTTGTGCCTGTTCGTCGACATGGCGTTCACCGGCAACCGCTACCAGCGTGTCAGCCAGTTGCGCGGTTTCTACCTGATCAGCGCACCGCACCTGACCGAACAGATGGATCAGACCACCGCCGGCATCGGCGCCAATCTGGGGATGAACACCGGTGTGCTGCCGACTCTGCGCAGCGGCCGTTCGCGGTTCATTCACCATTTGCTCAGCCGGGTGATTTTCCCCGAGGCCGATCTGGCCGGTCTGGACAAGCGCGAACGCAGCCGCATCCATTGGGGCCAACGTGCGTTGTACGTGGGCGCACTGGCGGCGCTGGCGCTGTTCGGCATGTTGTGGGCCGGTGGTTTCTCGGCCAACTACGAACGTCTGGAAAACCTGCGCTCACTGGCGCAAACCTGGAATCAGCAACGCTCGGCCCTGACTGCACGCGATGATTCGATGGCGGTGCTCAAGACCCTCGACACCAGCTACGCGGCGACTCAGGTCTTCCCGAAAAAGGGTGACGTGTCGTACCACGAGCGCGGCGGCCTGTACCAAGGCGAAGACGCCAATCCGGTGGTCAAGAGCGCCTACGAGCGTGAGCTTGAAGCGCAACTGCTGCCACGGGTTGCGACGCTGCTGGAAGGGCAGATTCGCGCCAACATGAAGGACCGCGAACGCCTGCTCAACAGTCTGCGTGCGTATCTGATGCTGAACATGAAGGATCGCCGCGATGCTGCGTGGCTCAAGGATTGGGTCGCTACTGACTGGTCCTTGCGCTACGCCGGCAACACCGCGGTGCAGAACGGCTTGAACACCCACTTCGAGCGTTTGCTCAAGCAGCCGTTTATCTATCCGCTGAATGAGCAACTGGTGGCGCAGGCGCGTCAGGTGCTGCGCAGTGAGTCGCTGGCCAACGTGGTTTACCGGATGCTGCGCGAGCAGGCTCGCAATCTGCCGGAATACCGTTTCAGCCAACACTTGGGCCCGCAGGGTGCGTTGTTTGTCGGCACCGATTACGTGATCCCGGGGTTCTACACCCAACAGGGTTATCAGCAGTATTTCTCGGTCCAGGGCACGGCGCTGGTCACCGACATCCTGCGTGACAACTGGGTGCTGGGCGAAGGCTCGGGCATCAGCGGCATGGACTTGCGTCGCCTGATGGTCGAGCTGGAGCAGCTGTATTTCCGCGACTACGCCAACTTCTGGAGCGAAGCGGTCGGTCAGGTGGCATTGCCACCGATCAACGACGCCGGTGAAGGGGCCGAGCAACTGGCGGGCCTGACGTCGGCCAACTCGCCGGTGCTGCAACTGCTGGTGGAAGTGCGCGAGAACACCCGTTTCCCGGTGATCGCAGACAGCGCCGATGAAGCCGCCGAGGCGGCTGAAAAATTGGGCGAGAAGGGCGGCAAGCTCGGCAAGCTCGCTGCGGCCGCTGCGGACAAAGCGTCGGACATGACCGCTCATATGGCAAAGCAGCTGCCCGACACCGCGAAGAAATCCCTGCAACGTCGCTTCGAACCGCTGCACCGTTTGCTGGACGACAACAACGGCCCGGCCGCTGACCTGACCCCGGCACTGACAGCACTCAACGACCTGCAACTGCAACTGTCGAGCCTGGCCCGTGCCAGCGCGCCGGAACAAGCTGCGTTCGAAATGGCCAAGACCCGCATGAGCGGCCAGCGTGACGCGCTGAGCAACTTGCGCAATGCCTCGAACCGTCTGCCGCGGCCTGTCAGCGTGTGGTTCAACGTGCTGGCCGAAGACACCTGGCGTCTGGTGCTCAACGATTCCTACCAGTACCTGAACCAGCGTTATCAGAGCGAGCTCTACAGCTTCTACGGCAAGGCGATCAACAAGCGTTACCCGTTCAGCGCCCACAGCACCAGCGATGTCGCGATCAGCGACTTCCGCGAGTTCTTCAAGGCCCAGGGCATCGCCGATCGCTTCTTCGACAACTACATGCGTCCGTTCGTGAGTGGCGACCCAGGCAACTATCGCCTGCGCAGCATTGACGGTCACAGCATGCCGATCTCCAAGGTCTACCTCGACCAGATGGCCGCGGCACAAGTGATCCGCCAGAGCTTCTTCGCCAGCAACCCGGCCGAGCCGCAAGTGCAGTTCAAACTGGAGCCGTACACCCTCGACCCGGCCGTCAGCCGTTCCGAGTTCAAGTTTGGCGACAAGACCATTGAATACCGCCACGGCCCGATCGTGCCGGTGTCCTTCAAATGGCCGACCGACGCTGAAGACGGTCGCACCAGCCTGGTCCTCGACAAAATGGCCGGCCGCCCGATCGGCATCGAGAAGAACTCCGGCCCATGGTCGCTGTTCCGTTTGTTCGATCTGATGCAGACCGAGTACCTGACCGGTCGCGACGTGCTGGTGCTCAAGGCTGACGTGGGTGGCCTGCGCGCCAACTACCTGCTGTCGAGCCAGCGCACACCGAACCCGTTCGACATGGGCGTGCTGCGTACTTTCCGTATGCCGGTGCAGCTCTGATGCTGGTTGCCAGTCCCTGGCGCAGCGCTGCGCGTACCGATCCGGGCAAGGTTCGGGCGCGCAACGAAGATGCTTTTCTCGACTGTCCACAGCAGGGGCTGTGGGTGGTCGCGGACGGCATGGGCGGTCATCAGGGCGGCGATATCGCTAGCCAGTTGATCGTCGCCAGCCTGGCGGAATTGCCGGTGCAGGAGGACTTCGACGAACGACTCAAAGGTATTCGCCAGTGCCTGCACTGGCTCAACCGCCGCTTGGGTCAGGAGTTGACCGTCACTGCCGGGCGTCACGACAGCATCATGGGCAGCACCGTGGTGGCGCTGCTGGTGGAAGGCAATCGCGCGGCCTGCATCTGGGCCGGCGACAGCCGCTGCTACCTGTGGCGCGGCCAGCGTTTGTATCAGCTGTCCAAGGACCATTCGCTGCAACAGCAACTGATCGACGAGCAGAACATGAGCGTCGAGCAAGCCAAGGCTCACCCGGCCGCCCACGCCCTGACCCGTGCGGTCGGAGCTGCCGAGCAGCTGACCCTGGACGTGCTCGAACTCGAGGTCTATCCCGGCGATGCGTTTTTGCTGTGCAGCGACGGTTTGTATCAAGGGCTGAGCAGCGATGCCCTGGGCAATGCCCTGAGCCTGACCGCGCCGCACGTTGCGCTGGAACGTCTGTTCGACAGCGCGCTGCGTGGCTCGGCCCGGGACAATCTGACTGCCGTGGTGATCCGCCAATGACTGAATTCATGCCGCCGATCGACGACCTGCTGGTGACCGAGGAAGAAGCCAACAACCTGACTTACTTCGCCTTCGCCACGCCTCTAAACGGAAAGCCGCATCAGGCCGAGCCTGCGCTGGCGCCGACCCGGGCGAGTATCGGTGAACTGCCGGACGTGCTGGCGGGACGTTACCGCCTCGAGCGCCTGCTCGGTGCCGGTGGCATGGGCGCGGTTTACCGTGCACGGGACTTGCTGAGCGAACAGTTCGGCGATCCCGATCCTTACATCGCGCTGAAAATCCTCAGCGAAGAATTTGCCGAATCGCCGGACGCCAGCGCCTTGCTCTACAGCGAGTTCGCCCTGACCCGACGACTGCGCCACAACAACGTGCTGCGACCGCACACCTTTGAAGTGGACACCGACTGCCAGCGCGCCTTCATCACCATGGAACTCATGCGTGGGCTGACCCTGGACAAATTACTCTGCGAGCGGCCCCTGGGCCTGCCGTGGATAGAACTGCGTGACATCGCGCTGCCGCTGCTCGACGCGCTGGCCTACGCCCACGCTCGCGGCGTGCTGCATGGTGACATGAAGCCGAGCAACGTGATGCTCAGCGAAGAGGGCGTGCGCCTGTTCGACTTCGGCCTCGGCCAGGCGCTAGAGGGCAT
>NZ_JBIVCD010000078.1:0-6025 GCF_044746425.1 Pseudomonas sp. NPDC086112 | reverse complement strand
TTCTGTGTGGTGCAATACAAGCTGCCGACCCATGCAGGTCTCTTCAATTCCCAACTTCTTGATTTTTTGTAGGAAAAAGCGGGGATTTCTCAGGGACTGATTTATTTTGAAGGAAATATATAGGAAATATATCAGTCCCCTTTTTGCACCTTTTTGCAAGACGTTGCCCGGCAGGTTCGGTGGATCAGCGAGCTGCTGGCTTGAGGCCTTTTCAGGGGGTATACGAATGTTGCCGAGCGGTGATCCGGTAAGGTGAAAGCAGGCAAGAAGCAGAGGCTTCACTGGGCGTTGAAGAGTGGGTCCTTGGTGTGAAAGTTTCCATCTGCTGACCTGGCGCAGACCTGTGGTCGCATTGGCGTTTCTATTGTGGTATTTCCAACAGCAGTGAGTTTGCGTAGCTGAATGATGCAACCCGCTTTGAACGTGCTGATTTTGACAATCTGGAACTGCATTTCATAATCCTGCCCCGGCTCTGGCGTGAACACCACGGGTTTGGGCGAGCATGAAACCGAGCCAACCATGCCAAAGGTCGCAATGAAGGGTTGGTTGGCAGTCACGACATGCTCGTCGTAGAGTCGGGGTGATTCGTTGATCAGCTTGCTCTCCTTGCTCGCAGGCATGCCAATCACGCTGTTCTGATGGTCTGACTCCCGGAATGGATAAAGACCTGCGGAGTCGATATGGGCGGTTTTCCAACCGGACTGTTCGATGGGAAAACTCTTGAGAGACTCGTTGTAAAACTTCTCGCAAGTCTGGCCGCTGACGAATCCGCCGTGCGCGTTATCGCCTGTGATCAGACGGACACGGGCGGTGGTGGTGGGGTCAAACTTGCCAGCCTCGGCTTCATTGCGAACGTCGGTTTTACTGGTGGCGCAGCCGATGAGAGTCAAACTGATTGCCAAGGGGAGAAGTTGACGCATAAGTGTCCTTTCTTTTCTGTGAAAATTTGAGAGCTTGAACGTGAATTAGGACGAACAGAGGCGGTCCGCCTGGCGACTGAACTTATCGAAGTGCCTCAGTCGTTAACGGCTGATGATCCTGGAGGAGGGGCTCGCTCTGGCCTATAGCGGCCTGAGGTCGCAAAGGTTTAGCGATAATAAAAATGGGACAGCTGTCAGGTCGCCTTCGCGGGCAAGCCTCGCTCCTACAAAATCCATCGGCGTACACCCGCCCCTCACCACTCAACAGGCCGAGCGTTAGCTCGCCTGCAGCTCTTGATCTTGATCCACCCGCCCCTTCGGGAGGCTGAGCGCAGGTGTTCATCTGGGGTTTCCATGTGCCTCCTGTCACCGCCGCAGTGACTGGGCGAAGCAGCCCGTGGCACGTTAGGTTGTAGGTGCCTCTCGAAGGGACAGCTCCACCAGAGGCAACCTTGAGAATTTACCCTCGATCAAGGCTGTTTGAGTTTCCTGGGCAAAAAAGTGAGTCCCTTGCTAAACGGCAGATCTTGCCGCCGTTTAGCAAGGGACAAAGGCGACTTGGGCTAACGCCTACTATGCTCTTCTCGCCTCAATTCATTTCTCAGAAAGGAAACAAGGATGCGCTCAAGGATCGCCGTCAGTACATTGCTGGTCGCTTTGCTAAGCGGCTGCACATCTGTACCCCCTCTGAATTTCTCCGTTCCAAGTATTTCGCCCTCGACTCACAAAGTGGACGCGGACCTTCGTGCAGTATCCGTTTCCTTCGCTGCCCCCAATGAGCAAACAGGAAATATACCGTCCGATGGTGAAGGCATTCCCGAACTCTGGGAAAGGGCAGTAGTAGAAGCCATTAACAAGAGCTCAGTGTTCGACGACGAGTCGACAAAAAAAGTGAATCTTTTCGTCAAAATCCAGGAGCTGGATCCGCCGGCAGCAGGCGTGACCATGGTCACTGATGCTTCCGCAAAGTACCTGCTGGTAAACCGCAAAACGGGCGAAACCTTGCTCGAAGAAACGATCATCACCCAGGGCATCGTCCCTCCAGGCTACGCCTTCGCGGGTGTCGTCCGCCTCAAGGAATCAGTCAATCGCGCCGTACAGAACAATATTCGAGACTTCCTGGCGAAACTGGAAGCTCAGAAGTTGAACTAGGCGTAAAGACTAGGTGAATCGCCTTGGTAGGACGTGCTCGGTGAAACGCTGTATGACTTCGTGAGGCTACAACATCCAACGCCATTGCCTACACCCGCTACAGAATTGGCCGCCTGTTTCGCCAAGCGGTCGCCAGTATCTTGTCTCCCGTCACCGCCGCAGTGACCGGGCGGAGCAGCCCGTGGCACGTTGAGTTGCATGTGCCTCTTTTGAATGGACAGGCAGCTCCATGCCTAATGTTGATGGTGACTGTACACAGGGTGCCCTCAGGCAAGTCGGTATTGCGAAGCTCCTCCCACGACTCCATTACCTGCATACAGTTGCCATCCTTTTTCAACCCCGGCTCGTTCAAAAGGACCGACGCAGCGTTCAGCGTCCTATCCATCCGCCAGTGACCGATCCGGCATCCTCCTACCAAATCCTCGATTCAAAAAACCACGACGCCGTGCGCCCTACATGATTTTAAGCGGGCGACAGGTGCAGCCGCGCCGCAACACAACCCTAAAAATGTCAGACGCTTCCTCTTTTTTTTGAAAGCGCTCACACGTTTAACGATGCGTGTTTAAAGACACCCACTGTTACGTCCTAACGGCTACAACGCCTTGCGTCGTTGCCTACGCGTGCGCCAGAATCCGCTGGCTTGTGCGGCTGTTGGGCGGGCTATATCGTTTCCCTGTCACTGAAAAACAGTGATCGGGTTTGGTAGCCCGCCTTTAAGTAGTCGCATGGCGACACCTTATGCAGCACCTTTTTTGGGGCTCAGCTTTATATGGTGGTCATGCGTGGGGCTCCATTGTGAGCGCCGGGTTTCCTACTTAGACCGGTCTACCAACCCGCGTATGGCCGCCACCCTTCGTTTGGTAGCGAGGGTGATGGCTCTTATTTATTCTAAGTGGGAGTTTCATCTATGTTCAAAGTGACACCCAATCCACCGGAACCGGACATCGATCCGGCATCCCCGTACGAATCCCTCGACTCGAAAAAATTCCACGAAGCCGCCGAGAGTGCCCTGAATTTCTACCTCAACCCGGCAGCGATCATGAACAACACCCCACGCAAACCCAGCACCATGTACATGGTTGCGCCGGATGTCGGCCATGAAGCCTTGCTGGTTCAAACGTGTGAGAACCTGGCATCGGCCAGTGTCATGGCCAGCGACATTGCTGCATTGGTGGAGGGCACCCACCGCAATACCCTGCTGGCGCTTCAGCAGGTCATCATGCTGGCGGAACTGGCGGTGAATCGAATGCTGGATAACTTCGTTCCACCTAAGTAATCACTCAGCCCTTTACCGAGAGGCTTGCCCCTCGGTAAAGGGCTTTGATCGTTGCAACGCGGAGGGGTTCGCGAATGGGCCAAACAGGATGACGCGCTTACCGCCTAGTGCACTGGGTTCTAGAGCAAGAGCGGTTATTCGCCATGGCTGTCGGCAGATTCTTTGTGCAACAATCGTCGGCTATTCGTTTTACAAGGATGTTCAAAATGGCTGGCAAACCTGCTACCCGTTTCACGGACCCAACTAGCTGTCCGCTTCCCGGCCACGGGGTTAACCCCATCGCCGCTGGCTCCCCCGATGTTTTCTTCGACGGCTTGGCTGCTGCTCGCCAAGACGACAAAAGTGCGTGTGGCAGTCCCATTGTCGGAGAGGTCGCCTCTACCGTTCTTATCAACGGCAAACCTGCCGCAACGGTGGGCAGCATCGGAGCCCATGGCAATAACGTGGTGAGTGGCTCCGGTACGGTGATCATCGGCAACACCCACACCCCCGCAGAATTCACTCCGCCTTCACCGATGCCTCTATGGCTGCAGCCATTCAATGAGCAGTTCCGTATTCTCGGAAGCGACGGCCAACCACTCGCCCATGTTCCCTATCACATCAAAGATGAAACCGGTCAGGTTTACACCGGTTTTTCTGACGAGTCAGGACATACGCTACGAATCACTACCAAAAAACAGGAAACACTGGAAATCACAACAGGCGTTGCGGCACTTGAAAAATGGAGTGAGGCATGACCGAGTTCTCTTGTAAGGTTCCGACGAATCAGCAAGCCGGCTCGGTAAGCAATGTGTCTGGCTATCCAATGCCTGCCAACATCCATATGTTTGTTGTGGTCGAGGAAATTGGTAAAGATGGTTTTCTGGTAAGAAAGATTTATGCATCTCCGGACAACCCTCACCTGATTGCAAAGAATCTCCCAGATTTTCAAATCAAACATGAAATCTAGCCAGAAAAATTCGGCATGATCCCTGTTGACCCGAAATCACACGCCACCGTAGCCGAACATGTTTTTAGCAGCAGGAAATATCCATCCAGCTACGTATCAACCAGTTCTATCTTCCCTGATGGCTCGCCACGTTTTGAAGGAAAGGCCGTTTACATCGATGTTGCGAAAGCCAAGGCTGCAGGGGCAAAACTGGTTAGCACCGAAGAAATATTAAAGTCCTTGGAAGAATATAAAAAAGTCGCGCCTAAAAACGCGACCAAGATCGATCAAATTGCGGAATGGGTAAAAAACATCGATAAAGAGGTATTAGTTCAAGCTGACAAAATACCTCCTAAAGCAATTTTTACACCTGGCTCGTACAAAGCCACAAACGTACTCATCAAAGGTGCGAGAGTGGTCAGAGTATTTGCCATTGGCTTCACCGCATATGATTTAAAATTGGCTGCAGACGAGTCAATCAAGCAAAAGAGCATCAAACCTATTTCTATTGAGGTGGTCAAGCAGGCTGGTGGTTGGGGCGCTGCTATTGCTGGAGCAAGGATAGGTGTCGTCGCGGGTGCTGCGGTTGGCATTGAAACGGGTCCCGGAGCAATCGTTAGTGGAGCTATCGGAGGGATTATCTTCGGCACCGCAGGTTATTTGGGGGCTAGTTGGCTCACCGAATACCTACAGGACTGAGACAGATCATGAGCATCTTTAGTCGTATCAAAGCCTTTATAAAGCAGGAACCGAAAGAACAAATCGTCGGATATTCCATACCAGAACTGAAGTCGATCTTTACTAAGTCTTTATTAAGCATTGCCCCCCCCTGCCCGCCTATCCGCAAAACACGTCGTTGGAGGACATAGGCATTCCAGCCTACTACTCTCCATTTTTAATCGGCCACGAAGATACTCGTAAATTTTTGACACTGGTCGAAGACAACTTCACGTATGCGACTGAAAAATCTTTCAATGAACTACCCGTAAAGCAGTATGTAAACACCCAGAAAAATGAGCACTTGGTATTTTTCATATCTACCAGAGAATTCAATTCTGTGACTGTACGACTGGTCACCAATAGCGTTGATTTCTTGGCCATTATTGCTCGCGAGAAATTCTCCGTGCCCCCTCCATGGATTGTTTTCGAGGGATACAACCCTTCGTGGTGGGGAGGAAATATGCAAGGTGTTCAGGGCTATTACAACGATAATTACCTTGCCCCGTTTTTTACTAATTTAAGCGCAGCAGAAAGGGAAATTTATTACGCAAAATTCAACGCGACGAATGAATGGATAAAAAGCGTGGAATTGATGTACGACGTTGAATGATCGTTCACCATTCTGGGGCTTCTTCGCAGCCCAACGGGGACAAGCCCCCTCGCCACAAAAAACTCGTCATCCTTAGCATTTCGTAATCTTCAATATCGAATCCCGGACACAAAAAAGCCCACTGACCGTCACCGATCCAGTGGGCTTTGCGACTACGCTTCTACTTACAAAGCCATATCCGTCGCAGCATTAGCCTTCGGCGCCTTGGCCGGAGCAGCCGGAGCAGCAGCCGGAGCCGCCACCTGACCAATCGCCGGCGGCGGAGTCAGCTCCAGCACCTTGGAGGTGTAAGCCCACTCTTCAGCCACTTTCGCAGGGTTGCTATTCAGCTGAGTGCCATAGCTAGGCACGATCTGGTGCAGCTTTTCCTGCCAGGCTGGCGAGGCAACCTTGTCCTTGAACACTTTCTGCAGCACGGT
>NZ_JBIVCD010000077.1:0-6458 GCF_044746425.1 Pseudomonas sp. NPDC086112 | reverse complement strand
GTAATGCCCGCTTTGGGCTTATTTTCTTTGATACAGGCGTGCTGAAGATCCTTAACGCGTTGCTTCGACATGATGATTCGCCGCTGGATCCGACCTGCGATTGCTATACCTGCCAGAACTTCTCCCGTGCTTATCTGCACCATCTGGACAAATGCGGCGAAATGCTGGGTAGCATGTTGAATACCATCCACAATTTGCGCCATTACCAGGTGCTTATGGCTGGTTTGCGCGAGGCTATTCAACAGGGTACATTGGCCGCCTTTGTCGATGCCTTCTACGCCAAACGCGGGTTACCTGTTCCGCCTTTGGACTGAGTTTTCTGACCCCAAGATTCAACATTTGCAACTGGAGTGCTAAATGAGCTTTTTTATCTCTAATGCCATGGCTGACGCTGCTGCACCTGCGGCAGGCCCAATGGGCGGCGGCTTTGAGTGGATTTTCCTGGTCGGTTTCCTGGTCATCTTCTACCTGATGATCTGGCGTCCACAGGCCAAACGCGCCAAAGAGCAGAAAAACCTGCTGGGCAGTCTGCAAAAAGGTGACGAAGTCGTGACCACCGGTGGTATCGCCGGCAAGATCACCAAAGTATCCGACGACTTCGTTGTTCTGGAAGTCTCCGATACCGTCGAAATGAAATTCCAGAAAGGCGCCATCGCCGCCACGCTGCCAAAAGGCACGCTCAAAGCGATCTAAGTTTCAACTTCTACTCAATCGACGGGGCGCGCAAGGCGCCCCGCGTCATAAGCGGGCGGCGTGATGCTGAACAAATACCCTCTGTGGAAATACATTCTGATCCTGGCGGTGCTGGCGGTCGGTCTGATTTATTCCGCTCCCAATCTATACCCTGATGACCCGGCCATTCAGGTCAGCGGTGCAAGCACTGCACTGCAGGTTACTCAGGCTGATCTGGATCGTGTGAGCAGCGCGCTCAAGGACTCCGGGATCAACGTCAAGGCGGCCACCCTGGCTGCGGGCGGCAAGGGCGGTCTGATCCGTCTGACCAAGGCTGAAGATCAGCTGCCAGCCAAAGACGTCGTACGCAAGGCATTGGGTGATGACTACGTCGTTGCACTGAACCTGGCACAAACCACCCCGCAATGGCTGCGCAGCCTTGGCGCGCACCCGATGAAGCTGGGTCTGGACTTGTCCGGTGGCGTGCACTTCCTGCTGGAAGTGGACATGGACAAAGCCCTCGATGCACGCCTGAAAGTCTACGAAGGCGACGTCAAGAGCCTGTTGCGTAAAGAGCGTCTGCGCTATCGCAGCCTGCCGCAACTGGGTGGTGCCATTCAGCTGGGCTTCACTGATGAAGCAGCCCGTGAAGAAGCGCGTGCGCTGATTCGCAAGAACTTCAACGATTTCGACATTGTTCCGGCCGACCTCAATGGCCAACCGGTACTGCGTCTGGCGATGACCCCGGCCAAGCTGGCGGAAATCCGCGAATACTCCATCAAGCAGAACTTGACCACGGTACGTAACCGCGTCAACGAGCTGGGGGTTGCCGAACCTATCGTTCAGCGCCAAGGCGCCAACCGCATCGTGGTTGAGCTGCCGGGCGTGCAAGACACTGCAGAAGCCAAGCGTATCCTCGGCAAGACGGCCAACCTTGAGTTCCGTCTGGCGGCTGAGCCTGGTGCTTCGAAAGCTACTTCCGAGGAATTCGAGTTCCGTGAAGGCAAGCGTCCTCCGGCGCTGATCGAGCGTGGCCTGATCATCACCGGTGACCAGGTGACAGACGCCAAGGCTGGCTTCGGCGAGCACGGCACGCCAGAAGTGAACATCCGTCTGGATGGCCACGGCGGCGAGCTGATGAGTCGTGCGACTCGCAGCAACGTCGGCCGCAGCATGGCGGTGATCTTCATCGAACAACGTCCGGTCACCACTTACACCAAGCAAGTGGTCAACGGCGTCGAGAAAGACGTACCGGTTCAGACGTTTAAAGAAGAGAAGAAGATCATCAGCCTGGCGACCATCCAGTCGCCGCTGGGTGCCCAGTTCCGCATCACTGGCCTGAACGGCCAGGGCGAATCGTCCGAATTGGCGCTGCTGCTGCGTGCCGGTGGTCTGGCGGCACCGATGTACTTCGCTGAAGAGCGCACCATCGGCCCAAGCCTGGGTGCTGACAACATCACCAAAGGTATCGATGCATCGCTGTGGGGCATGCTGTTTGTCTCGCTGTTCATCATGGCCATCTA
This sequence comes from Pseudomonas sp. NPDC086112, assembly GCF_044746425.1. Classification (NCBI taxonomy): domain Bacteria; kingdom Pseudomonadati; phylum Pseudomonadota; class Gammaproteobacteria; order Pseudomonadales; family Pseudomonadaceae; genus Pseudomonas; species Pseudomonas sp. NPDC086112. The sequence goes on along the minus strand of NZ_JBIVCD010000077.1, from coordinate 4,263 downwards.
CCGCTTCTTCGGTCTCATCGCCACCGTCGCGCTGACGGTGAACATGGTGATGTTGCTGGCCTTGATGTCGTTGCTGGGCGCAACGCTGACCCTGCCGGGTATCGCCGGTATCGTATTGACCATGGGTATGGCGGTCGACGCCAACGTACTGATCTTCTCGCGGATACGTGAAGAGATCGCGGCCGGCATGACCGTGCAGCGGGCAATCAACGAAGGCTTCGGCCGGGCATTCACCGCGATTCTCGACGCCAACCTGACAACCTTGTTGGTCGGCGGGATTCTCTTCGCCATGGGCACCGGCCCGGTCAAGGGTTTCGCAGTGACCATGTCCCTCGGGATCTTTACCTCGATGTTCACGGCCATCATGGTGACCCGCGCGATGGTCAATCTGATCTTCGGCGGTCGTGACTTCAAGAAGTTGTGGATTTAAGGGGCTGCCATGTTACGTACAATCAACTTCATGGGCGTTCGCAACGTTGCGTTCGGCGTCACATTGTTCCTTACCGCACTGGCATTGTTCAGTGTCGCCACCAAGGGCATGAACTGGGGCCTGGACTTCACCGGCGGTACGCTCATCGAGCTGACCTACGAGCGTCCGGCCGATGTCACCAAGGTGCGTGAGCAACTGGCGACAGCGGGTTATCACGAAGCCATCGTGCAGAACTTCGGTGCTACTACCGATCTTCTGGTGCGCATGCCTGGCGAAGACCCGCAACTGGGTCACCAGGTGGCTGAAGCGCTGCAAAAAGTCGGCGGCGACAACCCGGCCCAGGTCAAGCGTGTCGAGTTCGTCGGCCCTCAGGTCGGTGAAGAACTGCGCGATCAGGGCGGCCTCGGCATGCTGATGGCGCTGGGCGGCATTTTGATCTACCTGGCTTTCCGCTTTCAGTGGAAGTTTGCGGTAGGTGCGATCGTTTCGCTGATCCACGACGTGATCGTGACCATCGGTATCCTGTCGTTCTTCCAGATCACCTTCGACCTGACGGTACTGGCGGCGGTGCTGGCGATCATCGGCTACTCGCTCAACGACACCATCGTGGTATTCGACCGGGTTCGTGAGAACTTCCGGGTACTGCGCAAGGCCAGCCTGATCGAGAACATCAACATCTCGACCACGCAAACCCTGCTGCGGACCATGGCGACGTCGATCTCCACCTTGCTGGCGATCGCGGCCTTGTTGTTCTTCGGTGGCGACAACCTGTTCGGCTTCTCCATTGCCCTGTTCATCGGTGTTCTGGCGGGTACTTACTCGTCGATCTACATCGCGAACGTGGTGCTGATCTGGCTGAACCTGAGCAGCGAGGACCTGATTCCTGCTGCGGTGGCTGAGACCGAAGTCGACGACCGCCCATAACGGTTATCGCTTTTCCAGCTGTAGCCCGAGAAGGCGCGAGTATTGAACTCGCGCCTTTTTTTATGCTCCAAGGCTGGGAGAAGCGCGGGTTTGTCCCGTCTGTGATGGTCAGGAGGTTCATGTGAACAAGTCGTTGCTGGTTGGTGCGGTATTGGGTGCTGTCGGTGTCACTGCCGGGGGTGCTGTTGCCACCTACAACCTGGTAAAAAGCGGCCCTGAGTATGCGCAAGTGTTGGCCGTTGAACCGGTCAAGACACAAATCAAGACTCCACGTGAAGTGTGCAAGGACGTTACGGTTACCCGGCAAGCGCCGGTGAAAGATCAACACCAGATCGCCGGTACGGTGGTCGGCGCGCTGGCGGGTGGCCTGTTGGGCAACCAGATCGGCGGCGGTACAGGCAAGAAAATCGCCACAGTGGCCGGTGCGGTCGGCGGCGGTTATGCGGGCAACAAGGTGCAGGAAGGCATGCAGGAGCGTGACACCTACACCACCACTCAAACCCGCTGTAACACCGTGAATGACATCAGCGACAAGGTTGTAGGCTACGACGTTCGTTATTCGCTGGATGGCAAGGAAGGCAAAGTGCGGATGGATCGCGATCCGGGCAACCAGATTCCGGTCGACAAGGAAGGCAAGTTGATCCTGGGGCAGAACGAACCGGCCCAACAATAAGCTGAGCGCCTCAAGCAAAAAGAAGCATCTCGAGAGGGATGCTTTTTTTGTGCCTGAATTTTATGTTCGCCGCCAACGTGCTATGAAAGACTCCTCATTTTTCGCGGCCTTACGCCTGCCTGTCCGAGACCCCATGCCTGCCATTGATCATCCCCTGATAGACCAGTTCCTTGACGCCCTGTGGCTGGAAAAAGGCCTTTCCGATAATACCCGCGATGCCTATCGCAGCGACCTGGCCTTGTTCAACGGTTGGTTGCAGGAAAAGGGCCTGGAGTTGATCAACGCCGGTCGCGAGTTGATCCTCGATCACCTGGCCTGGCGCCTGGAGCAAAACTACAAACCCCGTTCCACGGCGCGGTTTCTTTCCGGTGTGCGTGGCTTCTATCGCTATTTATTGCGGGAAAAGCTGATCGCAGTCGATCCGACGTTGCGTGTCGATATGCCCCAGCTAGGCAGGCCGTTGCCTAAGTCCTTGTCGGAAGCCGATGTGGAGTCGCTGCTGGCCGCGCCAGACCTGAGCGAAGCCATCGGTCAGCGAGACCGCGCCATGCTGGAAGTGCTTTACGCCTGTGGCTTGCGGGTCACGGAGCTGATCAGCCTGACGCTGGAACAGGTCAACCTGCGCCAAGGCGTGCTGCGGGTGATGGGCAAGGGCAGCAAGGAACGACTGGTGCCGATGGGCGAGGAGGCGATTGTCTGGGTCGAGCGGTACATGCGCGATGCCCGTGGCGAGTTGCTGGGCGGGCGCCCCAGCGATGTGCTGTTCCCCAGCCTGCGCGGCGAGCAGATGACCCGCCAGACCTTCTGGCATCGCATCAAACACCAGGCCAAGGTCGCCGGGATCGGCAAGTCGTTGTCTCCACATACCCTGCGCCATGCCTTCGCCACACACTTGCTCAATCACGGCGCCGATTTGCGCGTGGTGCAAATGTTGCTCGGCCACAGCGATCTGTCGACCACCCAGATCTATACTCACGTCGCCCGCGCACGTTTGCAGGACCTGCACGCCAAGCATCACCCACGTGGCTAACCGATGTGAGAGTGGTTTTATGTGGGAGCGGGCTTGCTCGCGAAGGAGGCCTGATATTCAACATTGATGTTGCCTGACACACCGCATTCGCGAGCAAGCCCGCTCCCACATAGAAGCCAGAGCCTTCAGGATGCCTTGCATCACCGGGAGTCGGCCACACTGGCCTTATGTGGTAGGCTTTGCCGGTTTGCACGATGGGCGGTTATGACCCGGTGTTTCGGCACGGGTGTTCTGATCGTCCCATTTGTCCGCCTTCAGGAGTTCTCATGCGTCTGACCCAGATTTTCGCCGCCGCAGCCATTGCGTTGGTCAGCACCTTTGCCATCGCCGATGACACGGCCGACAAAGCCATTCGTAAAAGCCTGCAAACCCTCGAACTCGACGTGCCGGTCGAAAGCATCACCGCCAGCCCGTTGCCAGGCCTGTATGAAGTCAAACTCAAGGGCAGCCGTGTGCTCTATGCCAGCGCCGATGGCCAATACGTCGTTCAGGGTTACCTGTTCCAGCTCAAGGACGGCAAACCGGTCAACCTGACCGAGAAGACCGAGCGCCTGGGCATTTCCAAACTGATCAATAACATTCCAGTGGCTGAAACCGTGGTTTACCCGGCCATCGGCGAAACCAAATCACACATCACCGTGTTCACCGACACCACCTGCCCGTACTGCCACAAGCTGCACGCGGAAGTACCGGAGCTGAACAAGCTGGGTATCGAAGTGCGTTATGTTGCGTTCCCGCGCCAGGGCCTGGGCTCGGCGGGTGACGAGCAACTGCAAGCCGTGTGGTGCTCCAAGGACAAGAAAGCGGCCATGGACAAAATGGTCGATGGCAAGGAAATCAAGGCCGCCAAGTGCGAGAACCCGGTAGCCAAGCAGTTCGCCCTCGGTCAGTCGATCGGCGTGAACGGTACACCGGCCATCGTTTTGGCCGACGGACAGGTCATTCCGGGCTACCAGCCTGCGCCACAAGTCGCCAAACTGGCACTGGGCGCGAAATAGTTTCGCATCGTCACGGTCAGCCTTGACGATCATGGTCTGGCGGCAACATTGTCGGGCCATTAATAGAGAGCCGCGAGTATGCGGTTGTTTTCACGGCCGGCCTTGAGTCGGCCGTTTTATGGGGAGTTCACAGTGAAACCGGTCAAAGTAGGCATCTGTGGGTTAGGGACCGTCGGTGGCGGTACCTTCAACGTACTTCAGCGCAACG
>NZ_JBIVCD010000076.1:0-7340 GCF_044746425.1 Pseudomonas sp. NPDC086112 | reverse complement strand
CTGCTGAACAACGCCCAAGGCGGTTTGATCGACAGCGGCGCAACCCTGACCATGCAGGCCATGACGCTGGGCAATGCCGGCGGCACGGTCAACGCCAAACAGAACTTCAGTTTCACCGGCACCACACTGGATAACACCGGTGGCAATCTGATCGGCAACGCTGCCGTGACTCTGGACCTGCTCGGCATCCTGACCAACACCAAAGGCAAACTGGCCAGCGCCGGCCCGCTACTGGTGCAGCGTGCCACGCAAATCAATAACCAGGATGGCCAGCTCACCAGCTAAGGCTTGATGACCCTGCTCACCGGTGGCCTGGACAACCGCAATCTCGGCACCATCGCGGCCAAGGATCTACTGACCATCACCACGGCTGGTACGCTGCAGAACAGCGCCGCCGGCCAGATCTACAGCCAGAATGGCGACCTGCAAATCCAGGCCGCCAGCCTCGCCAACGCCAAGGGTACCTTGCAAAGCCAAGGGGCTTTGAACCTCACGGTCAGTGGAGATATCGATAACCAGAGCGGCCGCATCGTCGCCACGGACGGTGACCTGACCATCAAGGCCACCAACCTCGACAACCGCGGCGGTGTGCTCGCCAGCCTGCAAGCAGCGTTCACGGCCAACCTGAGCGGTGTGCTGAAAAATGGCTATGACCTGAACAACAACCGCCGCAGCGGCGTCACCCAGGCCCAGCGTCTGAACCTGACCGCTCTGGGCGGCATCGACAACTACGGCGGGCGTATCGCTGCGCAAAGCGGCGACGCGATCATCACCACTGGCAACTTCGACAACCGCAATGGCGGTCTCTACGCCAAAGGCAAGGTCAACGTCACCGGCAACAACTTTGACAACAGTGGCGACAATGACGGCCAGATCGCCGGTCAACAGATCGACCTCAATCTCAGCGGCGCCCTGAACAATCGACTGGGCATCATCGAGAGCGACACTACCCTGGCGATCAAGGCCGCCAGCCTCGACAACCAGACCGGCCAACTGCGCGCCCTCGGTACCAATGGCAAAACCAGCTTCCAGATCGGTGGCCTGTTCGACAACCGCAACGGCACCCTGGAAAGCGCCAACACCGACCTGTCCATGGCGGTGGGCAGTTTCCTCAACGGCGGCGGCAGTTTGTTGCACGTGGGCAACGGCACCTTCGACATTTCCACCGCCAACGTCACCGGCGCCGGCGGCAGCATCGTCACCCGTGGCGGCCTGACCCTCAACGCCGACAGCTGGACCAACAGCAACGTCATCCAGGCCGGGCGTCTGAAGGTCAACGTCAACAGTTTCACCCAGACGGCGAGCGGTCAGTTGCTGGCCTCGGAGAGCCTCGTCGGTACCGGTGTCAACTGGTTCAACGAGGGATTGATTGCCAGTGACGGCAGCCTGCAGCTCAACCTCAGTGGTGCCTATACCGGTGCAGGTCGAGTCACCAGCCTGGGGAGTCTTTCGCTCAGCGCGGCCAGTCTGAATCTGGCCGAAGCCGGCCGAATTGCCGGCGGCGGGCCCACAGATATCAGTGCCTCCGGCCCGATCATCAACTATGGGCGGATTACGTCAAATGACGATCTGCTGCTCAATACGGCATCCCTCAGCAACTACGGCACCGTGGGAAGTGCACAAGACCTTACGGTTAACGCCTCGCAATTGCTCAATCAGCAGGGCTTGATTTTCAGCGGCGCGGACATGCAGCTACGCAGCAATACGCTGACGAATAGCTATGGCGACATCTACAGCCTGGGTGACTTGACCGTCTCCCGGAACGCGTCGGGCGAGCGGGCAGACGTTATCGAAAACATCTCCGGCAGCCTGGAAAGCGCCGGTGACATGCGCTTGCTGGCGACTTCAATCAGCAACCGCAGGGACGTGCTGACCTTCGCCGAGCAACGGGTGAATGGCACTATCACCCACAGCTGTAGCCATTGCTCGGACGAGTGGAACGTCTGGTACTACGTCACTGAAGTGTATGAGCGCACGGTCGATAAAGACTCGCCGTCGGCCTTCCTGACCTCCGGAGGCAATCTCGATGTCACGGGATCGAGCTTCCTCAATCAATACAGCTCGGTGTCGGCTGCCAACAACATCAACATCACGGTCGATACCTTCAAGAATGAAGGGGTGAACCTGGAGACCATTACCTATCGCAGTCACTACAGAAATCCGGCCGACCAGGAGCCGGGAAGCATCTACCTGGGGTTGATCGATCCGGGCGGTGCGGTCAACGAGTACAACAAGTACAGCGCCAAATACGTGCCGTTATACCGGCGGGCCAATGGCGGTTACTTCTACCAACAGGAGAGCGGATTAAGCACCGAACTCAACCCTGATTACGATCCGTCGAAAAACCTGCCGGTGCCTGAAGCGGTCACCAAATATGGGGTTTTCTCGGCCACGCAAACCGCCAGCACCGGTAAAAGCATCAACGCCGTTATTCAGTCCGGTGGCAGTACGACCATCACCGCTTCGACTTCTTTCAACAACAGCGTGCAAACGGTCAACGCGCCCATTGTCACCAGCGACAGCAAGGTGGACGCCACCGGCACCCAACGCGCGACCACTCCATTCATCGTCCACCTCAACAGCCAACTCCCACCGGACCTGGCCCAACAACGGGTCGATCCCCTGACACTGCCGGGCTTCGTGATACCGCAGGGCCAAAACGGCCTGTTCCGCCTCAGCACGCAGGGCACCACCTCCGGCGCCGCCAACAACGGTCCGCAAAGCTGGACCCTGGGCGGTGCCAGCATCAGCCCGACCCAGCGGCAGCAAACGGTACCCGCCACCAGCGCCGTCACGATCAACCGTGTCCAGGGCTTACCGGCCAACGGCGTTCAATCCAAACCGCACAAATACCTGATCGAAACCAACCCGGTACTCACCGACCTCAAGCAGTTCATGAGCTCGGACTACCTGCTGTCGAACCTCGGTTACGACCCGGACACCAGCGCCAAACGCCTGGGCGATGGCTTCTACGAACAACGCCTGATCCAGCAAGCGGTAGTGGCCCGCACCGGCCAACGCTTCATCGGTGGTCAGACCTCCGACGAGGGCTTGTTCAAATACCTGATGAACAACGCCGTCGCCAGCAAAACGGAGCTCAACCTGTCTCTGGGCATCAGCCTGACCTCCGAACAAGTCGCGGCGCTGACCCACGACATTGTCTGGATGGAGGAGCACGAAGTGAACGGCGAGAAGGTGCTGGTGCCGGTGCTCTACCTGGCCCAGGCCAACAACCGTTTAGCACCCAACGGCGCGTTGATTGCCGGCAACGACATCACCCTGATCGCCGGCAAGGACCTGAACAACGCCGGCACCTTGCGCGCCTCCAACAACCTGTCGGCCACCGCCGCCAACGATCTGGTCAACAGCGGCCTGGCGGAAGCCGGCAACCGCCTCGACCTGAAAGCCAGCAACAACCTCGTCAACAAGGCCGGCGGCATCATTGCCGGCCGTGACGTCTCACTCACCGCCACCCGGGGCGACGTGATCAATGAACGCACCGTCAGCAGTTACGACGACCAGAACGGTCAATGGTCCTGGTCCCAGGGCTTTGCCGACAGCGCGGCGCGGATCGAAGCGGCCAACACCCTGAACATCAATGCCGGGCGCGACTTCAACACCATCGGCAGCGTGATCAACAGCCGGGGTGAGCTGACGATTAAAGCGGGCCGGGACGTGAACATCGTGTCGGCGCAAAAGAGCAACAGCATCACCGATGGCCGGGATCATAACGATGCGTCGGTGACGCAGCTTGGCGCACAGGTCTCCGCGGGTCGCGACCTCACCATTGACGCCGGCCGTGACCTGACCGCGATCGCCAGTCAGATCGATGCCAAAGGCGACATCGGAATGGCTGCCGCAAACAATCTGACCCTGGCCTCGGCGGCGGATGAACAGCACTCGTATGAAAAAACCGAGAGTGTCACCCGCCAGGAAGACCATGTCAGTCAGGTATCCACGGAGATCACCGCGGGGGGTAGCGTTGCCCTGAAGGCGGGCAAGGATTTGACGCTGATCTCGAGCAAGGTCACCGCTGGGGATGAGGCCTATCTGGTGGCCGGTGACAAGCTCGAACTGCTGGCGGCGCAAGACCGCGACTACACGCTGTATGACATGAAGAAAAAGGGCGGTTTCGGCGCCGAAAAAACCCAGCGTGATGAAGTCACCGATGTAAAAAACATCGGCAGTGCAATCACCACCGGGGGCAACCTGAGCTTGGTCAGCGGTGGAGATCAGCGGTATCAGGTGGCGAAGCTGGAGAGTGGTAAGGACATCATTCTCGACAGTGGTGGCAGCATCACTTTCGAAGCGGTGAAGGACTCGCACCAGGAGAGCCACGACAAGAGCAGCAATAGCTGGGCATGGACCAGTATGGAGAACAAAGGCCAGGTTGATGAAACGCTGCGGCAAAGCCAGCTGATTGCTAAAGGTCAGACGCTCATCAAAGCGGTTGATGGGCTGCACATCGATATCAAAGACATCAACCAACAAAGCGTGAGCCAGGCGATCGATGCCATGGTGCAAGCTGACCCGAGCATGGCCTGGCTCAAAGACGCCGAAGCGCGGGGCGATGTGGATTGGCGCCGGGTTAAAGAGCTGCATGACAGCTGGGATGAAAGCCATTCCGGGCTAGGTGGGCCGGCGATGATCATTATCATCATCATCGTCACCTACTTCACGGCCGGTGCAGCCTCCGGTTTCGTGGCTTCTGCCGCAAACGCAGGGGCGGGCAGCGCATTCGCAGCCGGTGCTGCAGCGACCGCTGCGACCGCAACGACCGCCGCGACGCAAGCTGTCGCCGCTGGTTGGGCGAACGCTGCCCTCACCGCCATGCTCACCTCCGCAGCCAGTACGGCCACGGTCAGTACCATCAACAATAAAGGCAATCTTGGCGCGGCCGTCAAAGAAACCTTCAGCGCCGACAGCATGAAAAACTACATCGTTGCCGGGGCCGTGGCGGGTCTTAGTACCGGTCTGTTCAACGATTGGACCAGTACCACCACAGAATCAGGCACTGCGTTGACTGACTCTACCAGCGGGGCCTTGGCTAACACGGGCAAAGTCGTAGCTTCCAATCCCGGTGGACTGAGTAGCCTGGGAGGTATCGCCCAATTCACCGCGAATCAGGCCCTGCAAAACACCACTTCTGCGCTGCTCAATAAAGCACTTGGTCGCGACGGCAGCCTTGGTGATGCCTTGCAAAGCAGTTTGGTGAATGCATTTGCTGCGTATGGTTTCAACCTGGTGGGCGATATCAGTCTTCAGAACGGTTTGCCAGACGGTGGCCTCGCCAAAATCGGCTTGCACGCGGTGATGGGTGGCTTGGCCTCGCTCGCTGCAGGCGGTGATTTCAAAACGGGCGCGTTGGCGGCAGGGGTCAATGAAGCCCTGGTTGACGGTTTGGCCTCGGTCTATGCCGGGATGCCGAAAGCGGATAGGGATCGGCTGTTGGCCATGAACTCGCAGCTGATCGGCGTGCTGGCGACTGCTGTTCAAGATCCTGATGCCGATACCGAAAAGCTGCAAACGGGAGCGTGGGTTGCGCAGAACGGGACGTTATACAACCGACAATTGCATCCCGATGAAATTGAGTTTGCTAGCGACGATGAGCGTGTTAAGCGCTTTGCTGGCGAGAATGGACTGACCATTGAGGAGGCCCAGCAAGAACTCTTACGCACAGCCGCGGCAATGGTTGATCGCGGTTGGAACAGCGTCCTCAGTGAGGAGGATGGCAATACCGCTAAAGCGTCAAGCTTCCTCAGAACAGAGTTGGTTCAAGCCAAAAATGATCACTTGTTTCAAGTTTCGTTGGCCGACTACAACAATGAACGTGTGGGTTTAGTGGAGTTGTTCAAGGATAGAGCCTCCTTGGAGAAACTGCTGAAAAACGTCGCCTTGGTCGATCCTCTCGAGTACCGAACAGACGCTAAATACATGCAGGAAGTGTTGAATGCCAAAGGAGAGGGCAGTCAAGAAGGTTTTGTCTTGGCGCTGGAGGGAGCGGCTAGCGGTGCATCGAAAACCGCGCTGTGGGCAATGGGCGCGGCCAATTGCCCGAGCTGCGCTGCTGAGGATATCGAAAACGCCTGGAATTCGATCCTGAGCTTGCCAGAAGAGTTGCGTTTAAAAGGGTATTTGGACAATCTACACATCATGCAGGGCGGTGGTGCGGATGTTATTAGAGGTAATGAGTCTGCAGCCACAGCGGTTGGCGTTGGCCTCGGGCTCGCGATTGATGGTGGTTTGGGTGGTGTAAAGTCCCCCACCGGTATTGGTGCAAAAGGTGAAGCACGGCTTTCGCAATCTCAAATAAATAGCATCATAGATACGCCGAAAGGTAGTCGCCCCGATCCGTCAACCTACATGGGGCGGGCAGAGATAGACGCTCATTTGGCCAAGTTTGATGAGGGGGCCGTTAGATTTTTTACACCGCACGCTAGTGGAACAATTGGCCCTGAGAACTCGTTTGTGTTTCCGAAAAGCTATTTGGATGAGCTTTACAAGTCGACAGGTGGGAATATTCGCGCCGTGGAAACGAAACTTAGCTTGCCTGCTGGTTATCTGGATAAGGCTCAGGCAGCAGTAATTGCTAAGCCAAATGTTCGCATGCCGTCAGGGAATGAAGTTGGTGCATTTCCTGGTTATTGGGTTCCTGGGGGGTATACTTCTGGTGGCGTGCCAGAGGCTGTCATTCCCGGGCAGTTGCGAATTGATCAAGTCGCTGTAAAGGCTGTGAAGGAATTGTTCAATGGAAATTGATTTGCCACTTGGTTATTGGTTGAAGAACACTAGTGAAGGGTATTTTTGCATCGGCTTTCAATATGGGGGGCACATGGGGGGGGAATGTGAAATATTTCTTCCAAGGTCCAAGTTGCAAAAATTTTGCTCTGATGACGAATGGCGTAATCAGACTATAAATCGGTTTTACAAAATTGTTTTTCTAGCCATCCCAGAACTGAATGTGCCGATCCCTGAGACTGAAGCAAAAAAGGACGGCGTTGTTCCTGATGACTGGGCTTGAAATAAAAGTCGCAATAGAGTCGCAATAGAAAACAATAGGGTGCAAAAGGTGAATCGCCGGAAACCGTTACGTACTTTAGGGTTGAGGGTGGCGGATCTGGCACGAAGACCAGTCAGAACCGCATTATTGCCAATGAAGATGGAACCATTACCATCAACCCGGGTTGCGCAGGGCAAATTTGTGTAAGTGTTGGCAATGCTGATCAGGGGGCAAACGGGGACAGACCCTGAGAAATCCCCGCTTTTTCCTACAAAAAATCAAGAAGTTGGGAATTGAAGAGACCTGCATGGGTCGGCAGCTTGTATTGCACCACACAGAA
>NZ_JBIVCD010000075.1:0-8208 GCF_044746425.1 Pseudomonas sp. NPDC086112 | reverse complement strand
CTGCCTGAAGGTTCAGGGTTTTTAGGCTTTCTTCAAAGAGTTCCGCAAAGCTTTCGCTCATTTTAATTCCTGTTGATAAGGGCGAAGAATACGCCCATCTCCACACCCCAGACGGTGTGGGTTAGTTTCATATGAAAGAAACACCGCAGGACTATGACTGGTCCCCTGCAGCTTTCTTGGTCACCCGGCGATATCGCGAATGGCGATCTCGCTCATGATGCGTTCCAGCACCTGATCGATGGACAACTCCGTGGAATCCAGCTGTATCGCGTCGGCCGCCGGTTTGAGCGGGGCTACTGCGCGCTGGGTGTCACGCTCATCGCGCGCACGTATCTCATCTAGCAGACTCGACAGACTAACACCATCGACTTTGCCCTTCAACTGCAAGTATCGACGGCGCGCACGCTCCTCGGCACTGGCAGTGAGGAATATCTTCAGCGGCGCGTCCGGAAAAACCACCGTCCCCATGTCGCGACCATCGGCCACCAGACCCGGCGGCTCCTGAAAGGCCCGCTGGCGCTGCAGCAGCGCTTCACGAACGGCGGGCAGCGCAGCGACCTGCGAGGCACCCGAGCCGATACTTTCGGTACGAATGACATCGCTGACTTCGTCGCCTTCCAGAATAATGCGCTGCAGCTGACCATCGGTCGCCGCGATGAATTGCACATCCAGATGAGCGGCAAGTTTTTTGAGCAATTCTTCGTTCGTCAGATCGACGCCGTGGTTATGCGCCGCGAATGCCAGCAATCGATAAAGTGCACCGGAATCCAGCAGGTTCCAGCCCAGGCGCTTGGCCAGCATCCCGGCAACAGTCCCCTTGCCAGAGCCGCTAGGCCCATCAATGGTTATAACCGGTGCGATGCTGATCACGACTGAGCCTCTTGCGCAACACGGATACCGACCTGCGCGCACAGCGCGAGGAAGTTCGGGAACGAGGTCGCGACGTTGGCGCAGTCATGGATGCGGATCGGTGCAGTGGCGCGCAACGAAGCCACGCTGAACGCCATGGCAATCCGGTGATCGCCGTGACCATGCACTTCGCCGCCGCCGATCTGGCCGCCGTCGATGATGATGCCGTCCGGGGTCGGCTCGCATTTGACGCCCAGTGCCAGCAAACCATCCGCCATGACCTGGATCCGGTCCGACTCCTTCACGCGCAACTCTTCGGCGCCGCGCAGCACGGTGCGCCCTTCGGCACAGGCAGCGGCCACGAACAGCACAGGAAACTCGTCGATGGCCAGTGGAACCAGCGCCTCGGGGATCTCGATACCTTTGAGTTTAGCTGCCCGTACGCGCAGATCCGCTACCGGCTCGCCGCCCACTTCACGCTGGTTTTCCAGGGTGATGTCCGCCCCCATCAGGCGCAGGATGTCGATCACGCCGGTACGGGTCGGGTTGATGCCGACGTGCTCGAGCACCAGTTCCGAACCTTCGGCAATCGACGCGGCTACAAGGAAGAACGCCGACGACGAGATGTCGCCCGGCACTTCAATGTGGGTCGCGGCCAGCTTGTGGCCGGACTCGACCGAGGCGGTGGCGCCATTGACGGTGACCGGGTAGCCGAAGCCGCGCAGCATGCGCTCGGTGTGATCGCGAGTCGGCGCCGGCTCGGTGACGGTGGTCTTGCCTTCGGCATACAGACCCGCCAGCAACAGGCAGGATTTAACCTGGGCGCTGGCCATCGGCATGGTGTAAGTCAGGCCCTTGAGCTTGTTGCCGCCACGGATGGTCATCGGTGGACGACCTTCAGCAGCGGTCTCGATCACGGCGCCCATTTCGCGCAGTGGATTGGCCACGCGATTCATCGGACGCTTGGACAGCGAGGCATCACCAGTCAGCGTGCTATCGAAGCTCTGCGCAGCCAAAAGGCCAGACAGCAGACGCATCGAAGTACCGGAGTTGCCCAGATAGATCGGGCCCGGTGCAGGCTTCAGGCCATGCAGGCCGACGCCGTGGATGGTCACACGACCGTGGTGTGGACCTTCGATGACGACACCCATGTCGCGGAAGGCTTGCAAGGTCGCCAGAGCGTCTTCGCCCTCGAGGAAACCTTCCACTTCGGTGACGCCTTCGGCCAGGGAACCGAGCATGATCGAACGGTGGGAAATCGATTTGTCGCCCGGTACACGAATCCGCCCAGTCAGGCGGCCACCAGGTTGTGCCAGGAAAATCAGATCGTTGGAATTCATAGCGTCCACATAGGCCCGGCGGGCCAGGATTTTACTGAAATGCTCGCGGGCAACCCGGGCGCGCGTGAACACGCACATTACTTGGTGCCCATCCCCTGCATCGACCGCGTCGCGCAAGGCGTCGAGGTCGCTGCGAAATGTATCGAGTGTGCGCAGGACAGCTTCGCGGTTGGCGAGGAAGATGTCGTGCCACATGACCGGGTCGCTACCGGCGATTCTTGTGAAATCGCGGAAACCGCCCGCAGCGTAACGGAAGATCTCAAGATTTTCATTGCGTTTGGCCAACGAATCGACCAAACCGAACGCCAGCAAGTGCGGCAGATGGCTGGTCGCCGCCAACACTTCGTCATGACGCTCGACCTGCATGTGCTCGACGTCGGCGCCCAATTCGCGCCACAACCGGTCAACCACTGCCAGCGCTGCTGGATCGGTCTGATCCAGCGGCGTCAGAATCACTTTATGACGACGGAACAGTTCGGCATTGGAGGCTTCCACCCCGCTCTGCTCGGAACCGGCAATCGGATGCCCCGGCACGAAGCGAGCCGGCATGCCGCCAAACGCCTCGGTCGCCGCGCGCACCACATTGCCCTTGGCGCTGCCGACGTCGGTCAGAATCGCTTGCCCCAGGTCCATGCCCGCCAACAGCGCGAGCAGTTTCTCCATGGCCAGGATCGGCACCGCCAGTTGAATCACATCAGCGCCCTGGCAAGCCGCCGCCAGGTCTTCTTCGCAGCGATCCACCACGCCTAACTCGACCGCCAGCTTGCGCGACTGCGGGTCGAGATCGACCCCGACCACTTCGCGGCACAGGCCACTTTCACGCAGGCCTTTGGCAAACGAACCGCCGATCAAGCCCAGGCCGACCACCACCAGGCGACCGATCATAGGTTGAGCAGATTGCAGTGCAGTGACATCAACCACGGGCCAAAACCTTGGTCAGCGCTTCGAGGAAGCGGCTGTTTTCCGCTGGCAAACCGATGGTGATACGCAGATGGTTCGGCATGCCGTAGTTGGCCACCGGACGCACGATCACACCTTCACGCAGCAAGCCCTCGAACACTGGCGCCGCAACACGGCCCAGATCGACACAGATGAAGTTGCCTTTGGATGGAATCCAGCTCAGCCCCAACTCACGGAAACCCGCTTGCAACTGCTGCATGCCGGACTCGTTCAGGCGACGGCTTTCGGCCAGGTACTCGACGTCTTGCAACGCGGCACAAGCGGCGGCCAGTGCGAGGCTGTTGACGTTGAACGGCTGACGCACGCGGTTCAGCACATCGGCGACGATGGCCGAGGACAAGCCGTAACCGACCCGCAGCGACGCCAGACCATAAGCCTTGGAGAAGGTGCGCGAGACCAGCAGGTTCGGGTAGGCCGCCAGATAGTCCAGGCCATCCGGCAAGTCGCTGCCTTCGGCGTATTCGATGTAGGCCTCGTCCAGCACCACTAGCACGTGGGCCGGCACGTCCTGCAGGAAATCATCCAGCGCCTGGGCGTCGAACCAGGTCCCGGTCGGGTTGTTCGGGTTGGCAATGAACACCACACGGGTATCGGCATCGATCGCGGCGAGCATGGCCGGCAGATCATGGCCCCAATCTTTGGCCGGGATCACTTTTGCCTGGGCACCAACGGCCTGAGTGACAATCGGATAGACCGCAAACGCATGGGCGCTGAACACTGCGTTCAGGCCTGGCGCCAGATAGGCACGCGCCACCAACTCCAGAATGTCGTTGGAGCCGTTGCCCAGCGTTACCTGGTTGAGCTCGACGCGGCACTGATCGGCCAGCAGGGTCTTGAGCGCAAAACCGTTGCCGTCCGGATAGCGGGTCAGCTCGGTCAGCGCTTCGCGAATCGCCGCCAGCGCCTTGGGACTGGCGCCCAACGGGTTTTCGTTGCTCGCCAGTTTGACGATATTGGCCGGATCGAGGTTCAGCTCACGAGCCAGTTCGTCCACGGGCTTGCCCGGAACGTAAGGCGAAAGTTGTTGCACGCCCGGCTGTGCCAGAGCGAGGAAGTTGCCACTCATTTGCTACCGCCCTTAGAGAACTGCTTTCGGGTAGGAACCCAGCACTTTGAGTGCTACTGCTTCCTGACTGATCTTTTCCAGTACACCTTTGACCAGCGGGTCGCGATGGTGGCCGACGAAGTCGATGAAGAACACGTAGGTCCATTTACCGCTGCGCGACGGACGGGTCTCGATGCGTGTCAGGTCGATGCCGTTGTCATGGAACGGCACCAGCAACTCATGGAGCGCGCCGGGTTTGTTGCTCATGGAAACGATGATCGAGGTCTTGTCGTCGCCGGTCGGCGGTACTTCCTGGCTGCCGATCATCAGGAATCGCGTGGAGTTGTCCGGACGATCCTCGATTTTTTCGGCCAGACGAGTCAACCCGTACAGACCGGCGGCCATGTCGCCGGCAATCGCCGCCGAGTTCCACTCACCCTTGACCCGCTTGGCCGCTTCGGCGTTGCTCGAAACCGCCACGCGCTCGACATTCGGGTAATGGGCGTCCAGCCACTTGCGGCACTGGGCCAGGGACTGGGCGTGGGAATAGATGCGACTGATGCTGTCGGTCTTGGTGTTTTCACCGACCAACAGGTGATGGTGAATCCGCAGTTCGACTTCGCCGCAAATCACCATGTCGTGTTCGAGGAAGCTGTCGAGGGTGTGGTTGACCGCGCCCTCGGTGGAGTTTTCCACCGGGACCACGCCAAAGTTCACCGCACCGGCCGCGACTTCACGGAACACTTCGTCGATCGCCGCCATCGGCTTGCTGATCACTGCATGGCCGAAATGCTTCATGGCTGCAGCTTGGGTGAAGGTGCCTTCAGGGCCGAGGTAAGCCACTTTCAGCGGCTGCTCGAGGGCCAGGCACGAGGACATGATTTCGCGGAACAGCCGCGCCATCTCTTCGTTGCCCAGCGGCCCCTGGTTACGCTCCATTACACGCTTGAGCACCTGGGCTTCACGCTCAGGACGATAGAACACCGGCACTTCGCCTTCGGCCAGCGAGGCCATCTTTACTCGCGCAACTTCCTGGGCGCAACGTGCGCGCTCACTGATCAGCTCCAGGACTTTTTCGTCCAGAGCATCAATGCGCAGGCGCAGTGCCTTGAGTTCTTGCTCAGACATTAGCCGTGTTCCTTCTCGAACTCTGCCATGTACGAAACCAGTGCGTTGACCGCAACGATATCGACGGCGTTATAGATGGAGGCACGCATGCCGCCCACGGAACGGTGGCCCTTGAGGTTCAGCAGGCCGCGTTCGTCGGCACCGGCCAGGAATGGCTTGTCGAGACGATCATCGGCCAGACGGAACGGCACGTTCATCCACGAGCGGTCCGATTTGTTGATCGGGTTGCTGTACATGCCGCTGGCGTCGATGAAGTCGTACAGCGTGCGCTGCTTCACTTCGTTGAGTTTGCCGATGGCTTCGACACCACCCTGCTCTTTCAGCCACTCGAATACCAGACCGGACAAGTACCAGGCCAGGGTTGGCGGGGTGTTGTACATCGAGCCGTTATCGGCCGCGACCTTGTAGTTGAGCATGGTCGGGCAAATGGAACGGGCGTGACCCAGCAGGTCTTCGCGAACGATGTTCACGACAACGCCGCTCGGGCCGATGTTTTTCTGGGCACCGGCGTAGATCATGCCGAAGCGCGAGACATCCACCGGACGCGAGAGAATGTCCGAGGACATGTCGGCGACCAGCGGCACATCGCCGGTTTCCGGAATCCATTGGAATTCCAGGCCGCCAATGGTTTCGTTCGGCGCGTAGTGAACGTAGGCCGCGTCTTTCGACAGCTTCCATTCGTTCTGGCCGGGGATGGCGAAATAGTCGTAAGGCTTGGCGGTGGCGGCAACGTTGACGTGGCCGTAGCGCGAGGCTTCTTCGATAGCTTTCTGCGACCAGATACCGGTGTCGATATAGTCGGCGGTGCCGCTTTCCGGCAACAGGTTCAGAGGAATCTGAGCAAATTGCTGGCTCGCGCCACCTTGCAGAAACAGCACTTTATAGTTCGAGGGGATATTCAGCAGATCACGCAGATCCTGCTCGGCCTTGGTGGCAATGGACACGAACTCATCGCTGCGATGGCTCATTTCCATGACCGACAAGCCCTTGCCGTGCCAATCAAGGAGTTCACCCTGGGCGCGTTTCAGGACAGCTTCGGGAAGCGCCGCAGGACCGGCACAGAAGTTATAGGCTCTCTTGCTCACATCCAATCTCGCTCTGATTTGGTGGATCGTACAAACATATCAGTCGACACAGATCCAATGTGGGAGCGGGCTTGCTCGCGAAAGCGGTGCAACAGGCGACATCTATGCTGAATGTCAGTCCGTCTTCGCGAGCAAGCCCGCTCCCACAAGGGATCTCCATGGGTGTCGATATTTTCATACGGACAAACAACAAGGGGGCGAATCTTCATCCGCCCCCTGCTTGCCCGCTTACTCTTGCGGCTCTTCGTCAGCGGCGGCGTCGAGTTGCTGGTCTTCGGCAACGTCGTCGATCACGACTTCACCGTCGAACACTGCACCCTCTTCACCTTCAAGCCCTTCGCCTTCCAGCTCTTCGCCTTCGACTTCCGACGGCTCTTGAACCCGCTCCAGGCCCACCAGCGTTTCATCGCTGGCCAGCTTGATCAGGGTCACGCCCTGGGTGTTACGACCCAGGCTGGAGACTTCGTCGACACGAGTACGAACCAACGTACCCTGGTCGGAAATCAGCATGATTTCCTCGCCATCGAGCACCTGGACTGCGCCGACCAGACGGCCGTTACGCTCGTTGCTGACCATGGCGATAACGCCCTGACCGCCACGCTTGTACTCTGGGAACTCGGTGATCGCGGTGCGCTTGCCGAAACCACGCGCCGAAGCGGTGAGGATCTGGCTGCCTTCTTCCGGGATCAGCATGGAAATCAGCTTCTGGCCTTCCGGCAGACGCATGCCACGGACACCGCGAGCGGTACGGCCCATGGCGCGAACGTCGGTTTCCTTGAAGCGAGTCACCTTGCCGCCGTCGGAGAACAGCATGACTTCACGCTCGCCATCGGTAATGGCGGCAGAGATCAGTACGTCACCTTCGTCCAGCTCCAGCGCGATCAGGCCGACGCTGCGTTGACGGCTGAAGGATTCCAGCGGGGTCTTCTTCACGGTGCCTTTGGCAGTGGCCATGAAGATGAAGTGGCCTTCGGTGTATTCCTCGACCGGCAGCATGGTGGTGATGTATTCATCACTGTCCAGCGGCAGCAGGTTGACCAGCGGACGACCACGGGCAGCGCGGGAGGCTTCCGGGATTTCGTAGGTTTTCAGCCAGTACACTTTGCCTTTGCTGGAGAACAGCAGCAGCGTGGTGTGGCTGTTGGCGACCAGCAGGTGAGCGATGTAGTCCTCATCCTTGACGCCGGTGGCCGATTTGCCTTTACCGCCACGACGCTGAGCCTGGTACGCAGCCAATGGCTGGGTCTTGGCGTAGCCACCGTGGGAAATGGTCACGACGCGCTCTTCTTCCGGGATCATGTCGCCCAGGGTCAGGTCGAGACGGGCATCGAGAATCTCGGTGCGACGCACATCGCCATACTCGGCGCGGATCACTTCCAGCTCTTCGCGGATCACTTCCATCAGGCGCGTGGCGCTGCTGAGGATGCGGATCAGCTCGCCGATCTGGTTGAGGATCTCTTGATACTCGGCCAGCAGCTTTTCGTGTTCCAGACCGGTCAGACGGTGCAAACGCAGCTCCAGAATGGCTTGCGCCTGTTCCGGCGACAGGAAGTACTTGCCGTCGCGCAGACCGTATTGCGGGTCCAGGGTCTCTGGACGGCAAGAATCGGCACCGGCACGTTCGACCATCGCGACAACGGCGGAAGATTCCCAGGCCGTGCTGATCAGCGCTTCCTTGGCTTCCGACGGCGTTGGCGAGGCCTTGATCAGGGCGATGACCGGGTCGATGTACGACAGGGCAACCGCTTGACCTTACAGAAAGTGACACGTTCTCTCGCTTAACGCAGCTCGAAAACGGTAC
>NZ_JBIVCD010000074.1:0-8284 GCF_044746425.1 Pseudomonas sp. NPDC086112 | reverse complement strand
AGCGGGCGGACCCGGGTAATACGCGAGTACTCGCTGTTTCAGGCAGTGCTGCTGGTGATTGACCGGCTGCGCGATGCACACCCGCACCTGAGCGAAGACGACCTGTATGACCAGCTGGAATTCCAGGCCAACCCGAGTCTGGGTTTCCCTGGCAGCGACGTCGATCGCGTGGAGTTTTTCAAAGAGCACGGGCAGATGCGTGCGCGCCTGCGTTTCAACCTGATTGGCCTGGTCGGTTCCGGTTCGCCGCTGCCGGCGTTCTATGGCGAACAGGCCCTGGGCGACAGCGAAGACGGCAATCCGACCCGCAACTTCCTCGACCTGTTCCACCATCGCCTGCAACGGCTGATGCTGCCGATCTGGCAAAAGTATCGCTACCGCGCCAGTTTCAAGAGCGGGGCGCTCGACCCGTTTTCGGCGCAACTGTTTGCGTTGATCGGCCTCGGTGGCGAAGAGATCCGCAAGGCTCAGGAGCTGAACTGGAAACGCCTGCTGCCGTACCTCGGCCTGCTCAGTTTGCGGGCGCACTCGGCGGCGTTGATCGAAGCGGTGCTGCGCTACTACTTCAAGCACGCCGAATTGACCATCGAGCAGTGCATCGAGCGCCGTGTCGAAATTCTCGACGAGCAGCGCAATCGCCTGGGCCGCGCCAACAGCATGCTCGGCGAAGACCTGGTGCTGGGCGAACACGTGCGCGATCGCAGCGGCAAATTCCGCATTCATATCCGCGAGCTCGACTGGCAACGCTTTCACGAATTCCTGCCGATCGGTTTCGGCTACCAGCCGCTGTGCGCGCTGGTGCGGTTCACCCTGCGTGACCCGCTCGATTACGACATTCGCCTGGTGCTGCGCCAGGAAGAAATCCGCGAACTGCGCATCGGTGAGCAGAACGCCTGTCGCCTGGGATGGACCAGTTGGCTCGGCCGCGAGAAAGCGGACGGCGTGGTGACCCTGGGCAGCAAAATTCATTAAGGACAGATGACACATGATCAACGTAGACCTGCAACAACTTATCCAGGCGCTGGACGCCGAAACCCGTCGTGACCTGGAAAGTTCTGCCGAACGCTGCGTCGCCCGTGGCGGCAGCAAGATCCTCGTCGAAGACCTGCTGCTGGGCTTGCTGGAGCGCCCGCAGGGCCTGCTCGCACGGGCGTTGCAGGATGCCGAAGTGGACGCCGGCGAACTGAGCGCCGCGTTGCAATCGCGGGTCGAGCACAGCGCCTCGCGCAACCCGGTATTCGCCCCGGAACTGGTGCAGTGGCTGCAAGACGCCTTGCTGGTGGCCAACCTCGAGTTGGGCCAGAGCCAGGTCGAACAAGCCGCGTTGATCCTCGCCCTGCTGCGCAACCCGATGCGCTACGCCGGCAGCCGTTATCAGTCGTTGCTGGCCAAGCTGAACATCGAGCGTTTGAAAGAATTCGCCCTGTCGCAGAAAGAACAACCGGCCACCGGTAAACCCGCCGTGCCCGGCGAATCGCTGCTGCAGCGCTTCACCCATAACCTGACCCAACAGGCCCGCGACGGCAAACTCGACCCGGT
Source organism: Pseudomonas sp. NPDC086112 (assembly GCF_044746425.1). Lineage (NCBI taxonomy): Bacteria > Pseudomonadati > Pseudomonadota > Gammaproteobacteria > Pseudomonadales > Pseudomonadaceae > Pseudomonas > Pseudomonas sp. NPDC086112. The sequence goes on along the minus strand of NZ_JBIVCD010000074.1, from coordinate 6,745 downwards.
GCTGTGCCGTGATGGCGCGATCCGGCAGATGGTCGACATCCTCGCTCGTCGGCGCAAGAACAACCCGATCGTGGTCGGTGAAGCCGGCGTCGGTAAAACCGCGATCGTCGAAGGCCTGGCCTCGCGCATTGCAGCCGGTGAAGTGCCGCAGGTACTTAAAGGCGTTGAGTTGTTGTCGCTGGACATGGGCCTGTTGCAGGCCGGCGCCAGCGTCAAAGGTGAATTCGAACGTCGCCTCAAAGGCGTGATCGATGAAGTCAAAGCTTCGCCGAAACCGATCATCCTGTTCATCGACGAAGCCCACACCCTGATCGGCGCGGGCGGCAATGCCGGCGGTTCCGACGCCGCCAACCTGCTCAAGCCGGCCCTGGCCCGTGGCGAGTTGCGCACCATCGCCGCCACTACGTGGGCGGAGTACAAAAAATACTTCGAGAAAGACCCGGCCCTGGCCCGTCGTTTCCAGCCGGTGCAACTGCACGAACCGACCGTCAGCGAAGCGGTGACCATCCTGCGTGGCCTGGCTCAGGTTTACGAGAAGAGCCACGGCATTTACCTGCGCGATGACGCGGTGGTTGCAGCGGCCGAATTGTCTGCCCGTTACCTGGCGGGTCGTCAGTTGCCGGACAAAGCCGTCGACGTACTCGACACCGCGTGCGCCCGCGTGCGCATCAGCCTCGCCGCCGCCCCGGAAAGCCTGGAGCGACTGCGTGGTGAGCTGGCCGAAGGTGGCCGTCAACGTCAGGCCCTGCGCCGTGACGCTGAAGCTGGTTTGCTGATCGATCACGAAGCGCTGGACGCTTTGGAAGATCGCCTGGCCGATGCTGAAGACGAAAGGGTCGCCCTCGAAACGCTATGGACCGAGCAGAAAGCGCTGGCCGAGCGCCTGCTGGAGCTGCGTCAGCAACTGGCCAAGGCCCGTGAGGCCGCCGCCGTCGAACCGACCATCACGGTTGAAGAAGACGCCGAAGGCACCGTGATCGAAACCCTGCCAATAGACGAAGCACAAAGCGTCGTGTCCCTGGAAACTGCGCTGAACGAAACCCACCGCGCCCTGACCGAGGCCCAGGTCAAAGAACGTCTGGTGAGTTTCGAAGTCTGCCCGCGTCTGGTGGCCGAAGTGATTAGCGCCTGGACCGGCGTGCCATTGGCGCAACTGGCCCGCGAGCACAACGCCAAGGTCGCGAGCTTCGCCACCGACCTGCGCACGCGCATTCGGGGTCAGGAACAGGCGGTTCATGCCCTCGACCGTTCGATGCGCGCCACTGCCGCTGGCCTCAACAAGCCTGATGCCCCGGTCGGCGTGTTCCTGCTGGTCGGCCCAAGCGGCGTCGGCAAGACCGAAACCGCGCTGGCGCTGGCCGATTTGCTGTACGGCGGCGACCGCTTCATCACCACTATCAACATGTCCGAGTTCCAGGAGAAGCACACCGTGTCGCGCCTGATCGGTGCGCCGCCGGGCTACGTCGGTTACGGCGAGGGCGGCATGCTCACCGAAGCCGTGCGCCAGAAACCGTACTCGGTGGTGCTGCTCGATGAAGTCGAAAAAGCCGACCCGGACGTGCTCAACCTGTTCTACCAAATCTTCGACAAAGGCGTGGCCAACGATGGGGAAGGGCGCGAGATCGACTTCCGCAACACGCTGATCCTGATGACCTCGAACCTGGGCAGCGACCGCATCAGCGAACTCTGCGAAAACGGTGCGCGGCCCACCGCCGAAGTCCTCGAAGAAACCATTCGCCCGGTGCTCAGCAAACACTTCAAACCGGCGTTGCTGGCGCGGATGCGCGTGGTGCCTTACTACCCGGTGGGCGGCCCGGTGCTGCGCGAACTGATCGAAATCAAACTCGGCCGTTTGGGCGAGCGCCTGAACCGTCGTCAGCTCGACTTCACTTACTCCCAGGACCTCGTCGATCACCTGGCCGAGCGCTGCACCCAGAGCGACAGTGGCGCGCGCCTGATCGACCATTTGCTCGACCTGCACGTGCTGCCGCTGGTGGCCGACCGCTTGCTCGATGCGATGGCCACGGGCGAAAGCCTCAAGCGTGTCCACGCGACGCTCGACGGCGACGCCAGCGTGACGTGCGAGTTCGCCTGAGGTGGGTGTGATGTTCACTCAAGTGCCGCAACCACTGGTCTACGCCGAAGCCTTGCTGGCGCAGTTCGCCAGCCTGTCGCGGGCGGCGGACGGCATTGCGCTGCTGGGTGACTTCGTGCGCGGGTTGGCCGAACTCAGCGGTTGCGAGTTGACGCAGCTGTACCTGCTGGACGCTACCCATACCTGCCTGGGGATGAATGCCGAGTGCTTGAACGGCGTCCTGCAACCCCGAGAAGCGGCGAGCCTGCCGGCGGATTACAACGGTGAACAACTGCTGCAATTCGCCCTGTGCCAGAACCGCGTGGTGTGCCTCGGCGAACTGAGCGGCAGCCTGCACGAAACCAGTTTCCTGCCGCCCCAGGCCACGCCTTGGCAGTCGTTGTTGTGCGTGCCGTTGGTCAATCAGCAAAAGGCTGTCGAAGGTTTGTTGCTGTGTGCCAGTCGCCGGCAGATCGACCTGCAAGGCTTTGCTGATTCCCTCGGTCAACTGGGCTCGTTCGTGCTCGGCCAATTGCACTTGCTGCAACGTTTGCGTCGGCCGGCTGGCGATACACGACCGGCGTCGGTCAGCGTCCCGAGCGTCAGCGGTTATGGCTTGATCGGCAAGAGCGCGGCGATGCGCCAGACGTATTCGCTGATCAGCAAAGTTTTGCACAGCCCGTATACCGTGCTGTTGCGCGGCGAAACCGGCACCGGCAAGGAAGTGGTCGCGCGGGCGATTCACGACTGCGGTCCGCGACGTTCCCAGGCATTCATCGTGCAGAACTGCGCGGCGTTCCCCGAGAACCTGCTGGAAAGCGAGCTGTTCGGCTACCGCAAAGGCGCCTTCACCGGTGCCGACCGTGACCGTGCCGGACTGTTCGACGCGGCCAATGGCGGCACCTTGTTGCTCGATGAAATCGGCGACATGCCATTGTCCCTGCAAGCCAAGCTGTTGCGCGTGTTGCAGGAAGGCGAGATCCGCCCGCTGGGTTCCAACGACACCCACAAAATCGACGTGCGCATCATCGCTGCGACTCACCGGGATTTGGCGGTGCTGGTCAGCGAAGGCAAATTCCGCGAGGACTTGTACTACCGCCTCGCGCAATTCCCGATCGAGTTGCCGGCCCTGCGTCAGCGCGAAGGCGACATCCTCGACCTGGCCCGGCACTTCGCCGACAAGGCTTGCGCGTTTCTGCAACGCGATGCCGTGCGTTGGTCCGACGCGGCGCTGGATCACCTGTCCGGTTATGCCTTCCCCGGCAACGTTCGCGAACTCAAAGGCCTGGTCGAACGCGCGGTGCTGTTGTGCGAAGGCGGTGAGTTGCTGGCCGAGCATTTCTCCCTGCGCATGGAAGCCATGCCGGAAGACAGCAGCCTGAACCTGCGCGAACGTCTGGAGCAGGTCGAACGCAGTTTGCTGCTCGATTGCCTGCGCAAAAACGACGGCAACCAGACCCTCGCCGCCCGCGAACTCGGATTGCCACGCCGCACGCTGCTTTATCGCCTCGGGCGCCTGAATATCAATTTGGGTGATTTCGATGGCTGACCCCATTTTTTTTGAGCGGCGAAATCCTGTGGCGAGGGAGCTTGCTCCCGCTCGACTGCGCAGCAGTCGCAGTTCAGCCAACACGGCCTGCCTGAATAAACGGGACAGCTGGTTTTGGGGCTGCTCCGCAGCCCAGCGGGAGCAAGCTCCCTCGCCACAACGGCAGCGCTCAGGCCCCATGGCTAGAGCGCTCGAACCTGCCTCATTTGCTTCAAACAGCGCCGCCCGAACGGGTCGGCGCTTTGTGCTTTGTCTACCCATGGAGACCCTCTGATGCCTGTTCGTCACTGGCAAGCCGTCCTGCTGACCCTCGTCGTTCTATGCGGCCTTGGCGGCTGTAGCGGCAATTACAAATACAACGACAACACCTATCGCCCATTGGGTGATCCGCAGGCGGTCAATCGCGGCAAGTGACCGCAAGGAGTATCACCATGGAACTGGTTTTCGAAATGCTGAACACCAAGCAGTTCGTGCCCACGGATTTGTGCCAGAAGACCTTCAAGCAGGCCGGTGGCGTGATCGGCCGGGGCGAGGATTGCGACTGGATCATCCCCGACCGCAAGCGTCACCTGTCCAACCACCACGCGTTGATCAGCTACCGCGAAGGCACGTTTTTCCTGACCGATACCAGCAGCAACGGTATTCAGGACAGCGAAAGCGGCGCGCGCCTGCGCAAAGGCGAGCCGATGCGCATCGAGCACGGCAGTGTGTACGTGCTGGGTGACTTCGAGATCCGCGCGCGACTGGTGCGCGACCCGGCGACCTTCGACGTTGAAGCCGGCCGTCCGCAGGCGGCGGGCAGCATCATTCCGGACGATGCGTTCCTCGACCTCGACCCGCTCAATGCCCTCGACCAGCAAGAGCGCGTGTACTCGGAAATCGATGAACTGATCTCCCCGAGCACCACGATCGAAGACACCCGTCAACGCGCCGACTACGCGCGCATCGACATGGAAAGCCTGATGGTACCGGAGCTGATCGCCGCCCCGGCAGAACCTGCGCCAGCGCCGCCGCCCAAAGCGGTCGAGCGTCAGAGCGAAGGCTTCTGGGAACACTTCGGTGCCGCTCTCGGCGTGGATCTCAAAGGCCTTGACCACGACGCTCGCGAAGCCCTGGCCCTGAACGCCGCGCGCCTGCTCAAGCAGAGCGTCGGCGGTTTGCAGCAGAGCCTGCGCACCCGCAGCGAACTGAAAAACGAACTGCGCCTGGCTCAAACCACCGTGCAAGGCACTAACAAGAACCCGCTGAAATTTGCCGTCGATGCCGGCGAAGCGCTGGGCATTCTGTTGCAGGGCAACAAGCCGGGTCAGTTGCCGGCCGAGCAAGCGATCTCCCGTGCGTTCCGTGATTTGCAGGCGCATCAGGTGGCGTTGCTGACCGCCAGTCGCGCTGCCGTTCGCGGCACCCTGGAACACTTCTCGCCGCAACAGCTGACCCTGCGTTTCGAGCGCGACAACAAGCCGTTGCTCGCCACCTCCGGCAGTCGCTGGAGAGCCTACGGGCGTTATCACCAGGCTCTGCGTCTGGACGATGACTGGAGCGAGCGCCTGCTGGCCCGCGACTTTGCCCAGGCCTACGAAGAACAGATCCGCCTGATTTCTACCCTTCACACCGACCACCAAGGATGATGCGCATGTCTCGCTGCTCGACCGCTTTTTTCAAGACGCTGACGGCGTTCATTGCCCTCGCGCTGTTGGCCGGATGCTCGTCGTTGTCGCCGTATTCCAAAGTGACCAAAGTCAACCTGAAGCTCACCGGCAGCGATCAGCTGAACCCGGACCTCAACGGGCGTCCGTCGCCGATTGTCGTGCGTCTGTTCGAGCTCAAGCACCCGGTGACGTTCGAGAACGCCGACTTCTTCAGCCTGTACGAACGCGCCAAGGAATCCCTGGTCCCGGACCTGGTGGCCAGCGAAGAACTCGAGCTGCGTCCGGGTGAAACCATCGAACTCAAACTCAGTGTGGAGGAGGGCAGCCGGTACGTCGGCGTGCTCGCGGCCTACCGCGACCTGCCAGAAACCAAATGGCGCTACACCGTGCAAATCACTGCGCTGGAAGTCACCGTGGCTGACCTGACCCTCGATCAGGCCGGCATCCGCAACACCCATGAAACGCTCGCCAAGACGGATGACTGAACATGAATGCCCATAAAGTCATTTGGCAGGAAGGCATGCTGCTGCGTCCGCAGCACTTCCAGCACAACGATCGTTACTACGACCACCAGATGAAGACCCGTACCCAGTTGCTAGGCAGCTACATCTGGGGCTTCCTGAACCTGGAAATCGACTTGCAGTTCCTCAACATGGGCAAACTGGTGATCAGCCAGGCCTCGGGGATTCTGCCGGACGGCAGCCTGTTCGAACTGGGCGGCAACACAGAGCCGTTGGCTCTGGACGTGCCGCCGAACACTGGCAACACGCCGATCTACCTGGCGTTGCCGCTGGTCACCGGTAACCACATCGAGTCTCGCCGCCCGGAGCAGTCCGACGTGCTGGCGCGCTACACCGCGTACGACGCGGAAGTCGCCGACTCCAATGCCGGTGACGACTCCGCCAGCCAGGTCAGCTGCGGTCGTCCGGACTTCAAATTGTTGCTCGGTGAGCAGCAGAGCGATCAGGCCTACGTGAAGTTGAAAATCTGCGAAGTGCTCGATACCACGCCCGACGGTGTGATCAGCCTCGACCCCGACTTCGTGCCGACCTACATTCAGGCGCACTCGTCCAGCTACTTGCTGTCGTGCCTCAAAGAAGTCATCAGTATGCTCGGCCACCGGGGCGACACGATTGCCGAGCGGATCAGCTCCAACGGCAAGGTCGGTGGCGCGGAAATCGGCGACTTCATGATGTTGCAACTGATCAACCGCACCGAAATGCTGCTGCGCCATTACCTGGGCCTGGAACAGGTTCACCCGGAAGAGTTGTACCGCACACTGCTGACCATGCTCGGCGATCTGGCGACGTTTTCCAGCGAGAGCAAGCGCCCGCGTCTGGACAGCCGTTACCAGCACAGCGACCAGGGCGCGAGTTTCCGCAAACTGATGGAAGCGATTCGTCAGGTGCTGTCGATGGTGCTTGAACAGCACGCCATCGAGCTGGTGCTGCAAGCGCGTCAGTTCGGGATCAT
>NZ_JBIVCD010000073.1:517-9259 GCF_044746425.1 Pseudomonas sp. NPDC086112 | reverse complement strand
ATCCGGCCGGGCGCAAGCGCATGATTGAAAGCAACCTGCGGCTGGTGGTGAAAATCGCCCGTCGTTACGTCAATCGTGGGCTGTCGCTGCTGGACCTGATCGAAGAGGGCAACCTCGGCCTGATCCGGGCAGTAGAAAAGTTCGATCCTGAACGCGGTTTCCGCTTTTCGACCTACGCCACCTGGTGGATTCGTCAGACCATCGAGCGCGCGATCATGAATCAGACCCGGACCATCCGGTTGCCGATCCATGTGGTCAAAGAGCTCAATGTGTACTTGCGGGCTGCACGGGAGCTGACTCAAAAGCTCGATCATGAACCCTCACCCGAAGAAATCGCCAACCTGCTGGAGAAACCGGTAGGCGAGGTCAAGCGCATGCTAGGCCTGAACGAGCGGGTTTCTTCGGTCGACGTCTCGCTGGGTCCGGATTCGGATAAAACCCTGCTGGACACCCTTACCGATGACCGCCCGACCGATCCATGCGAACTGTTGCAGGACGACGACCTGTCACAGAGCATCGATCAGTGGCTCTCGGAGCTGACCGACAAGCAACGCGAGGTGGTCATTCGCCGCTTTGGCTTGCGAGGTCACGAGAGCAGCACGCTTGAAGACGTAGGCCTGGAAATCGGCTTGACCCGGGAGCGGGTCAGGCAAATTCAGGTTGAAGGCCTCAAGCGTCTTCGGGAGATTCTCGAGAAAAACGGCCTGTCGAGTGAGTCGCTGTTCCAATAAGCAACTCGTTCAACCGGTAACGAATAGCCCCGACTGGTTTGGGGCTTTTTGTTGCCCGGAATTTAAGAATTGCGTTGTTCTTTTGCACCACCTCAGGTTTGTAGTCTCGTGTTGTAAGTCTTTGCTTACTCTTTCGTAAGTGTTCGTTATTTTTACACCCTGGCAGTTGTCTATTTAACTTGTGGTATTCGTTTATATTATTGATTTGTATGATTATTTTTTTAGATTAACAGCGTGTGACAGACGCTTTCCGCGACAGAGGCCGATTGCTCTTAGTGGGGAATCCTCTAGTATCTGAACTGTGTCGACGGATAGACACGCCCTTCAAGGAAGAGGGGAACGGACATCGCAGGAAGCGATTCATCAGGACGATGAAAAGGAACACAAGGAATAGGGAAAAAATGTGGGCGGGTCATACCGCCCCTTTTTTTGCCTGTAGAAAAGCAAAAGATCAAAATCAAGAATCAAAAGATCGCAGCTTGCGGCTGCTCCTACGCGCCTGTGGGCGCCGCCGCAGGCTGCGATCTTTTGATCTTTGGAAAAGCAAAAAGGCCCACAAGGGGCCTTTTCGAGAACACGGGGTAATCAGCGTTCGAGGTCTTTGATCTTGCCTTTGACGCCATCCCACTCTTCGGCATCGGGCAACGATTCTTTCTTCTCGGTGATGTTGGGCCAGATTTCCGCCAGCTCAACGTTCAGCTGAATGAACTCCTGCATATCTTCCGGAACTTCATCTTCGGAGAAGATGGCCACGGCAGGGCATTCTGGTTCGCACAGTGCGCAGTCGATGCACTCATCCGGGTGAATCACCAGGAAGTTCGGGCCTTCGTAAAAGCAGTCCACCGGACAGACTTCTACGCAGTCGGTGTACTTGCACTTGATGCAGTTGTCGGTGACGACGAAGGTCATTTCTAATTTTCTCCTCAGGCGGCGGCAGCGGAGCCCCTTCACGTTGGGGTCGCCAGGTTCGGGAGCGATAGTCTGCAGGTCAGGCTATTGGCCTGCAGCATCCCAAACCGCGCGAGATTCTAACAGCTTGCAGGCAAGTGCGTTAGATCCGTGTCTTTAGTGTATAGAGCATTTCGAGCGCACGACGCGGTGACATGTCGTCCAGATCAAGTTTGGCCAGTTCATCCAGCACCGGATGCGGCAGGCTGGCGAACATGTCGCTCTGCTGCGGCGTGACCGGTTTGCCTTTGGCCGGCTTCGCAACCTCATGAGGCAGCGCTGTGGATTCCAGTCGGCTCAGATGCTCGCGAGCCCGCACGATCACTTCGCTCGGTACACCGGCCAACTGCGCAACCGCCAAGCCATAGCTCTGGCTGGCAGGCCCAGGCAGCACGTGGTGCAGGAACACGATGCGTTCGTTGTGTTCGGTGGCATTGAGATGCACGTTGGCCACCAGTGGCTGGGCTTCCGGCAGCACTGTCAGCTCGAAATAGTGGGTGGCGAACAGGGTGTAGGCCCGCAGGTGCGCGAGACGCTCAGCCGCCGCCCAGGCCAGGGACAGACCGTCGAAGGTGCTGGTGCCGCGACCGACTTCGTCCATCAGCACCAGGCTGCGTTCGGTGGCGTTGTGCAAAATGTTCGCGGTTTCGCTCATTTCAACCATGAAGGTCGAGCGCCCGCCCGCCAAGTCATCGCTGGAGCCGATTCGGGTGAAGATTCGGTCTACCAAGGACAATTCGCAACTGGCCGCCGGCACGAAACTGCCGATATGCGCCAGTAGCACGATCAATGCGGTCTGACGCATGTAGGTGGATTTACCGCCCATGTTCGGACCGGTAATCACCAGCATGCGGGTATTGTCGTCAAGGCTCAGGTCATTGGCCACGAACGGCGTGGTGAGTACTTGCTCGACCACCGGGTGACGACCCTGGGTGATGCGCATGCACGGCTCGCTGACAAAACGCGGGCAGTTCAGGTCCAGATTCAGTGCGCGCTCGGCGAGGTTGCTCAGCACATCCAGCTCGGCCAAGGCTGCGGCGGTGTCTTGCAAGGGCGGCAACTGGGCGATCAAGTCTTCGAGCAACGCTTCGTAGAGCATTTTCTCGCGGGCCAGGGCGCGGCTCTTGGCGGACAGCGCCTTGTCCTCGAACGCCTTCAGTTCCGGCGTGATGAAGCGCTCGGCACCTTTGAGGGTCTGCCGCCGAATATAGTCCGCAGGCGCCGATTCGGCCTGCTTGCTCGGCAACTCGATGAAGTATCCGTGAATCCGGTTATAGCCGACCTTCAAGTGCGACAGGCCGGTGCGGGCCTTTTCACGCGCTTCGAGATCGATCAGGAACTGCCCGGCGTTTTCGCTGAGCGATTGCAGTTCGTCGAGTTCGCTGTCGTAACCGGTTTTCAACACGCCGCCGTCACGGATGACGGCGGGCGGGTTGTCGATAATGGCTTTTTCCAGCAATGCCGCCAGTTCCGGATAGGTGCTGGTGGTCGTCGCCAATTGAATGATGTGCGGGGCTTCAAGCTCGGCCATCGCCACTTGCAACTCTGGCAGTGCACCGAGGGCGTCGCGAAGGCGCGCCAAGTCACGAGGACGGGCATTGCGCAGGCCGATCCGCGCCAGAATCCGCTCGATGTCACCGATTTCCTTGAGCTGCGGTTGCAGCTTTTCGAAACGGTAACCGTCGAGCAGGCAGGTGATCGAGCTCTGACGCGCCAGCAATACGGTCAAATCCCGCAGCGGACGGTTCAGCCAGCGAGTCAGCAAGCGGCTGCCCATGGCGGTCTGACAGCGGTCGACCACCGATTGCAAGGTGTTGTCGCGACCGCCGGCCAGGTTGGTGTCCAGTTCCAGGTTGCGACGGCTCGCGCCGTCCAGCACCACGGTGTCATCCAGGCGTTCATGACGCAGGCTGCGCAAATGCGGCAGGGCGGTGCGCTGGGTTTCCTTGGCGTAGCTGAGCAGGCAACCGGCGGCGCCGATCGCCAGGGTCAGGTTCTCGCAGCCGAATCCTTTCAGGTCCTGGGTGGAAAACTGCTGGCAAAGACTTTTCAGTGCCGAGTCACGTTCAAAATCCCACGGCGCACGGCGACGAACCCCACGACGTTTTTCCGCCGGCAGGTCTTTCGGCCAATCATCCGGGATCATCAGCTCCACCGGATTGACGCGCTCCAGTTCCGCCAACAGGTTTTCCCAGCCCTTGATCTCCAGCACGGTGAAGTTGCCGCTGGTGATGTCCAGCACCGCCAGCCCGAACAGACGCTCGTCACCCAGCACCGCCGCGATCAGGTTGTCCCTGCGCTCATCCAGCAGCGCTTCATCGCTGACTGTGCCAGGGGTGATGATCCGCACCACCTGACGATCCACCGGGCCTTTGCTGGTGGCCGGGTCGCCGACCTGCTCACAAATCACCACCGACTCGCCGAGCTTCACCAGTTTCGCCAGGTAACCTTCCGCGGCGTGGTAAGGAATCCCACACATCGGAATCGCCTGCCCCGCCGATTGCCCACGAGCCGTCAAAGTGATGTCCAGCAACTTGGCGGCCTTCTTCGCGTCTTCATAGAAGATCTCGTAGAAGTCACCCATGCGGTAGAACATCAGCTGGTCGGGGTGCTGGTTCTTCAGGCGCCAGTACTGCTGCATCATCGGGGTGTGGGAGGACAGATCGGAGATGGCTTTATTCATCGGAAATTCAGGAAAACTCGTTGAAAGGTGTAGGGCAAAGGAGGGGCATCGGCCCGGCTTTTCCGCGATGGGCGCAAGGTTAACATGGGCAGTCCGACCTACGCAGGCATGAAAGCGCCAAGGCACATTTCTGCTCTCTATGCACGATCTATGCAAATCAGCATTTGTCTTCCGAAAAAAGATCAAGCACTATGCACGTTATGCAAAAACGCAATGTTTCTACCGTCTTAAGAGCACTGCTCGATCAGCACGGGATCTCCCCCACGGAGCTTCACCGTCGCACCGGCGTGCCTCAATCCACTCTCTCGCGGATCCTCAGCGGGAAGATCGTCGATCCTTCGGATAAACATATTTCGAAGATTGCCGAATACTTCGCCGTGAGCACCGACCAGTTGCGTGGCCGTGCGGATGTCGCGCACGCCGCCAGCGCCGGGCGCGATGAGTCGCATTCGGAACTCAAGGACATAAGCCTGTGGGACGACGATACGCCCGTCGATGACGACGAGGTGTCGGTCCCCTTTCTTCGCGAGGTTGAATTGGCTGCTGGATCAGGAAGATTCGTCATCGAAGAGAGCGAGCGCTCTAGCCTGCGCTTCGGCAAGCGCAGCCTGCGCCATAACGGCGTGCAGTTCGATCAGGCCAAATGCGTGACCGTGCGCGGCAACAGCATGTTGCCGGTGCTGCGCGATGGCGCCACGGTCGGGGTGAATGCCGGTAAATGCGGGATTGGTGACATCGTCGACGGTGACCTCTACGCCATCAACCACAACGGCCAGTTGCGGGTGAAACAGCTTTATCGCCTGCCGACAGGGATTCGCTTGCGCAGCTTCAACCGCGATGAGCATCCGGACGAGGACTACAGCTTCCAGGAAATCCAGGAAGAGCAGATCGTCATCCTCGGTCACGTCTTCTGGTGGGGCATGTACGCCCGTTAACCTCACCGCTGTCAGATAAAACTCGCTGCCCGGCGGGTTTTTTTTCGCCTGTCGAAAAACCGCCAACGCCTTTGCTTGCGGGGCTTCCATGCGCCTGTGCATTTCTAATGCATAAATAAATGCATTTATGCATTGACTGTATATGCATCCATGCATATTCTTTGTCTCAAGCCGCCCAACAAGGCGGCTCGAAACGAAGCTCTTTAGTTCCACCACAAAGGCAGCGATGAACCGGCCTCAACGGTTCAGAGGGTTGGCAACTGACCCGGGTGTGCAGCGTAAAGCACCACAAGCAGTTATCCGGCGGGCAGGGGCCGCGGTCGGAAAAACAATTTGAATGGACTCGTACCGCGCCAGTAGCGCCGAAAGGTCAATGCGAAGGATCGCATTCCGGTTAGCGCCGGGAATGCCCACCTCGTCCGAGGTTTATCAACCTCAATTACAGAAAGGACTCGGCAGAAGCCAGGAGGCATCTCAATGTTGAAAGATTGCAGATGTGGGCAGTGCAAAAGACTTCTCGCCCGAGTGGGTGAGTACACCGAGCTCCAGATCAAATGTTCCCGATGCGGGACGCTGAATCATGTGAAGGCAACGAGCCTCGAGCGATCGCCTGTGAGCGACATGAGCACTGCATCAGCAGCGCAAATAACTCAATTAACTCAATAGGTGAATCATGAACGGTTTCAGGGAATACATTGCCCCGCTGTTGCTGGCCGTTGCTCTGTTCGGCGCTGGGGGCAACGCTGTTGCCGCCAACCTTTTGGTCAACGGCAGCTTTGAACAGCCAGGCTGCAGCGGTAGTTGCATACTGGATACCACGGAGCAAGCCAACTTCATCACGGGTTGGACGACGTTTCTGTCCGGTGCCGAGTACTTCAATATGCCTGCCGCGATCGGCGGCTCCGTCGCCGCGGATGGCGTTGTGATCGTCGACCTGGCCAACTACGTTTATGGCAACGGCGGCGGCATTCAGCAGAACTTTGCTACCACGGTCGGCGCCCAGTACCGATTGACCTCAGCGCGGGTAATTCGCGCTACGCCGGTCGCTCCGGCGACGGTGTCATCCAGGTGAATGTGGCGGGGAAAATCGTCACCTTCAACACCCCGTCCGCCAACGGTACAACAGTCGAGTGGAGCACCATCACTTACGACTTCACCGCCACCACGGCTAAAACGACCCTGGCCTTCCCCAACGAGCAGAACCCGTACGCCAACTTTGCCTTCATCGACAACGTAATCGTTGAGCCTGTTTAACCACCTGGTCGCCTGCCATCAACAGGATTTGCAGTCGTTTCTCTGCGCTTGAGCGGCGACCGCTGATCACCAAGGCTGCATCCGAAACACACCATCAATTACTCATTAATCACCCCCAGGAGGCGTGACATGACAAACGAGCAACAAGCGTTGCTGGACATGCCGATCTGGCTGGTCATCGTTCTCGCCCTGGTGGGTGGGGTGTCTGGTGAAATGTGGCGCGCCGACAAGGAGGGCGCTCGCGGGTGGTCATTGCTGCGGCGTCTGGCCTTGCGATCCGGGGCCTGCATGGTCTGCGGAGTCTCGGCCATCATGTTGCTGTACGCCGCTGGCATGTCGATCTGGGCGGCTGGCGCGTTCGGTTGTCTGACGGCGATGGCCGGAGCGGATGTTTCCATCGGTCTTTATGAGCGCTGGGCGGCCAAGCGGATTGGCGTTTGCGAAGTGCCGCCGCCAGATACCCGCCAGGATCACTGAATACAAAGCCCAATGGAATGGCGAGCAGCGATGCCTACCGGCATCCGACCCGCACGGACGCGGGTTTCCCACGGCCAGTACCTTTCACTCAAACCCGCACTCAAGCGGGGTTTTATTACCCGGTGAAAACACGATGAAGATCATTCCACTGATTGACCAACTGCGTGATCACTGCCCAAGTCTTGTAGATCGAGTCGCCGCCGGCATTCTGGAGGCTATATGACTGTTACGCAGCAACAACTACAGATCGTTATGCCCAACGCCAGCTCCCAAGCAGGCGTTTTCATTTCTGCGCTCAACATCGCCATGACCCACCGCAACATCAATACCCCGAAACGCATCGCTGCGTTCCTTGCGCAAGTCGGTCATGAGTCGGGGCAGTTGCAGTACGTACGTGAGTTGGGCTGCGCTCAATACTTGAGCAAGTACGACACCGGCGCACTGGCTGTGCGCCTGGGTAATACGCCAGAGCCCGACGGCGACGGTCAAAAATACCGTGGCCGAGGCCTGATTCAGATCACGGGTCGCGACAATTACCGTCAGTGCAGTCTCGGACTCTTCGGTGATGATCGTTTGCTGTTTTTGCCAGGACTTCTGGAAAAGCCGCGGTGGGCCGCTGAATCGGCTGCCTGGTTCTGGGAGCAAAATGGCTTCAATGAACTGGCCGACCGCGACCAGTTCAACAGCATCACCCGCCGCATCAACGGCGGCCTGAACGGTTTGCAGGATCGCTTGCATCTCTGGGCGCGGGCGAGGGCGGTGTTATGCCAGCCTTCGGTTTGATCCCGATGTCTTACCGCATCATTGGCGTTGTTGTGTTTCCGGTTGTGTTGGCCGGCGGCTCGGCGGCGCTGGCCTGGCGACTTCAGGACTGGCGTTATGGCCGGCAACTGGCGGAACTGGCCGGGTTGCAGGCCGAGAAACTCGACCAGTTGACGGTGGCACCCGCGACGTAGCGAGCCCCCGGTGCATGCTCAACGAATTGTCGCTATCACCAATGCCGGCGACCGCGGATTGATTGCCTTGCAGGCCGTCAGGCTTATATCAGAGCCTTTGCTCGCTAACATTTTGATCGATCCTGAACCTTGCAAGCGTGATCGGCTCGTGTACGGTAGGCCTCATTCCGCTCGATCAGGAGAGAGCCGTGAAAGATATCACTCAGTTGGCCGCTGAACTTGGCAGACGCTTGCAGGTTCTCAATGCCCACGTCACCACCGCCGAATCCTGTACCGGTGGCGGGATTGCCGAGGCAATCACCCGTATTCCGGGGAGTTCGGCGTGGTTCGAGGCCGGTTATGTCACCTACTCCAACCGTCAGAAAACCCAGCAACTGGATGTCCCGGCTGAGTTGTTTCCAACTGTCGGGGCGGTCAGTCGCGAGGTGGTCGAGGCCATGGTCCGCGGCGCGCAGGAAAAAAGCCGGGCGCGTTTTGCCGTGGCCGTTAGCGGTGTGGCGGGGCCGGATGGTGGTTCGCCGGGCAAGCCCGTGGGCACGGTGTGGCTGGCCTGGGGGGTGGGTGAGCAGGTGTTCAGCGAGGTGCAGTACTTTGCCGGTAACCGTGACGAGGTCCGCCGACAAACGGTGAAGGCCGCGCTAGAGGGGCTGCTGCGCCATGCCGCTGGAGAAATCTCAAATCAGGGGTAGGCGATCCTGAAACGCTGTGGAATAATACTGGCTACTTATACAGGTGTTGGCCGTCAGGCCTTATTTATT
>NZ_JBIVCD010000073.1:0-508 GCF_044746425.1 Pseudomonas sp. NPDC086112 | reverse complement strand
AGCCGTAATGCGTATGGGCGATCAGGACCGTCAGGCGATCCCGGCTATTTCCACTGGCTCTCTGGGTCTGGATATCGCGCTCGGCATTGGCGGTCTGCCAAAAGGCCGTATCGTTGAGATCTACGGTCCTGAATCCTCCGGTAAAACCACCCTGACACTGTCGGTGATCGCCCAGGCTCAAAAAGCCGGCGCGACCTGCGCATTCGTCGACGCCGAACACGCCCTCGACCCTGAGTACGCCGGCAAATTGGGCGTCAACGTCGACGACCTGCTGGTTTCCCAGCCGGACACCGGCGAGCAAGCCCTGGAAATCACCGACATGCTGGTGCGTTCCAACGCGGTTGACGTGATCATCGTCGACTCCGTGGCTGCTCTGGTGCCGAAGGCTGAAATCGAAGGCGAAATGGGCGACATGCACGTGGGCCTGCAAGCCCGTCTGATGTCCCAGGCGCTGCGTAAAATCACCGGTAACATCAAGAACGCCAACTGCCTGGTGATATTCATCAAC
>NZ_JBIVCD010000072.1:9249-9843 GCF_044746425.1 Pseudomonas sp. NPDC086112 | reverse complement strand
CATGACACCAAAGGTACGGGCGCGGCTGACTTCTTTTACGAACGAAGTGCTGGAATAATCCACGCTTGCTCTTTGTGTGCGGTCACGGAAAACCGGGTGATCGAAATCGATCTCGAAGCTCACTTTGAAACCTTCGAAAGGGACGAAAGTGGCGCGCTTGTCGCCGTCTTCCACTGTCACTTCCCGCAGGATCCGGATGAACTTCTTGGCGGCGTCCTGTTCTTCCAGGCCGGCCGATTGAATCAGGAATACGAAGGGTCCAGCGCTACCATCCATGATCGGGACTTCGGACGCGACGTAGGCGTTATCGATGCCCAGGCCAGCCATGGCCGAGAGCAGGTGCTCCACCGTGTCCACTTTGACGTCACCGCTAACAAGCGTGGTCGACATAGTGGTTTCGCCAACGTTTTCCGCGCGGGCAGGAATCTGCACCACAGGGTCGAGGTCAGCACGACAAAACACAATGCCGGTGTCGACGGGCGCTGGCTTGAGGGTCAGGTAGACCTTCTCCCCGGAGTGCAGGCCGACACCTGTGGCACGGATAATATTCTTCAGGGTGCGTTGTTTTATCATGGCATGGGCCGCTTCAGCGCA
>NZ_JBIVCD010000072.1:8842-9239 GCF_044746425.1 Pseudomonas sp. NPDC086112 | reverse complement strand
ACATGTCATCTATCGGCCTGACGACGCAGGAAAGCCGGGATGTCCAGGTAGTCCAGGTCATCTTGCGGGTTCATCTTCGCGGCAGTCGCAGCACCGGCCTGAGCCTGGTTGCGCATGACGGTCGGACGATCCAGGTCACGGTAATTCACCGCAGGCTGTTCCTGACGAACAGGGGCTTGTTGTTGTGGCTGGGAAGCCATCGAGGTATGAACGGTATTGTCGATGACCTTTACAGGCTTCTCGATTTTAGCGCCTAAACCGGTGGCAACAACAGTCACGTGCAGCTCGTCGCGCATGTCCGGATCGATAACGGTACCGACCTTGACCATTGCGTGCTCGGAAGCGAAGGCTTCGATGATGCTACCCACGTCGGAGTACTCACCCAGGGACAGGTCAG
>NZ_JBIVCD010000072.1:0-8832 GCF_044746425.1 Pseudomonas sp. NPDC086112 | reverse complement strand
CGGTGATGTTCACCAGAATGCCGCGTGCGCCTTGCAGGTTCACGTCTTCGAGCAACGGATTGCGAATGGCCGCTTCGGTGGCCTCGCGTGCACGGTTCGGACCGCTGGCGCACCCAGTGCCCATCATCGCCATGCCCATTTCGCTCATCACGGTACGCACGTCGGCAAAGTCGACGTTGATCATGCCCGGACGCTTGATGATGTCGGAGATACCGCGAACGGCACCGGCCAGTACATCGTCGGCCTTGGCGAAAGCCGACAGCAGGCTTGCGTCTTTACCGAGGATGGTCAGCAGCTTCTAGTTGGGAATGGTGATCAACGAGTCGACGCTTTCAGACAGAAGACGATTGCCTTCGTCGGCGATCTGCATACGCTTGCGACCTTCGAACGGGAACGGACGGGTCACCACCGCAACGGTGAGGATCCCCATTTCCTTGGCCACTTCGGCAATGATCGGCGCAGCACCGGTACCGGTACCACCGCCCATGCCAGTTGTGATGAACACCATATTGGTGCCCTGCAGGACTTCGGCAATGCGCTCACGGTCTTCGAGAGCGGCCTGACGACCTACTTCAGGGTTGGCGCCGGCGCCAAGACCTTTGGTCACGCCGGTGCCCAGTTGCAGGATGGTCCGCGCGCCGATGCTTTTCAGCGCTTGGGCATCAGTGTTGGCGCAGATGAATTCAACGCCTTCAATGTTGCTCTTGACCATGTGATTGACAGCGTTGCCGCCGCCACCGCCAACACCGATAACTTTAATTACCGGGCTTGCGGGGATGTTGTCTACGAGTTCGAACATTTTCCCTCTCCTTACATTCTCTAGTTTTTTCGCCTACTGCTGTTTGAAGCGGTGTTGCGGTAAAGCTTTAGAAATTGCCTTGTACCCAGCTCTTGAAGCGATCGAGCAAGGCGACTTTCGGTTCGTCATTGCTGTAGCTGTCGCGGCTGCCGATGCCCGAGAACGAAATCCCGTCGGACTGCTTCTGCAGGCCGTACATCAACAGGCCAACGCCAGTGGAATAGATCGGGTTGCGGACCACGTCGTCCAGGCCCTTGACGCCATGCGGCACGCCCAGGCGAACCGGCATGTGGAAGATCTCTTCGGCCAGTTCCACCGCGCCTTCCATCTTCGACGTACCGCCAGTCAGCACGATGCCGGCCGGGATCAAGTCTTCGTAGCCACTGCGACGCAGCTCGGCCTGGATCAGGGTGAACAGCTCGTCGTAACGCGGCTCGACCACTTCGGCCAGGGCCTGACGGGACAGCTCGCGCGGTGGACGATCGCCGACGCTCGGCACCTTGATGGTTTCACCGGCACCGGCCAGTTTGGCCAGGGCACAGGCGTAGCGAATCTTGATTTCTTCGGCGTACTGGGTCGGGGTGCGCAACGCCATGGCGATGTCGTTGGTCACCTGATCGCCCGCAATCGGGATCACCGCGGTGTGACGGATCGCGCCTTCGGTGAAGATCGCGATGTCAGTGGTGCCGCCGCCGATGTCCACCAGGCACACGCCCAGCTCTTTCTCGTCGTCGGTCAGGACCGAGTAGGCCGAGGCCAACTGCTCGAGAATGATGTCGTCGATTTCCAGGCCGCAGCGGCGCACGCATTTTTCAATGTTCTGTGCGGCGTTGACGGCGCAGGTGACCACGTGAACCTTGGCTTCCAGACGCACGCCGGACATACCCAGCGGCTCGCGAACGCCTTCCTGGTTATCGATCACGTAATCCTGCGGCAGGGTGTGCAGCACGCGCTGGTCAGCCGGGATCGCCACAGCCTGGGCAGCGTCGAGAACGCGCTCAAGGTCGGCGGAGCTGACTTCGCGATCACGAATCGCCACGATGCCGTGGGAGTTCAGGCTGCGGATGTGATTGCCAGCCACGCCGACAAACGCCGAGTGGATCCGGCAACCGGCCATCAGCTGCGCTTCTTCGATCGCGCGCTGGATCGACTGGACGGTGGACTCGATGTTCACCACTACGCCTTTTTTCAGGCCGCGGGACGGATGAGTACCGATCCCGACGATTTCGAGCGTGCCGTCGTCCGAGACCTCGCCGACCAGCGCCACCACCTTGGAGGTGCCGATATCGAGACCGACGATCATTTTGCCGCTTTGCACGTTTGCCATGGGTCCTGCCTCTTCTTAATTCTTCGCGACAGCGGGTTGGGCTGTCGTGGGCGCTACAGGTTCCCGCCAGCCAACAGCGAGGCCGTTGGCGTAGCGCAGATCGATGCGCGCAATGTTCGTAATCTGCTCTTTGAGCGTCTTGTCATAGATGGCAATGAAGCGGCGCATCTTTTCCACCAGCTTGCCGCGTCCCAGCAGCAGTTCGATTCCCGGGCCCGCGCTGCCGGCGCCGGTGGTCAGGAACCAACTGCCTCGTTCACGCAACTCCAGGCGTGCAATCGAGAAGCCCAATGGCCTGAGCATCTGGCTCAGTACCTGGTATTGCTGCATCACTTGCTGCTGGGCCCGCTGCGGGCCGAACAACTGCGGCAAGTGTTCATAGTTCGCCAGTTCACGCGGGGTGAACGCCTGCCCCTGGTTGTTCAGCAGCGACTCATCGCCCCAGCGGGCCACCGGCAGTTGTTCTTCCAGGCGAATCACTACTTGATCCGGCCACACCCGACGCACTTCGGCGTGGGCAATCCATGGCATCTGTTCAAGCTCGGTACGCATGCTCTCCAGGTCGATGGTGAAGAAGCTCGACGCCACGTAGGGGGCGATCCGCTGCTGCACCGCTTGCTGGCTGATGTAACTCAAGTCGCCCTGCACCGCGATCTTGGTGATCGGCCGGTCGGCGTACGGCAGCAAACGCTGTGCGCCTTCATAAGTGCCGAACCCCAGCGCGACCAACAGCACGGGCCAGAACAGACTTTTCAGAAAACCAAAATTGGCTTTCGGCAGGCGCGCAGACATCGGCTCTTTGGCCACCATTCGGCTGGCACCCCGCGGCACCGGCTTGCGGCCGGGTGCGGAAGGCTGATGACGTAGCTGAGCGCCTTGCATGGTCTTAACCTCTTGTCGGCTCTTGGTTACCGGCAGCATTGCCGGTAACGCTGGCGGCCAGAATCGCCAGAACCAGTTGCTGGAAATCCAGGCCAGCGGCACGGGCCGCCATCGGAACCAGACTGTGATCGGTCATGCCCGGTGCGGTGTTGACTTCCAGGAACCAGAACTGCCCGTCGGCGTCCTGCATCACGTCTGCCCTGCCCCAACCGGCGATACCCAGCGCCTCACAGGCTTTGGCCGTGAGGTCCATGAGTTCTTTTTCTTTATTGCTGTCCAGGCCACACGGGATCCGGTACTGGGTATCGGAAGCCACGTACTTGGCGTCGTAGTCGTAGAAACTGTGGGTTGTGCCCAGGGCGATTGGAGGCAACACCTGGTCACGCAGGGTGGCGATGGTGAACTCCGGACCTTGAATCCATTGCTCGACCAACACTTGCGAATCGTAGGTACTGGCCGCTTTCCATGCGTCGATCAATTCGGACGCGGAGGTCACTTTGGCCATCCCGATACTGGAACCTTCATGGGCCGGTTTGACGATCAAAGGGAAGCCCAGTTCCGTGGCCGCCGAAATACAATCGGCCTCGCAGCTCAGTACCGCGTGGCGCGGCGTCGGAATACCGAGGCTATGCCAGACCTGCTTGGTGCGCAGTTTGTCCATGGCCAGTGCCGAGGCCAGAATGCCGCTGCCGGTGTACGGAATGCCCAGGCATTCGAGCAGGCCCTGCATGCTGCCGTCTTCACCGCCACGACCGTGGAGGATGATGAAGGCGCGGTCGATTTTCTCGTTCAGCAGACGCTGCAGCAGATCATCGCCCACATCAAGACCGAAGGCGTCCACACCGGCGCTTTGCAGTGCGTCGAGCACCGCGTTACCCGACTTCAGGGAGACCTCACGTTCGGCACTCTTGCCGCCGAACAGCACGGCGACACGGCCGAAGTCTTTCGGCGCGATAGTGGAGACGAGGTTGGCGTAAGCAGCAGTCATTTCAACTTCCCCACGCTTGGCGCGGCAACCGCGCCAGCGAACAACGGACTGTTCAATAGTTTCGGTGCGAGACCGCCGATATCACCGGCGCCCTGGCACAACAGAATGTCGCCGGCACGCAGCAGCGGCTTGACGATTGGCGCGAGGTCGATGCCGCGCTCGATGTAGATCGGGTCGAGCTGACCGCGCTGGCGAATGCTGTTGCACAGCTTGCGGCTGTCAGCGCCCGGGATCGGCTCTTCGCCGGCCGGGTAGACTTCCATCAACAGCAGCACATTGGCGTCGGCCAGCACATTGACGAAATCGTCGTACAGGTCGCGGGTACGGCTGTAACGGTGTGGCTGATAAACCATCACCAGTCGGCGCTCCGGCCAGCCACCGCGCACGGCTTTGATCACGGCCGCGACTTCGGTCGGGTGATGACCGTAATCATCCACCAGCATCACGTTACCGCCATCAACCGGCAGTTCGCCGTACACCTGGAAGCGACGGCCAACACCCTGGAAGCCGGACAGGCCCTGGACGATGGCTTCATCGCTGACGCCTTCGTCGGTGGCGATGCAAATGGTCGCCAGCGCGTTCAGCACGTTGTGGTTGCCCGGCATGTTCACCGACACATCGAGCGGCTCGCGATCAGGGCGCAGCACGGTAAAGAAGGTCTGCATGCCCTGCTGACGCACATTGATGGCACGCACGTCGGCATCGTCGCCAAAGCCGTAAGTGACCGTCGGACGTTTCACTTGCGGGAGGATTTCACGCACCACCGGATCGTCCAGGCACACCACCGCCAGACCGTAGAACGGCAGGTTGTGCAGGAACTCGACGAAGGTTTTCTTCAGTTTGTTGAAGTCGCCGTCGTAGGTCGCCATGTGGTCGGCGTCGATGTTGGTGACCACGGCCACCAGCGGCTGCAAGTGCAGGAAACTGGCATCGCTTTCGTCGGCTTCGGCGATCAGGTAACGGCTGGTGCCGAGCTGGGCATTGGTGCCCGCGGCATTCAGACGACCACCGATGACGAACGTCGGGTCCAGGCCACCAGCGGCGAACACCGAAGCGATCAGGCTGGTGGTGGTGGTTTTGCCGTGGGTACCGGCAACGGCGATGCCGTGGCGGTAGCGCATCAGTTCGGCCAGCATCTCTGCACGCGGCACCACCGGAATCCGGCGTTCCAGGGCCGTGGCCACTTCCGGGTTGGAAGTGTTCACGGCGCTGGAGGTGACCAGCACATCGGCGTTCGTGGCGTTCTCGGCACGGTGACCGATATAGATGTGGGCACCGAAGGATTCCAGGCGCTCGGTCACCGGCGATGCTTTGAGGTCGGAGCCGGACACTTCATAGCCCAGGTTCAGCAACACCTCGGCAATGCCGCACATGCCCACGCCGCCGATACCGACGAAGTGGATGCGACGGATGCGGCGCATTTCCGGGTGCGGCATGGCTTTTTTGTTCTCAACCATGAGCCACCTCCAGGCAGGTATCGACCACGTTACGAGTGGCATCGGGTTTGGCCAGGCGGCGTGCCGCGGTGGCCATGTCGTTGAGTCGTTGCGGTTGCATCAAGACCTCTGTCAGGCGAGCGGCAAGATCCGCTGCGCCAGTCGTTCTTTGCGGCATCAGGAAGGCAGCGCCTTCACGGGCCAAATAATCGGCGTTGCGGGTCTGGTGATCGTCGATCGCGTGGGGCAAAGGCACCAGCATCGAGGGCAGACCGGCAGCCGCCAGTTCACTGATGGTCAATGCGCCTGCGCGGCACACCACCAGGTCGGCCCAGCCATAGGCTTGGGCCATGTCTTTGATGAAAGGCTGCACTTGCGCCTCGACGCCAGCTGCGCGATAGCGCTCTGCAGTCACTTCATCGTGGTTTTTGCCGGCCTGATGAAACACGTCCGGACGCAGGTCGGGAGCGACTTGCGACAGGGCTTCAGGCAGCAACTTGTTCAACGGCTCTGCGCCCAGGCTTCCGCCCAGGATCAGCAAACGCGCCTTGCGACCGGCCAGGGCAGGTCGCGGTGTTTCGAGGAACAGCTCGGTACGCACCGGGTTACCGGTGGTGCGACGGCTGTTCGACAGGGTAAAGGTGTCAGGGAACGCTTCACAGACTCGGGCGGCCAACGGCACCAGCAACCGATTGGCGGTACCGGCCACGGCGTTCTGTTCGTGAACGATCACCGGCACGCCGGACAATTTGGCTGCAACGCCGCCGGGCCCGGTCACATAACCCCCGAAGCCGACCACGCAGACTGGCCGCAGCTGACGAATGATCGCCCGCGCCTGCCAGATCGACTTGAGCAACATGAACGGTGCCTTGAGCAGGGACAATTTGCCCTTGCCGCGCAAACCGCTGGCGTTGATCCGATGCAATTGAAGGCCGGCCGCCGGCACCAGATCGTTCTCGATCCCGCGCGGCGTGCCCAGCCAGTGCACGGTGTAACCGCGGGCCTGGAACTCCCGAGCGCAGGCCAATGCCGGGAACACGTGGCCCCCCGTGCCGCCGGCCATGATCAATACGTTAGCGCCCATGGTTCGGCTCCTCGGCGAAGTCGCTCTCATGGAACTCCATCTCTTCACTGCCCAAGTGGGTTCGACTCTCCCACTCGATGCGCAGCAACAAGCCAAGACAGGCACAGCAGATCACCAACGAACTGCCGCCATAACTGAGGAATGGCAGAGTCAGCCCCTTGGTCGGCAATAGGCCTACGTTCACTCCGATGTTGATCAGGAACTGACCGATCCACAGGAACGACAAACCATACGCGATGTAAGCGGCGAAAAATTGTTTGGCCTTCTCGGCCCAATAACCGATGTACATGCCACGAATACAGACAAAGACGAACAGCGCCAAGGTGCATAACGAACCCACGGCACCCAGTTCTTCGGCCAGGACCGAGAACACGAAGTCAGTGTGGGCTTCCGGCAGGTAGAACTGTTTCTGCACGCTGTTGCCCAGGCCAACGCCCAGCCATTCGCCGCGACCGAAAGCGATCAAGGCTTGAGACAACTGATAGCCCGCACCGAACTGGTCGGCCCACGGGTCCGCAAAGTTGGTCAGTCGCGCCATTCGATACGGCTGCATCTGAATCAACAACACCACCGCACCGACAGCCAGGACAACCATCAAGGAAAAACGGAACAGCCCGACGCCGCCGAGGAACAGCATCGCTGCAGCCGCCCCCATCATTACAACGGTGGCACCGAAGTCCGGCTCCATCAGCAACAGCCCCGCCATCGGCAGCAGAACGATGAACGGCTTGAAGAAACCCATCCAGCTTTCACGCACTTCTTTCTGGCGACGCACCAGATAACCGGCGAGGTAGATCACCACGAACACCTTGGCGATCTCGGAAGGCTGAACGTTGAAAAAGCTGAAGCCGATCCAGCGCATCGAACCGTTCACTTCACGGCCAATGCCGGGGATGATCACCATCACCAGCAAACCGAATGCACCAATCAGCATCAGCCAGCCCAGGCGTTGCCAGGTAGCGATCGGAATCATCATGGTGACGATGCAGGCACCCAGTCCAAGCACTACGTAGATCAGGTGGCGGATCATGTAATACAGGGCACTGCCCGATTGCACCGCCGCCACTTCAGTGGATGCCGATGCAATCATGACCAGCCCCAGGCCCAGCAACGCCAGGCAACCGGCGAGCATCGGGAAATCGAGGTCGATGCCGCGCCCGGTGATGATCGGCGACGGGTACGGCTTGATGATATTCAGGAGGCTCATGCCAAGTCCTCCACGGCGCGGACAAACTGGTGACCGCGATCTTCGTAGTTCTTGAACATGTCGAAACTGGCGCAGGCTGGGGACAGCAGCACCGCGTCGCCCTTTTCGGCGATGGCGCGGCATTGCGCGACCGCTTCGATCAGCGAGCCGACGCGAATCAGTGGCACGGCATCGCCGATGGCCTCGCCGATCTTGTCGGAATCACGGCCCATCAAAATGACGGCGCGGCAGTTGGCCGCCACCGGATCACGCAAATCCTTGAATTCGGCGCCCTTGCCATCGCCACCGGCGATCAGCACCAGCTTGCCGTCGATGTCCGCGCCCAGGCCTTCGATGGCGGCCAGAGCAGCACCGACGTTGGTGGCTTTGGAGTCGTTGTAGTAGCTCACGCCATTCAGCTCGCGTACCCATTGGCAGCGATGCTCGAGCCCGGCGAAATTGCGCAGGGCCGAAAGCATGGCGTCGAACGGCAGGCCGACGGCATGCCCCAGTGCCAAGGCCGCCAGAGCGTTGGACTGGTTATGCGCGCCACGAACTTTCAACTCGCGCACAGGCATCAGGTTCTGGAATTCGAAGGCCAGGTATTTCTCGCCGTCTTCTTCCCGGATCCCGAAGGCCTTGAAATCGGGTTTGCTCAAACCGAAGGTCCAGCACGGCTGACCTTCGCCCATCAGCGGACGGCTCAAGGCGTCCTGACGGTTGACCACAAACTGCCTGGCACCCCGGAAGATCCGGTGCTTGGCCAGGTGATAGGCCGGCAGACCGCTGTAGCGGTCCATGTGGTCTTCGCTGATGTTGAGCACGGTCGCCACTTCGGCGTTGAGTTGATCGGTGGTTTCGAGCTGGAAGCTCGACAACTCCATCACGTACAACTCGATGTCGTCGCTGAGCAAATCCAGCGCCGGTGTGCCGAGATTGCCGCCGACAGCAACACGCTTGCCGGCCGCAGCCGCCATTTCGCCGACCAGGGTGGTGACGGTGCTTTTGGCGTTGGAACCGCTGATGGCGACAATCGGCGCCTTCGCGTTACGCGCGAACAGCTCGATGTCGCCGGACAACTTCACGCCACGGGCGGCGGCAGCCTGCAGGGCCGGGGTCGCCAGCGCCAG
>NZ_JBIVCD010000071.1:1005-10615 GCF_044746425.1 Pseudomonas sp. NPDC086112 | reverse complement strand
AACATCCGATCATTTCCTGCATCGATTTCAACCGCGATGATGCCAAGCTGACCTTCCGTGGCGTGCCAGACACCCCGGGCGTGGCGTTCAAGATTCTCGGCCCGATCAGTGCCGCGAACATCGAAGTCGACATGATCGTGCAGAACGTTGCGCACGATAACACCACCGACTTCACCTTCACCGTGCACCGCAATGACTTCCAGGCGGCGCAAACCGTGCTGGAAAACACTGCTCGCGAGATCGGTGCCCGTGAAGTCATTGGCGACACCAAGATTGCCAAGGTCTCGATCGTCGGCGTCGGCATGCGCTCCCACGCAGGTGTGGCCAGCCGTATGTTCGAATCCCTGGCGAAAGAGAGCATCAACATCCAGATGATCTCGACCTCGGAAATCAAGGTGTCCGTGGTGATCGAAGAGAAGTACCTGGAGCTGGCTGTGCGCGCTCTGCACACGGCTTTCGAACTGGATGCGCCAGCCCGACAGGGCGAGTAATACGTTCCCCCAAGGGCGCGGTCTGACCGCGCCCTTCGTTTTTTTGAATGGCGCGTACCAAAACTGTTCTTTTGCTCGCGCTAGTCAATACTCAGGCATGTAGGGCTGCGATCGTTCCGGTTGTAGGTCGAATGCCTTTTTTTTGCAGACTGTTGTCCCTGAAATGAAATGCGTGAGGAGAAAGGTATGCTGATTCTGACTCGTCGGTGCGCAGAAAGCCTGATTATTGGTGATGGCGAAATCACTGTGACCGTGCTCGGCGTAAAAGGAAATCAAGTGCGTATCGGTGTCAACGCCCCGAAAGAGGTTGCTGTGCATCGTGAAGAAATTTACCTGCGTATAAAGAAAGAGAAGGACGAAGAACCAAGCCATTAATTTTTATCGTTTTTTATGTTTGCAAACGGGGAAAAGGTTGGTTAAGATACGCCCCGTGTTGCGGAGAGCTGGCCGAGTGGCCGAAGGCGCTCCCCTGCTAAGGGAGTACACCTCAAAAGGGTGTCGGGGGTTCGAATCCCCCGTTCTCCGCCATTATTTGCGTAGTACGTTGTAATCTGGCTTCTTCGGTAAGTTGTTGAAAATACTAGAAAAAGTGCTTTACAAAAAGATTTAACGGCCTATAATGCGCGGCAACAAATGCACTCGTAGCTCAGCTGGATAGAGTACTCGGCTACGAACCGAGCGGTCACAGGTTCGAATCCTGTCGAGTGCACCATTTAAGAGTTGTTTGCAGTAATGTGAATAACTTGGCTTCAACCAGTTGTGATCTGGTATAAAAACACAAATGCACTCGTAGCTCAGCTGGATAGAGTACTCGGCTACGAACCGAGCGGTCACAGGTTCGAATCCTGTCGAGTGCACCAAACACCAAAAAGCCCGCGTTTAACGCGGGCTTTTTGCCGTCTGCGATTTGGCTTTTCCTTTAGTACAACCTTTCTCGTCGAACTCGACATGAGCACTGCGCCCTCGCTTGTTGTCGTAGCGATAGCTTATGGCTGAATTGCGGGTGGTGATTTTGTCGGGTTTGCCGAGCGCACTTTCGACGTCCTGCTGGCTCATGCCGGCAACGACCCGCTGATTGATGATCGCTATGCGGCGTTCCTTCGCGCTGAGCAGATCTCCACATATGCCTTCGGATTGACCAACCACCGTCGGCTCTCTTCTTTGCAATTTCGTACCTGATGTTTCGCGAGACTCGGCCTCAGGCATCAGGGCCGTCACGCTGCCTGGCAGGAACGTGCGTACGTCGTGTGCTGAGAGGCTTTCTCCTGCCGTACAGCTCAAGGTTGTGAAGGTGATGTGCCCATTGGCGGCTTCGCACCGGTGAACGGTCGTGGCGAGTACCTGGGGCGGCAGGCAGAGCAGGGCGGCAAGCAAATAATGAGCAATCGATGGCATTCGACGTCCTCCATGACGGTCTTCATCAAGGGTAGTCATTACATTTTCAGGTGGCGGTGTGTTTTCTTTTCAGGATGAGTCGTCGCAGTTTCATGGATCAGGATGGCGCTCAGGTTTATCTCGCAAGCACTTGTTTCAGCCGCGATTTTTTAACGTTTAAAACCGTCAGGCGGTGTTATCATTGCGCCCGTCAGCCCCGCCGGGGCTTGTGGAATACCTCCATGGACTTACCCAGTAGTTACTCGTTACCCCGTTTTTACAATCATGAATTGACTGATTGATCCTTCCGGCGTGCCCCGCTGCTGGGAGTGGAGTTCGCCTATGTCTGAAGTTGAAGTAAAGAAAACGCAGGAAAGCTTGCAGGACCGCCTCGCTCAAGTCGTTGAGCTGCTGCAGCGCCAGCGAGTGGTCGAAGACCTGACTCATCGCCAGGAAGGTCCGCATCACGACCGGGTCGAGAACCTGGTTCACCGGCAAAACCTCGTCGAGTTGCAACGCAAGCTCGATGATCTGCACTCCGCCGACGTTGCCTACATCCTTGAAGCCTTGCCGCTGGACGATCGCCTGACAGTCTGGCAATTGGTCAAGGCTGATCGCGACGGCGACATTCTGCTCGAAGTATCCGATTCGGTTCGTGAAACCCTGATCGCCGACATGGATGATCACGAGCTCCTGGCGGCGGCCAAGGACATGGATGCCGACGAACTCGCTGACCTGGCCTCCGAGCTGCCGCGAGACGTCGTCCACGAGCTGATGGAAACCCTCGATAATCAACAGCGTGAGCGCGTCCGCTCCGCGTTGTCCTATGACGAGGAACAGGTCGGCGCGCTGATGGACTTCGAGATGGTGACTATCCGTGAGGATGTCAGTCTCGAAGTGGTTTTGCGTTACCTGCGTCGTCTCAAAGAACTGCCAAGCCACACCGACAAACTGTTCGTGGTCGATTACGACGGCGTGCTCAAGGGTGTGTTGCCGATCAAGCGTCTGCTGGTCAACGACCCGGAAAAGCAGGTGTCGGAAGTCATGGCCAGCGACCCGGTGAGTTTTCATCCGGATGAAGATGCTTACGAGGCAGCGCAAGCATTCGAACGTTATGACTTGATCTCGGCGCCGGTAGTCGACAAGAACGGCAAGCTGATCGGTCGTCTGACCATCGATGAAATGGTCGACCTGATCCGTGAAGAGAGCGAAAACGAAGTTCTCAACATGGCGGGTCTGCGTGAAGAAGAAGATATTTTCGCGTCAGTCTGGAAGTCCCTGCGCAACCGTTGGGCCTGGCTGGCGATAAACCTGATCACCGCGTTCATTGCATCGCGGGTGATCGGCCTGTTCGAAGGCTCGATCGAGAAACTGGTAGCACTCGCGGCATTGATGCCGATCGTTGCCGGTATCGGTGGCAACTCGGGTAACCAGACAATCACCATGATCGTTCGGGCCATGGCGCTGGACCAGGTCAGTACCGGCAATACGTCGCGGCTGATGCGCAAGGAGTTGGCGGTTGGCCTGATCAATGGTCTGGTCTGGGGTGGCGTGATTGGTGTGGTGGCCTATTTGCTTTATGGCAGTTGGTCCCTGGGCGTGGTGATGACCGCCGCCATGACGCTTAATCTGCTGCTTGCGGCGTTGATGGGGGTTTTGATTCCGATGACCCTGGCGCGGCTTGGGCGCGACCCGGCAATGGGTGCCAGTGTGATGATCACGGCCATGACTGACAGTGGCGGCTTTTTCATCTTCCTCGGGCTGGCGACGATTTTCCTGCTTTAACGTCCTGCTTCAAAAAACAACCCGCCTGAGCAAGCCGCTTTTCGGAGTCAGGCTTGCCGGCGAAAGCGCTCTTAAGGACGCCTTCGCCGGCAAGCCTGGCTCCTACAAGTCTGGGCCCAATCGGCGGGTTTTTTTTAGCCAAATTTCAGGCAAAAAAAAGCCAGCAATTACGCTGGCTTGAGCTTTCGGGATGAATCAGGAAGCGTCTGCGGCCATTTCGGCGTCATGGGCGATCAGCGAAACCAGAGCGTTTTGCTGGCGGTGGGAGAGCTGGCGGAAGCGCTGCAGCAGTTCGCGTTCGTGCAAAGACAGTTCGGGGCTGTCCAGGCGCATGCTCAACTCTTCACCCAACGCGCCTTCCTGAATAAGGCTTTGCTCAAGGCGCGCGATGATTTCGGAGTTCATGCTGCGATGATGATTGCGAGCCACCTCGGCAATGCGTTCACGCATTCCGTCTGGCAGACGTACGACGAACTTGTCAGCCGTACGGCTGGAATAAATTGCCTGTTTCAATGGGCGCATATATTTAACCGGTTAGTTCAGGGGAGCGGTTCTCGGGATAGGCCGCAGGATGTCAGATAGGACAAGCACTCCGGCCAAATGTTCAACCTGAATTGATAGAGGCGCGCATCATGCCTCAAATTAGCCAGATCATTGGCGTCAATTCTGTGACAAATATTGATCTGGGTAAAGGCTTAATGCCAGCACCTATTACCAGAAATGCGGACTGGTTTGAAAATAATCCATGAGTCCGAATGACTGACCGCGTCCTCTTGCCCGACAGGTGATGCCCGAAGACGCCTGAAGGTGCATGCTATGCGGGGTCGATCCTTGTTCCTTACCTTATACAGGATAGTGGCAAATGGCCGATTTACTAGTCTGGGCGTATGGCGCGGGATGATTTCAGGATGGGTGGCAGGCTAATTTATTTAATGGGGCCTTCGGGATCCGGCAAGGACAGCCTTATCGAAGCTGCTCGCGAGCCGCTGCGCGCACGCAATTGTGAAGTCGTGCGTCGCGTTATCACACGCTCGGCGGAATCGTTGGGTGAAGACGCCATCGAGGTGTCCCGCGAAGAGTTCGAACAACGCAGGGCCGAAGGGGATTTTGCGCTGTCGTGGCAGGCCAATGGGCTCAATTACGGTATTCCTGTGCGCGTAGACCAATGGCTCGCGGATGGTCGCGATGTGTTGATCAACGGTTCGCGCGGGCACTTGGCAGAAGCGCAACAGCGCTATCCCAAGCTATTGCCGGTGCTATTGACGGTCAAGGATGAAGCCCTGCGCGAGCGCCTTTTACGGCGGGGGCGTGAGAGCCCGGCAGAAATTGAAGCAAGACTGCGCCGTAATGCGCTGTTTACGGCTGATGAGTCAATCGAAGGTATGCAGATCTGTCGACTCGATAACTCCGGCGACCTTACTGTAACTGTCGCCAATCTTCTGGAGCTGCTGAACCTCAGCGCAAAACCGGATCGAACTTGATCTTGCGCCCGGCGATCAGCGCCAGCACAAACAGCGCACCGAACACGGCGCAAGCAATCAGGGGCAGGGTGACGACCGTGTCCCCGACCAATGACAAATGAAGGATGCCACTCAGTAAGGCGAGGACGAAAAATCCTGCGGCTGATTTGGACATGCTGTGCTCCTGATGGGGGGATTTCAAAATACCAAGCGTTCGAAAGACTGTGTGCGCAACTGAATAGTCTCTTGGCTCACCTCTTGGCCGACAACACTGCGTTGATCGTTCGTGACTGCCAATTGAGGCGTTTTTTGCAGCTGCAGGTAATGAGGTATGCGTTGAGCAATTGTCGTAGCGTCGTTTTCAGGAAAGAAATGAAAACCCAACAGAACCGCCAAAGCGACCGCGTTCGCGATTAAAAGCGCGCTGTTCATGGGGCTGATCTCCTATGTTTGTTGAAAACAGTCGAAGCAGCCCGCATGCCAAAAGTTTAACGACTATTAAATCCTTTAAAAACAATGAATTAAGATATTTTTGCAAAGGGTCTGCATTGCATTTTGCAATGATGGCATTTTGCAGTGATGCAAATTGCACGGTAAACAAAGCCACGCTCTCGTGAGGCGTCTGCCTACACTTAAAAAGCCCTACGGACGACATGACAAAAGCGGGCCTGCCCGTTAACATGCACGCCGTCCATCGCTGCGCATTCCTTTGCGGGCGACTTGTGTCTCAGTAGCTCAATTGGATAGAGCATCCCCCTCCTAAGGGGAAGGTTGGCAGTTCGAACCTGCCCTGGGACACCACCTATTTGAAAGCCCCACGCAGAGTGATCTGGTGGGGCTTTTTTGTGGCTGTCTGCAGCGGTGGATTCAACTCCAGCCCAACATCAAGCCGTCAGCGTATGGTCAGCCTCCCCAAACCAGGTGCGCACCAGATCGGTACCGCTCGTGCCAGTGTTGGCAAGAACCGCCACATCGGCGAAGTTCGTACCATTGGCTGCACCGTCGGCATCCACCTTCACGGTGATGTCGCTGCCTGATTGCGTCAGTTGGACGAAGTCGGACGCCTGGCTGATACCGCTAACGAAGTTGGCGCTGAGAAGTGCGGAGAGGTCGAGCGCGTCGCCTTCGGCGAAGTTGTAGTCGAGGATGGTGTCCCCACCTTCCGCCGCGTTGAGATAGGCGAACATATCGGCTCCCGCGCCGCCGCTGAGCGTGTCCTCCCCACCACGGCCCGCCAGGATGTCGTTGCCGTCGCCGCCACTGAGTACGTCTGCCGCCATGCTGCCCACGAGTGTGCCACTGGATGCTCCGTTGTAACTGACTTGGGTACCGGCCTCGCCGTCGGTGACCTGGAAGTCCTCCACTGTGTAGTGTCCTAGCAGGTTTACCTCGGCCCGGTGCATGCCGTCGTCCACCGTCAGCAGGCCGCCGCTGCCAGAGGCGTTGGCGCTGTAGCTGAGCTGGGTGTTGGCGCCGAAGGCGAGATCGCCGAAGGTCAGCATGTCATCGCTTTCCAGACCGAGGATGCCGACCAAGGAACCTGCCGCTTCGGCCTGTGCGATTACTAGTGTGCCTGCGCCTTCGCCGTGGAAGGCGACGGACCCGTGTGCTGCGCCGGAAAAGGTCAGGGTCGCGTCGCCGTCGATGGTGGCGCTGCCGTTGCCCATCACGTCGGCCAGCAGGCGCATGTCACCACCGTTGGCCCATAAGTGACCAGAGTTTTCGACCGCACTGGCCACCGTCATGCCGCCTTCACCCGTGGACTCCAGCACGCCGCTGTTGGTGATGGTGTGGGTGCCGGTGTCGAGCACCAGGCTGTTCAGCCCGCTGGCCAGGATCAACCCCGCATTGACCAGCACCAACTGCCCGGCGCCCAACTGGCCGGCACCGGAAATGCGGTTGTCGACGTTGGTCAGCACGGTGTCGGCGCTGCCACCGAAAATCACGTTCTGCGCGCTGTCGGATAGCAGTACCTGGCCGCCACCGGTCAAGGTTGCACCGCGGAACAGAATCTCAAGATTGGTCTCGCTGCCTGTGGAGCCGAGTTCGATGGTACCGCTGTTATGAATGCTGCCACCGAACGGCATGATCGCGCCGTCGGCAATGGTGAGGGTACCGGTATTGGTCATGACCGGATCCACATCGAACTGGAAGTTCGCTTCGCTCAAGTCAGCGGCATCCACCCCTTTGAGGGTGACTGTCTGGCCGGAGCTGATGCTGACCAGTGCATTGCCGTTGGCGTCGTTAGTGATGCTCAAGTCAGCAAAGCTGTTGATGCCCGGGAAGCCGATCAAGTCGATTTTGTCCGCCGTGGCATCGAAACTGTAGATCTGGTTGTTGCCGATCGGCTGGGCGAAGACGAAAGTGTCGGCACCGGACGAGCCAGTCAGGTTGTCGTCAGCGGACAAGGCGAAGATTGGCGCGTCGGGTGCATAGACTTCGATGTTGTTGAAAACATAAGCGCTACCGTCGCTGCCGTCACTATTGCTCCAGTACATATTGACATCAAGCACCAACGCTCCCGCGAAGTCGCTTGGGGTTGTCACCGTCAATGCGCCAGGATCACTGGTCTGCACGGTCCAGGTGCCATCGCCGTTGTCGGTTCCCGCATTGAATATCCATCCCGAGGGAACACCGCTGATTGAAACCGTTATCGGGCCGCTGATATCGCTCGACGGAGTAATGAGGGCTAGATTGATGGGTTCGCCGGCAACGCCTGCCGGAAGGTTTGCACTGCTTCCGGCAGCACCCGCATTACCCGCCAGATCGGCGTAGCTGTTCGCGGTAACGTCGACTTTCACGCTACCGGATTGTGTTCTAGTCAGCGTTGCCGTGTAGGTATCGCCGTCTACCTGCGTGAAGTTACTCCAGGTTCCGCGGGGCGTTCCGCTCGTTGTTGTTACCGTGACGTCCGAAAGGTCGAAACCGCTCACAACCTCACTGAACTGGAATGTGACTGTCGACGTTGAAGGGAAAGGGGTGATCACATTCCCTAAGGCTGTCCCCGTCACTGTCACAGTCGGCGCCACGGTATCAACTGGAGTCTCAACTACGTTCTGCACGTTTACCGTAATTGTCTGCGTGTCGGTTCCGCCATTGCCGTCGGCCACCAGAACGTCCACAACATAGGCATTGTCACCGTCAGCACCACCGACATCCTGGGCATTCTCGTAATCCGGCGCCGAATTGAACGTCAGCACCCCGCTTGAACTGATCGAGAACTTGCTGAAGTCCGTCCCGGCCGTATTCAGGATCGAGTAGCTCAGGGTTTGCGCCGGAAGATCAGCATCGGTCGCCGTTACTGTCGTGACCGCCGTGGTGTTCTCCGCCACATTGACCGAAGCCGTCGCACCACCACCGTTGGAGGTGATCACCGGGGAGTTATCGTTGACTCCCGTCACGGTCACCGCGATCGCCTGGTCGTCAAACAGCGTGCCGTCCGACGCCCGAACAATCACGTCATAGACGTTGTTGATTCCCGAGTCAGTCGGCGCTTCAAAGTTGGGTGCAGAAACAAAGCTCAGCGCGCCGGTGCCTGAAACGATCGAGAACTTCGCGGCATCCGCTCCGCCGACGATGCTGTAGCTCAGGGTTTGCGCCGGCAGATCAGCGTCGATCGCTGCCACCGTCGTGACCACCGTGCTGTTCTCCGCCACATTGACCGAAGCCGTCGCACCACCACCGTTGGAGGTGATCACCGGGCTGTTGTCGTTGACGCCCGTCACGGTCACCGAGATCGCCTGGTCGTCAAACAGCGTGCCGTCCGACGCCCGAACAATAACGTCATAGACGTTGTTGGTTCCCGAGTCAGCCGGCGCTTCAAAGTTGGGCGCAGAGACAAAGCTCAGCGCGCCTGTGCCTGAAACGATCGAGAACTTCGCGGCATCCGTTCCGCCGACGATGCTGTAGCTCAGGGTTTGTGCCGGAAGATCAACGTCGGTTGCTACCACCGTTGTAACTGCCGTGCTGTTCTCCACCACGCTGACCGAAGCCGTCGTACCACCGCCGTTGGAGGTGATTGTTGGCGAGTCGTTGCTGCCGTTAATGGTCACCGTCACCGCAGTCGCGGTGCCGTCGGCGCTAAGTACCGTGAAGGTGTCGGTCAGGCTGTCGCCGACATTGAGTGCGTCGAAGGCCGAGTTGGCGGTATAGCTCCAGTTACCCGCGGCATCGATGGCGAAGGTTCCGTTGGCGCCGGCGGTACCGGATTGGGCCTGGAAGGTTTCCGGGCTGTCGATGTCGCTAACGGTGAGACTGCCGCCGGTGGTGAGTGGGGCATTGGTTTCGGTCAGCGTGACGCTGGCTGAGGACAGCACTGCGGCGTCGTTACTGCCTTTGATGGTGACGGTCACCGAGGTCGCGGTGCCGTCGGCACTGAGTACCGTGAAGCTGTCGTTCAGGTTGTCGCCGACATTGAGTGCGTCGAAGGCCGAGTTGGCGGTATAGCTCCAGTTACCCGCGGCATCGATGGCGAAGGTTCCGTTGGCGCCGGCGGTACCG
>NZ_JBIVCD010000071.1:240-908 GCF_044746425.1 Pseudomonas sp. NPDC086112 | reverse complement strand
CCGGATTGGGCCTGGAAGGTTTCCGGGCTGTCGATGTCGCTAACGGTGAGACTGCCGCCGGTGGTGAGTGGGGCATTGGTTTCGGTCAGCACGATGTTGGCCGAGGACAACACGGCGGCGTCGTTACTGCCGGTGATGTGGACTGTGACCGAAGTGAGGGTGCCATCGGCACTGCTCACGACGAAGGTGTCGGTGTAGGTGGTGCCGGCGACGAACTCGTTGTGGGCGCTATTGGCGACATAGCTCCAGGCACCATTAGTGCCGATGGAGAATTGGCCGTAACTGCCGGCGGTGTTGGGTTGGGCGACGAAGGTTGCGGCGCTGTCGATGTCGCTGATGGTCAGGGTGCCGTTGGTGGTCAGTGGGGCATTGGTCTCGGTGAGGTTAGCGATGTCGGCGGACAACACGGCGGCATCGTTGGTGCCGAGGATATGCACGGTGACCGAAGTGAGGGTGCCATCGGCACTGCTCACTGAGAAAGTGTCGGTGTAGGTGGTGCCAGCGGCGAACTCGTTGTGGGCGGAGTTGGCGACATAGGTCCAGGCACCATTAGTGCCGATGGAGAATTGGCCGTAACTGCCGGCGGTGTTGGGTTGGGCGACGAAGGTTGCGGCGCTGTCGATGTCGCTGATGGTCAAGGTGCCGTTGGTGGTCAGTGGGGCATTGGT
>NZ_JBIVCD010000071.1:0-141 GCF_044746425.1 Pseudomonas sp. NPDC086112 | reverse complement strand
GGTCAGATTGGCGATGTCGGCGGACAACACGGCGGCATCGTTGGTGCCGAGGATATGCACGGTGACCGAAGTGAGGGTGCCATCGGCACTGCTCACGACGAAGGTGTCGGTGTAGGTGGTGCCGGCGACGAACTCGTTGTG
>NZ_JBIVCD010000070.1:0-10639 GCF_044746425.1 Pseudomonas sp. NPDC086112 | reverse complement strand
ATGACGGTCGAACACCTGCTGCTGGCCCTATTGGATAATGAGGCTGCCGCCACCGTTTTGCGTGCCTGCGGCGCAAACCTCGACAAACTCAAGCATGATCTGCAGGAGTTCATCGACTCCACCACGCCATTGATCCCACTTCATGACGAGGATCGTGAAACCCAGCCAACCCTGGGCTTTCAGCGTGTACTGCAACGTGCTGTCTTTCATGTACAGAGCTCGGGCAAACGCGAAGTGACTGGCGCTAACGTGCTGGTCGCAATCTTCAGTGAGCAAGAGAGTCAGGCAGTGTTTCTGCTGAAACAGCAGAGCGTTGCGCGCATCGATGTCGTCAACTACATCGCCCATGGCATTTCCAAAGTGCCAGGGCATGGCGATCACTCTGAAGGTGAACAAGATATGCAGGACGACGAGGGCGGTGAGTCTTCTTCTTCAGGCAATCCTCTGGATGCTTATGCCAGCAACCTCAACGAACTCGCGCGCCAGGGTCGTATCGATCCGTTGGTAGGCCGTGAGCTGGAAGTCGAGCGCGTCGCGCAGATCCTTGCGCGTCGTCGCAAAAACAACCCGCTGCTGGTGGGCGAGGCCGGCGTGGGTAAAACCGCGATTGCCGAAGGCCTGGCCAAACGCATTGTCGACAACCAGGTGCCGGATCTGCTGGCCAACAGCGTGGTGTATTCCCTCGATCTGGGGGCTTTGCTGGCGGGGACCAAATACCGCGGCGATTTCGAGAAGCGCTTCAAGGCGCTGCTCAATGAGCTGAAAAAACGTCCGCAGGCGATTCTGTTCATCGACGAGATCCACACCATCATCGGTGCGGGCGCTGCGTCCGGTGGCGTCATGGATGCGTCGAACCTGCTCAAGCCATTGCTGTCTTCGGGCGACATTCGCTGCATCGGTTCGACCACGTTCCAGGAGTTCCGTGGGATCTTCGAGAAGGACCGTGCCCTGGCTCGGCGCTTCCAGAAGGTCGATGTGTCGGAACCTTCGGTGGAAGACACCATTGGCATCCTGCGTGGCCTGAAAGGACGTTTCGAAGCGCACCACAACATCGAATACAGCGATGAAGCCCTGCGCGCCGCTGCGGAACTGGCCTCGCGTTACATCAATGACCGGCACATGCCGGACAAGGCGATCGACGTCATCGACGAGGCGGGCGCCTACCAGCGTCTGCAGCCGATCGAGAAACGCGTGAAACGCATCGAAGTGCCTCAGGTCGAGGACATCGTTGCGAAAATCGCGCGAATTCCGCCAAAACACGTCACCAGTTCCGACAAAGAGCTGCTGCGTAACCTTGAGCGTGACTTGAAACTCACGGTATTTGGCCAGGATGCGGCGATCGACTCGCTGTCGACTGCGATCAAACTGTCCCGTGCCGGCCTCAAGTCGCCTGACAAGCCAGTCGGTTCGTTCCTGTTCGCAGGGCCGACCGGTGTTGGTAAAACCGAGGCCGCGCGGCAACTGGCCAAGGCGTTGGGGGTCGAGCTGGTTCGCTTCGACATGTCTGAGTACATGGAGCGCCACACCGTATCGCGACTGATCGGTGCGCCTCCAGGCTATGTCGGATTCGATCAGGGCGGTTTGCTGACCGAAGCCATCACCAAGCAGCCTCACTGCGTGCTGTTGCTCGATGAAATCGAGAAGGCGCATCCGGAAGTCTTCAACCTGCTGTTGCAGGTCATGGACCACGGTACGCTGACCGATAACAACGGGCGCAAGGCGGACTTCCGTAACGTGATCGTCATCATGACGACCAACGCCGGTGCCGAAACTGCGGCACGTGCTTCGATCGGTTTCACCTATCAGGACCACTCGTCCGATGCGATGGAAGTGATCAAGAAGAGCTTCACGCCGGAATTCCGTAATCGTCTGGACACCATTATCCAGTTTGGTCGCCTCAGCCATGAGGTCATCAAAAGCGTGGTGGACAAGTTCCTTACCGAACTTCAGGCGCAGCTGGAAGACAAGCGCGTGCAGCTGGAAGTGACGGACGCAGCGCGTGGCTGGCTGGCAGCGAGTGGCTACGACACGGCAATGGGCGCTCGTCCAATGGCGCGTTTGATCCAGGACAAGATCAAGCGTCCACTGGCCGAAGAGATCCTCTTTGGCGAACTGGCCGATCATGGTGGTGTGGTACACATCGACCTCAAGGACGGCGAGCTGACCTTCGAGTTCGAGACCACGGCTGAAATGGCCTGACGTTAAACCGCAGCAAAGCAAAAAGGCGCCGATTGGCGCCTTTTTGCTGCCTCGAGAAATACATAAGTCCCCTGTGGAAGCGGGCTTGCTCGCGAAAGCGGTGGGTCAGCTTGCATCAATGTTGAATGTGAAACCGCATTCGCGAGCAAGCTCGCTCCCACATTGGATTTAAGGTGGTTGTTAAATCGCAGGCAAACAAAAACGCCCGGCATAGCCGGGCGTTTTGTATTGACTTGATTAGCGAGCGCGGTAGGTGATGCGCCCTTTGCTCAAGTCATAGGGCGTCAGCTCGACGCGCACTTTGTCGCCGGTAAGAATACGGATGTAGTTCTTGCGCATCTTGCCGGAGATATGAGAGGTTACTACTTGCCCATTTTCCAACTCCAATCGAAACATGGTGTTGGGCAGTGTGTCGACGACAGTGCCTTCCATTTCGAAGCTGTCTTCTTTCGACATGCAGTAAAGCCCTCGGTGTCCAATGAATGGCCCGGTGCAACTGCGCCAGGCAAAAGCGGCGTGCATTGTGCCCGAAAAATGGGGTTTAAGCCAAGGGGTTAGTGTCCTGTCTCACAAATACGTTCCTCTTTTGGCGAGTGGCTGTTGTCGTCAGGCAAGGCGCCGCGACGAGTCATAGCCCGCTATGGCAAGGAGCGGCAACGCAGCATGATGACAACAGACGCCGTCAAAAAGGAACAGTATTTGCGAGACAGGGCACTAGCTCAGGATGACCCAACGTTGATTAATCAGCAGTTCGATAGGGCGATATTGGGTCTTGTAGCTCATTTTTTTGCAGTTTTTGATCCAGTAGCCAAGATAGACGGCTTCCAGCCCCAGGCGTCGGGCTTCGCCGATTTGCCAGAGGATTGCATAGCGCCCCAGGCTACGACGCTCCTCCGCGGGTTCATAGAAGGTGTAGACCGCCGACAGGCCGTTGGGCAGCAAGTCAGTGACGGCCACGGCCAGCAGGCGGCCTTCGAGACGAAATTCGTAGAAGCGGGAGAATGGTAGATCACGTACCAGGAAGGTCGAAAACTGGTCGCGGCTCGGCGGATACATATCGCCGTCGGCATGACGTTGTTCGATGTAGCGCTGATAAAGGTCGAAGTACTCTTCGCTGAACTTTGGTCTGGCCGGACGCACCTGCAAGTCGGCATTTCGTTTGAGAATGCGTTTTTGCTGACGGTTGGGGGTAAATTGCGCCACAGGAATGCGTGCCGGTACGCACGCATTGCAATGCTGGCAATGGGGCCGGTAGAGATGATCGCCACTGCGACGAAAACCCATTTCCGACAGGTCTGCGTAGACGTGCACATCCATGGGCTGACTAGGGTCGAGGAACAGCGTCGTGGCCTGTTCCTCGGGCAGATAGCTGCAAGAGTGGGGCTGAGTGGCATAAAACTTCAAACGCGCCAACTCGGTCATGATCAACCCTCGGGATAAGCTTTTGATTAGGGGGCGCTCTCAATGAGTTTCCCCGCATTAAGTGTAAGCCACACGCGCCAATGTCGCTCAGCAAACCCAAGTGGCGCGGCCCGGTTGATCCAGGTGTCGCGCAAGGTAGCCGGCAAATTCGCGGCGGGGAATCGCTCGGGCACCCAGGCTGTGCAGATGATCGGTAGGCATCTGGCAGTCGATCAGCACAAAACCCGAGTCTTTC
Source organism: Pseudomonas sp. NPDC086112 (assembly GCF_044746425.1). Classification (NCBI taxonomy): domain Bacteria; kingdom Pseudomonadati; phylum Pseudomonadota; class Gammaproteobacteria; order Pseudomonadales; family Pseudomonadaceae; genus Pseudomonas; species Pseudomonas sp. NPDC086112. The sequence continues at coordinate 6,783 of NZ_JBIVCD010000070.1, read as the reverse complement.
AGGTGTCGCACCAGGGTGGCGAAGCCATATTTGGAAGCGTTGTCGGCGCGGCTGAACATCGACTCGCCAAAAAACAACTGCCCCATAGCCAGGCCGTAGAGCCCGCCGACCAGCGCGCCATCGTCCCAGACTTCCACCGAATGGGCGTAACCACGCCTGTGCAGTTCGACATAGGCATCCTGCATCGCTTGGGTGATCCAGGTGCCGTCAGCGTACTCGCGCGGTGCGGCGCAGGCGCGGATGACCGCGGCAAAATCCCGATCGAAGGTCACTTGATAGCGTTGTTGGCGCAGCAGTTTGTTCAAGCTACGGGAGACATGCAGTTCGTCGGGAAACAGTACTGTGCGCGGGTCCGGCGACCACCAGAGAATCGGCTGGCCCTCCGAGAACCACGGAAAGCAGCCGTGACGATAGGCCTGAATCAGGCGATCGGCGGACAGATCGCCGCCCGCGGCCAGCAGCCCGTTGGGGTCGCGCATGGCTTTTTCCAGCGGCGGGAAGGTCAGGGTGTTGCGTTGTAACCAAGTCAGCATGGCATCCGGGCTTGCAGAAGGGGAGGGCGGTAGCGGGCCGTTGAGCCCGCCTTGAGGAGGTTAACCGTCAAACGGTGGGGATGTCATCGAGATACTTCTCGGCATCCAGCGCGGCCATGCAGCCGGCCCCGGCGGACGTCACCGCCTGGCGGTAAATATGATCGGCCACGTCACCGGCGGCGAACACGCCTGCAATGTCCGTGGCGGTGGCATCACCTTCGCTGCCGCCCTTGATCAGCAGATAACCGTCGCGCATTTTCAGCTGGCCCTGGAACAGGTCGGTATTGGGCTTGTGGCCAATGGCGATGAATACGCCGGCCAGCGGCAAGTCATTGGTTTCGCCCGTATGGCTGTGCCGCAGGCGGGCACCGGTCACGCCGCTGGCATCGCCCAGTACTTCGTCCAGATTCTGGTTCCAGTGCAGGCGGATATTGCCGTTGGCGGCTTTTTCGAAGAGCTTGTCCTGGAGGATCTTCTCCGAGCGCAGTTTGTCGCGACGGTGAATCAGGTGGACTTCCTTGGCGATGTTCGACAGATACAGTGCTTCTTCCACAGCCGTGTTACCCCCGCCGACCACCGCGACCACCTGATTGCGGTAAAAGAAGCCATCGCAGGTGGCGCACGCCGAAACTCCTTTGCCGGCAAAGGCTTCTTCCGATGGCAGCCCCAGATATTGGGCCGAAGCGCCGGTGGCGATAATCAGTGCATCGCAGGTGTAGGTGCCGCTGTCGCCGATAAGCTCGAACGGGCGCTGTTGCAACTTGGCCGTATGGATGTGGTCGTAAACGATCTCTGTGTCGAAGCGTTCGGCGTGTTTTTGCATGCGTTCCATCAGTACCGGGCCGGTCAGGCCTTCGACGTCGCCGGGCCAGTTGTCGACTTCGACGGTGGTGGTCAGCTGGCCACCTGCCTGTATGCCGGTGATGACAACGGGTTTGAGGTTGGCGCGAGCGGCATAAACGGCTGCGCTGTAACCGGCGGGGCCGGAACCCAGAATGATCAGGCGGGAATGCTTCGCTTCAGTCATAAAAACACCTCATAAGCCTTTGTCACAAAAGAGAATGCATGCTCAAATTGGACCGCGCGTACTGTGCTGTTGGCTATGCTGCACCCAAGGGTCTCAAGCATGGCATCGGGTGAACAAACCCGTACAATGCTCGCTTGTAACAGTGTTTGTATCAAAAAAGCGGTGCGTGCCGTATTTCGAAAAACCGGGGCGCAGTGTTAAAAGTAGTCTCAGTTGCGCCTGTTAACTTTTTTACCTGCCTGGATTGGGCAGTTTTTATAGTCATTCAACAGATGGACGCGCCATGGGCGCAGGAAAAGAAGCGTTTTGAAGAAATCCACCGCAGCACCTAAAACAGTCGTCCCGCTCTGGCGCCAGCAATTGCACTACCGGCTCAAGGAAGGTGCATTGATCGCCATCGGCGCCTTGTGCCTGTTCCTGATGATGGCTTTGTTGACCTACGGCAAAGACGATCCGGGCTGGAGCCATAACAGCAAGATCGACGATGTGCAGAACTTCGGCGGGCCGGCCGGCTCTTACAGCGCCGACATCCTGTTCATGGTCCTGGGTTACTTCGCCTACATTTTCCCGCTGTTGCTGGCGATCAAGGCGTATCAGATCTTCCGCCAGCGCCACGAGCCGTGGCAGTGGAGCGGCTGGCTGTTCTCCTGGCGCCTGATCGGCCTGGTATTCCTGGTGCTGTCGGGTGCGGCGCTGGCCCACATCCATTTCCATGCGGCGACCGGTCTACCGGCCGGCGCGGGCGGCGCTTTGGGCGAAAGCCTCGGCGATCTGGCCCGGAACGCGCTGAACATCCAGGGCAGCACGCTATTGTTCATTGCGCTGTTCCTGTTCGGCCTGACAGTGTTCACCGACCTGTCGTGGTTCAAGGTGATGGACGTCACTGGCAAGATCACCCTTGATCTGTTCGAACTGTTTCAGGGCGCGGCCAATCGCTGGTGGGCGGCCCGTGTCGAACGCAAGCAACTGGTTGCCCAGCTGCGTGAGGTCGACGATCGCGTGCATGACGTAGTCGCGCCGACGGTCACCGACAAACGCGAGCAGGCCAAGGTCAAGGAGCGCCTGATCGAGCGTGAGCAAGCCCTGAGCAAGCACATGTCCGAACGCGAGAAGCAGGTACCGCCGGTGATTGCCCCGGCTCCGCCCAAACCGGCAGCTCCCAGCAAGCGCGTGGAAAAAGAGAAACAGGCGCCGTTGTTCGTCGACAGCGCCGTGGAAGGCACCTTGCCACCGATCTCGATTCTCGACCCCGCGGAAAAGAAACAACTCAATTATTCGCCTGAATCCCTGGCGGCCGTCGGCCACTTGCTGGAAATCAAGCTCAAGGAATTCGGCGTCGAAGTTTCGGTGGATTCGATTCACCCGGGCCCGGTGATTACCCGTTACGAAATCCAGCCAGCAGCCGGCGTCAAAGTCAGCCGCATCTCCAACCTGGCGAAAGACCTGGCCCGTTCCCTGGCCGTGACCAGCGTGCGTGTCGTGGAAGTGATTCCGGGCAAGACCACGGTCGGCATCGAGATCCCTAACGAAGACCGGCAGATCGTGCGGTTCTCCGAGGTCTTGTCGACCCCCGAGTACGATAACTTCAAGTCCCCGGTCACCCTGGCCCTGGGTCATGATATCGGCGGCAAACCGGTCATCACCGACCTGGCAAAAATGCCGCACTTGCTGGTGGCCGGTACAACCGGTTCCGGTAAGTCGGTGGGCGTGAACGCGATGATCCTGTCGATTCTGTTCAAGTCCGGCCCGGAAGACGCCAAGCTGATCATGATCGACCCGAAAATGCTTGAGCTGTCGATCTACGAAGGCATTCCGCACCTGCTGTGCCCGGTGGTCACCGACATGAAGGACGCCGCCAACGCCTTGCGCTGGAGCGTCGCCGAGATGGAACGGCGCTACAAGCTGATGGCGAAAATGGGCGTGCGTAACCTGTCGGGCTTCAACGCCAAGGTCAAGGAAGCCCAGGACGCCGGCGAGCCGTTGAGCGATCCGTTGTACAAGCGCGAAAGCATCCACGACGAGGCACCCCTGCTGCAAAAACTGCCGACCATCGTCGTGGTCGTGGACGAATTCGCCGACATGATGATGATCGTCGGCAAGAAGGTTGAAGAGCTGATCGCCCGTATCGCCCAGAAGGCCCGTGCGGCCGGCATCCACTTGATCCTCGCGACCCAGCGTCCGTCGGTGGACGTGATCACCGGTCTGATCAAGGCGAACATTCCGACCCGTATGGCGTTCCAGGTATCGAGCAAGATCGATTCGCGGACCATCATCGACCAGGGCGGCGCCGAACAACTGCTGGGCCACGGTGATATGTTGTACATGCCGCCGGGCACCAGTCTGCCGATTCGTGTTCACGGCGCGTTCGTGTCCGATGACGAGGTTCACCGGGTGGTTGAAGCCTGGAAACTGCGTGGTGCGCCGGAATATAACGACGACATCCTCGCCGGTGTCGAAGAGCCCGGTAGCGGCTTTGAAAACGGCGGCGGTGGCGGTGACGATGATGCCGAAACCGATGCGCTCTACGACGAAGCGGTGCAGTTCGTCCTGGAAAGCCGTCGTGCGTCCATCTCTGCGGTTCAGCGCAAGCTGAAAATCGGCTACAACCGCGCGGCGCGCATGATCGAAGCCATGGAAATGGCGGGGGTCGTGACGTCCATGAACACCAACGGTTCGCGTGAAGTCCTGGCCCCCGGCCCGGTGCGCGACTGATCCGGTTTTGAAAGGGGCGGTGTCTTGAGACGCCGCCCGCACTCCCACGAATGTTTATGAGGACTCCCATGCGTCTTATCCGCATGTTGCTGCTGCCGGTACTGGCTTTGACCACGCTTTCGGCCCACGCCGATGACAAGGACGTGGCTCGTCTGACTCAACTGCTGGAAAAATCCCAGACCCTGACCGCGCGTTTCTCCCAGCTGACTCTTGATGGCAGCGGCACCCAGTTGCAGGAAACCGCCGGTCAAATGTCCTTGCAGCGCCCGGGCCTGTTCTACTGGCACACCGATGCGCCGCAAGAGCAACTGATGGTGTCCGACGGCAAGAAGGTTTCCCTGTGGGACCCGGACCTGGAGCAGGTCACCATCAAGACCCTCGACCAGCGTCTGACCCAGACTCCGGCACTGTTGTTGTCCGGTGATGTGTCCAAGATCAGCCAGAGCTTCGACATCAGCGCCAAGGAAGCCGGCGGCGTGATCGACTTCACCCTGAAGCCGAAAACCAAAGACACCCTGTTCGACAGCCTGCGTCTGTCGTTCCGCAACGGTCTGGTCAATGACATGCAACTGATTGATAGCGTCGGTCAGCGCACCAATATCCTGTTCACTGGCGTGAAGGCCAACGAGCCGATTCCTGCGTCCAAATTCAAGTTCGACATCCCTAAAGGGGCGGACGTGATCCAGGAGTAAGACGCATAACCTGTGGGAGCGGGCTTGCTCGCGAATGCGGTGTGTCAGACAGCATTGATGGCGACTGATACACCGCATTCGCGAGCAAGCCCGCTCCCACAGGGAATGCGGTGTTAGTGCTTTGACTGATCGGCATCAGGACCCAGTGAGGTTTCATAAGTAGTGATGGACCTGTTTCGCAGCGCCCCGATTGCTCAGCCCTTGGCCGCACGCCTGCGCGCGACCAATCTGGACGAGTACGTCGGTCAGGAACACCTGCTCGCTCGCGGCAAGCCTTTGCGTGAAGCGCTGGAGCAGGGCGCCCTGCATTCGATGATTTTCTGGGGGCCGCCGGGGGTGGGTAAAACCACGTTGGCGCGGCTGCTCGCGGAAGTCTCCGATGCGCACTTCGAAACGGTTTCGGCGGTGCTGGCCGGCGTGAAGGAAATCCGCCAGGCGGTGGAAGTCGCCAAGCAGCAGGCCGGGCAATACGGTAAACGCACCATCCTGTTTGTCGACGAAGTACACCGCTTCAACAAGTCCCAGCAGGATGCGTTCCTGCCGTACGTTGAAGACGGCACGCTGATTTTCATCGGAGCGACCACCGAAAACCCCTCGTTCGAACTCAATAACGCGCTGCTGTCCCGGGCGCGCGTCTATGTGCTCAAAAGCCTCGACGAAGCGGCCCTGCGCAAGCTGGTGCACCGCGCATTGACCGAAGAGCGTGGGTTGGGCAAGCGGCAACTGACCCTCAGCGATGAAGGTTTCCAGATGCTGTTGTCCGCCGCCGATGGCGATGGCCGGCGTCTGCTCAATCTGCTGGAAAACGCCTCCGACCTGGCCGAAGACAACAGCGAAATCGGCGTCGACCTGCTGCAAAGTCTGCTCGGTGATACCCGTCGACGCTTCGACAAGGGCGGCGAAGCCTTCTACGACCAGATCTCCGCGCTGCATAAATCGGTGCGCGGCTCCAATCCCGATGGCGCGCTGTACTGGTTCGCGCGGATGATCGACGGCGGTTGCGACCCGCTGTACCTGGCCCGGCGTGTGGTGCGCATGGCCAGCGAAGACATCGGTAATGCCGACCCTCGCGCCCTGAGCCTGTGCCTGGCGGCGTGGGAAGTGCAGGAGCGGCTCGGCAGCCCCGAAGGTGAGTTGGCAGTGGCCCAGGCCATCACGTATCTGGCCTGCGCGCCGAAAAGCAATGCGGTGTACATGGGCTTCAAAGCCGCGATGCGCAGCGCCACCGAACATGGTTCCCTCGAAGTGCCGCTGCACCTGCGCAATGCGCCGACCAAATTGATGAAGCAATTGGGTTATGGCGACGAATATCGTTACGCCCACGATGAACCGGATGCCTACGCCGCTGGCGAAGACTACTTCCCGGACGAGCTCGAACCGCAACGGTTTTATCAGCCCGTGCCCCGCGGCCTGGAACTGAAAATCGGCGAAAAGCTTAATCACCTCGCGCAGCTTGATCGTCTAAGCCCCCTGCAGCGGAGAAAATAGTGATTCCATTGATCGTTGCCGTTTCTGTCGGCGGTGTCGCCGGCACGCTATTGCGCTTCGCCACCGGTAACTGGATCAACGCGAATTGGCCGCGGCACTTCTATACCGCGACGCTGGCCGTTAATATCGTGGGCTGTTTGCTGATCGGCGTTCTATACGGTCTGTTTTTGATTCGCCCGGAGGTACCGTTTGCGGTGCGCGCCGGGTTGATGGTCGGCTTCCTCGGGGGGCTGACGACTTTTTCATCCTTTTCACTGGATACGGTGCGCCTGCTGGAAACCGGGCAAGTGCCGCTGGCCCTGGGCTATGCGGTCATCAGCGTATTCGGCGG
>NZ_JBIVCD010000069.1:10818-11169 GCF_044746425.1 Pseudomonas sp. NPDC086112 | reverse complement strand
CTGAACCAGGATTTACTGGTCGGTTGGGACATCGTTATCGTCGCGCGCAAAGGTTTGGGTGACGTAGAAAGCCCCGAATTGATTCAGCATTTCGACAAACTCTGGAAACGTCTGGCACGCAGCAAGCCGGTACCAGCAGTCAAAACCGAAACTGTAGGGGTAGACAGTACCGATGCGTAAACTGGCACTCGTTCCGATCCAGTTTTATCGCTATGCCATCAGTCCCCTGATGGCCAGTCACTGTCGTTTCTACCCCAGTTGTTCCTGCTACGCGTATGAAGCCATAGAAAATCATGGCCTTCTGCGCGGTGGCTGGCTGACCGTTCGTCGTTTAGGTCGCTGTCATCACTG
>NZ_JBIVCD010000069.1:1102-10808 GCF_044746425.1 Pseudomonas sp. NPDC086112 | reverse complement strand
GGTTGGGGGGTTGTTTGTTTGGCCCGCCCCGGGTTTACCCCCCCCCCCCACCCCCGGTGGGGGGGGGGGGTGGCCCGCGCGGGGGGCCGCACTTACAAATTTGTTTTCGCCTCCCACCCGGGTCCCCCCCCCCCCCCCCCCCGTACTTCTACGATGGCCGAGTAATCATGGATATCAAACGCACGATCCTGATCGTCGCCCTGGCAATCGTGTCCTACGTTATGGTCCTTAAATGGAACCAGGACTATGGTCAGGCTGCCCTGCCGACTCAGAATGTTGCTTCCAGTACTACCGCACCGGGCCTGCCGGATACGGCGACTGGCAATAATGCTTCTGTCAGTGACGACATTCCACGCGCCACAAGCGATACCAGTGCAACTGCACCTGCTGAAACACCAGTAGCTGCAAGCAAAGACCTCATCCAGATCAAAACGGATGTGCTCAACCTGGCAATCGACCCACAAGGTGGCGATGTTGCCCAGTTGACGTTGCCACTGTATCCACGTCGTCAGGATCATCCGGAAATTCCATTCCAGCTGTTTGATAACGGCAACGAGCGGACTTATCTGGCTCAGAGTGGCCTGATCGGCACCAACGGTCCGGACGCAAGTCCTGCCGGTCGTCCGGTTTACTCCTCCGAGAAGAAGATTTATCAACTGGCTGACGGTCAAGACCAATTGGTTGTTGACCTGAAGTTCAGCAAGGACGGTGTCAACTACATCAAGCGTTTCACGCTGAAACGTGGCCTGTATGACGTAACCGTTTCCTACCTGATCGACAACCAGAGCGCTCAGCCCTGGTCCGGTGCAATGTTCGCGCAATTGAAGCGTGATGCCAGCTCCGATCCTTCTTCCAGCACCGCCACCGGCACCGCGACTTACCTGGGTGCCGCCCTGTGGACAAGTAACGAGCCGTACAAGAAAGTGTCGATGAGCGACATGGACAAGGCTCAGCTGAAAGAAACCGTCACTGGTGGTTGGGTCGCCTGGTTGCAACACTACTTCGTGACTGCGTGGATTCCGGTCAAGGGCGAAAACAACATCGTCCAGACCCGTAAAGACAGCAAAGGCAACTACATCATCGGCTACACCGCCCCGGCAATGACTGTCGCGCCAGGTGCAAAAGCCGAAACCAGTGCCGTTCTGTACGCAGGTCCGAAAAGCCAGGCTGTCCTGAAAGAGTTGTCCCCAGGTCTGGAACTGACCGTCGACTACGGCATTCTGTGGTTCATTGCCCAGCCAATCTTCTGGTTGCTGCAACATATCCACGCGCTGGTCGGTAACTGGGGCTGGTCGATCATCTTCCTGACCATGCTGATCAAGGGGATTTTCTTCCCTCTGTCGGCTGCCAGCTACAAATCCATGGCGCGCATGCGTGCAGTGGCACCGAAACTGGCTGCGCTGAAAGAGCAACATGGCGACGACCGGCAGAAAATGTCGCAAGCCATGATGGAGCTGTACAAGAAAGAGAAGATCAATCCGCTGGGTGGCTGCTTGCCAATCCTGGTGCAGATGCCGGTTTTCCTTTCGCTGTACTGGGTTCTGCTGGAAAGCGTGGAAATGCGCCAGGCGCCGTTCATGCTGTGGATTACTGACCTGTCGATCAAGGATCCGTTCTTCATTCTGCCGATCATCATGGGTGCAACCATGTTCATCCAGCAGCAGTTGAACCCGACTCCTCCGGATCCGATGCAGGCGAAGGTCATGAAAATGATGCCAATCATCTTCACCTTCTTCTTCCTGTGGTTCCCGGCGGGTCTGGTGCTGTACTGGGTTGTGAACAACTGCCTGTCCATCGCCCAACAGTGGTACATCACGCGTAAGATCGAAGCGGCTACCAAAAAAGCCGAGGCGTAACTTACTCTGTGGATAACCACTCAAAACGCCCCCTAGTGGGGCGTTTTGCTATCTGTCACTTTTGTCTGGATACCGGTTTATGAGCGTTCCTCGTGAAACCATCGCTGCCGTCGCCACCGCTCAAGGTCGCGGCGGTGTGGGCATCGTCCGTATTTCCGGGCCGCTGGCGAGTCTGGCGGCCAAAGCCATCAGCGGTCGCGAACTGAAACCGCGGTTTGCCCATTACGGCCCGTTCCTCAGTGCAAACGAAGAGGTTCTGGACGAAGGCATCGCGCTTTATTTCCCTGGACCGAACTCGTTCACCGGCGAAGATGTGCTTGAACTGCAGGGCCACGGCGGGCCGATCGTTCTGGATATGTTGCTCAAACGTTGCCTGGAGCTGGGCTGTCGTCTGGCCCGACCAGGTGAATTCAGCGAGCGTGCCTTCCTCAACGACAAGCTCGATCTGGCTCAGGCCGAAGCCATTGCCGACTTGATCGAGGCAAGTTCTGCACAGGCGGCACGAAATGCCCTGCGTTCGTTGCAGGGTGCGTTTTCCCAGCGTGTGCATAACCTCACCGAGCAACTGATAGGCCTGCGTATTTACGTCGAAGCAGCCATCGACTTCCCCGAAGAAGAAATCGACTTCCTCGCCGATGGTCATGTCCTGAGCATGCTCGACAAAGTGCGCGACGAATTATCCACAGTGCTGCGTGAAGCCGGGCAGGGGGCCTTGCTGCGTGACGGTATGACCGTGGTGATCGCCGGCCGGCCGAATGCCGGCAAGTCCAGCCTTCTGAATGCCTTGGCCGGACGCGAAGCCGCGATCGTGACCGAGATTGCCGGCACGACCCGGGATATTCTTCGCGAACATATCCACATTGATGGCATGCCGTTGCACGTGGTCGACACTGCCGGCTTGCGCGATACCGATGATCAGGTGGAAAAAATTGGCGTCGAACGGGCATTGAAAGCTATCGGCGAGGCAGATCGGGTCTTGCTGGTGGTCGATGCCACGGCTCCCGAGGCTCTTGATCCCTTTGCCTTGTGGCCTGAATTCCTCGAAACCCGCCCGGACCCGGCAAAAGTTACCCTTATCCGCAACAAGGCTGACCTGACGGGGGAAGCGATTGCCCTGGAGGTCAGTGGCGATGGCCATGTCACCATCAGTCTCAGTGCCAAATCCGCTGGCATGGGACTGGAACTGTTACGCGAACACCTCAAGGCCTGCATGGGTTACGAGCAGACCTCCGAAAGTAGCTTCAGTGCTCGCAGGCGTCACCTGGAGGCACTGCGTCATGCGAGTGCGTCCCTTGAGCATGGCCGTGCGCAGCTGACGTTAGCGGGTGCTGGTGAACTGTTGGCCGAAGATTTGCGGCAGGCGCAGCAGTCTTTGGGCGAAATCACCGGCGCATTCAGCTCCGATGATCTGCTGGGAAGGATCTTTTCCAGCTTCTGTATCGGTAAATAGTCCCTTCCGCAGTTCACAGACAGGCCACTCGGGCCTGTCTGCTCTCTCCTTTTCTGAAATTTTTTTCCCAGTGCCGAAGCAGATTCTTCGCTTGAGCGGATTTCCCTTGCCCAGAATTTGCTCATTCGGCGGCTTTTCTGTGGATTAAGCCCTGTGAATAAGTGCCGCTAAGGGCAGTTGATAACAGGGCCCCAAAACTGAAGATAACCACCTCTGTGGATAACCACCCCTTTCATCCACAGGCTTACACCGGTTATCCAAGGGCCTCCTTGGTACATGACCACAGGGTTTTGAATCGCTGTACATATTGAAAATAAAGGGCTGTAGCAATCTATCCACAGAAAGGTGGCTCAGTAGAAATAAACATAAAAACAAAGATTTAATAAATTTCTCTCTTTTTAATTTCTATAACCCCGACTTCTCCACAGCTGGTTAAATTTTGTGCAAAGGGTTCTTTAGGAAGGGCGAAGTCCCTATACTTGCCGACCAGGTCCAAAAACCTGAGCTCAAACTATTTCCGGATTACCTGACTGAAGCAGGCACGAGGTGCGTGGTGGATTTCCCTTCCCGTTTTGAAGTGATCGTCATCGGCGGCGGTCATGCCGGTACCGAGGCAGCACTGGCGTCAGCACGTATGGGGGCAAAAACCCTGTTGCTGACGCATAACGTGGAAACCCTCGGTGCCATGAGTTGCAACCCAGCCATTGGCGGGATCGGCAAAAGCCATTTGGTTAAAGAAATCGATGCCCTGGGCGGCGCGATGGCCATGGCTACCGATAAAGGCGGTATTCAGTTTCGCGTATTGAACAGCCGCAAAGGCCCAGCCGTGCGTGCAACCCGCGCTCAGGCAGATCGGGTTCTGTACAAGGCCGCTGTTCGCGAAGCTTTGGAAAACCAGCCGAACCTGTGGATATTTCAACAGGCTGCTGACGACCTGATCGTCGAGCAGGAACAAGTGCGCGGAGTTGTCACCCAAATGGGCCTGCGTTTCTTCGCAGATTCCGTGGTGTTGACCACCGGCACCTTCCTCGGTGGACTTATCCACATCGGCATGCAGAATTATTCCGGAGGTCGCGCCGGTGATCCGCCGTCGATTGCCCTCGCTCATCGTCTGCGTGAACTGCCATTGCGTGTCGGTCGCCTGAAAACCGGTACACCGCCGCGTATCGACGGTCGCTCTGTGGATTTCTCGGTGATGACCGAGCAAGCGGGGGATACGCCGATTCCGGTGATGTCGTTCATGGGTTCCAAAGAGCAGCATCCGAAACAGGTCAGCTGCTGGATTACCCACACCAACGCCCGCACCCACGAAATTATTGCTGCCAACCTTGATCGTTCGCCGATGTATTCCGATGCGGGGTTGATCGAAGGCATCGGCCCGCGTTATTGCCCATCGATCGAAGACAAGATCCACCGCTTTGCCGACAAGGAAAGCCACCAGGTCTTCATCGAGCCGGAAGGTCTGACCACCCACGAGCTGTACCCGAACGGGATATCCACATCCTTGCCGTTCGATGTGCAATTGCAGATCGTTCAATCGATCCGCGGCATGGAAAACGCGCACATCGTTCGTCCGGGCTACGCCATCGAGTACGACTACTTCGACCCGCGTGACCTGAAGTACAGCCTGGAAACCAAAGTGATTGGCGGTCTGTTCTTCGCCGGGCAAATCAATGGCACCACCGGTTACGAAGAAGCCGGCGCCCAGGGTTTACTGGCCGGAGCCAACGCCGCACTGCGTGCGCAGGGCAAAGACGCCTGGTGCCCGCGTCGCGACGAAGCGTACATCGGCGTTTTGGTCGACGACCTGATTACTCTGGGTACCCAGGAACCGTATCGGATGTTCACATCCCGCGCCGAATACCGTTTGATCCTGCGCGAAGACAACGCCGACCTGCGCTTGACCGAAAAAGGTCGCGAATTGGGTCTGGTGGATGACGTGCGTTGGGCAGCGTTCTGCAAGAAACGCGAAAGCATCGATCTGGAAGAGCAACGCCTGAAAAGTACCTGGGTTCGCCCGGGTACCGAGCAGGGCGATGCGATTTCCGAGAAATTCGGTACGCCGCTGACCCACGAATACAATTTGCTCAACCTGCTGAGCCGTCCGGAAATCGACTACGCTGGTCTGATCGCTGTGACCGGTGGGGGCGCAGAAGATCCACAGGTCGCCGAACAGGTCGAAATCAAGACCAAATATGCCGGTTACATCGATCGTCAACAGGATGAAATCGCGCGCTTGCGGGCCAGCGAAGACACCAAACTGCCTGTGGATATCGATTACACGAACATCTCCGGTCTCTCGAAAGAGATCCAGAGCAAGCTCGGCGCGACCCGTCCAGAGACTTTGGGCCAGGCGTCGCGTATCCCGGGCGTAACCCCGGCAGCGATTTCGCTGTTGATGATTCATTTGAAAAAACGCGGCGCGGGCCGTCAGTTGGAGCAAAGCGCTTGAGTTCGTTGGTTACCTCGCAACACGCCGAAGAGTTATCCACAGGCGCGCGCCAGCTCGGTGTCAACCTGACGGAAGCCCAGCATGCACAGCTGCTGGGTTATCTGGCCCTGTTGATAAAATGGAACAAGGCCTACAACCTCACGGCCGTGCGTGATCCAGACGAAATGGTTTCACGGCATTTGCTCGACAGCCTGAGCGTTATGTCCTTCATCGAAAACGGCCGTTGGCTGGATGTGGGCAGTGGCGGCGGCATGCCAGGGATTCCCCTGGCGATCCTGTTTCCCGAGTCGCAAGTGACCTGCCTGGACAGCAACGGCAAGAAAACCCGCTTCCTGACCCAGGTCAAACTCGAACTCAAACTGGATAACCTGCAAGTTATCCACAGTCGCGTCGAAGCCTTCCAGCCGGAACTGCCATTCAACGGGATCATTTCCCGGGCGTTCAGCAGCATGGAGAACTTCAGCAACTGGACTCGCCATTTGGGCGACACCGAAACACGTTGGCTGGCAATGAAGGGCGTTCATCCCGCTGATGAGCTGGTAGCATTGCCGGCAGACTTCCACCTCGATAGCGAACACGCCCTGGCCGTACCCGGTTGCCAAGGCCAACGCCATCTGCTGATACTGCGCCGCACGGCATGATTGGCTAAGGTATTCGCGATAGCGAACCAAAAGGGTGGTGTGGGCAAGACCACCACCTGCATCAACCTCGCAGCTTCCCTGGTCGCTACCAAGCGTCGGGTGCTGTTGATCGATCTCGATCCACAGGGCAACGCCACGATGGGTAGCGGTGTGGATAAACACGGCCTGGAAAACTCGGTCTACGACCTGCTGATCGGCGAATGCGATCTGGCCCAGGCCATGCACTATTCCGAGCATGGCGGTTATCAATTGCTGCCGGCCAACCGCGACCTGACCGCGGCCGAAGTCGTTCTGCTGGAAATGCAGATGAAGGAAAGCCGTCTACGCAGTGCGTTGGCGCCGATCCGTGAAAACTACGATTACATTTTGATCGACTGCCCGCCGTCGCTGTCGATGTTGACGCTCAATGCGCTGGTTGCCGCCGACGGGGTGATTATCCCCATGCAGTGCGAGTACTTCGCGCTCGAAGGGTTGAGCGACCTTGTGGATAACATCAAGCGCATTGCCGAACTGCTGAACCCGAACCTGAAAGTCGAAGGCCTGTTGCGAACCATGTACGACCCGCGTCTGAGCCTGATGAACGACGTATCGGCGCAGCTCAAGGAACACTTCGGCGATCAGCTCTACGACACCGTCATTCCACGCAACATCCGCTTGGCCGAAGCGCCAAGCTATGGCATGCCGGCGCTGGCGTACGACAAATCATCGCGGGGCGCGATTGCCTATCTTGCATTGGCTGGCGAGATGGTTCGCCGTCAGCGCAAAAACTCACGCATCGCCGCTGCTCAGGCAACTTAAGGAATCCCCATGGCCGTCAAGAAACGAGGTCTCGGACGTGGACTGGATGCACTGCTGAGTGGTCCGACTGTCAGCTCGCTGGAAGAGCAAGCGGTACAAGCCGATCAGCGTGAGCTGCAGCACCTGCCCCTGGACCTGATCCAGCGTGGCAAGTACCAGCCGCGTCGGGACATGGATCCTCAGGCGCTGGAAGAGCTGGCGCAGTCGATCAGGGCCCAGGGCGTGATGCAGCCGATCGTGGTGCGCCCGATCGGCAGCGGGCGCTTCGAAATCATCGCCGGCGAACGCCGCTGGCGTGCCAGCCAGCAGGCTGGCCAGGAAACCATCCCGGCAATGGTTCGCGATGTGCCGGATGAAACCGCCATCGCCATGGCGCTGATCGAGAACATCCAGCGTGAAGACCTCAATCCGATCGAAGAAGCGGTGGCCTTGCAGCGTTTGCAGCAGGAATTCCAGCTGACTCAGCAACAAGTTGCCGAGGCTGTGGGTAAGTCCCGCGTCACCGTGGCCAATCTGTTGCGTCTGATTGCGCTGCCGGAAGTCATCAAGACCATGCTGTCTCACGGCGACCTGGAAATGGGTCATGCCCGTGCCTTGCTCGGTTTGCCGGAAAATCAACAAGTTGAAGGGGCGCGACACGTTGTCGCACGGGGGCTGACTGTGCGCCAGACTGAAGCACTGGTTCGCCAGTGGTTGAGTGGCAAACCGGAGCCTGTGGAACCGGCAAAACCGGACCCGGATATCACCCGACTCGAGCAGCGTCTGGCCGAGCGCCTAGGCTCTGCGGTGCAGATCCGCCACGGAAAGAAGGGTAAGGGGCAGCTGGTGATCGGCTACAACTCTCTTGATGAGCTTCAAGGTGTGCTCGCACACATCCGCTGAAACAATTCCTCATGTAGCGTGAAGTCGGAAATCACTACCTGACAGTTGAATAGGGGCAGAACCGCCCCTATACTCTGCGCGCATTTTGTCGGCACAAATTATGCCAAGTTATTGAATTCTGGCAGCCGACCATTGGGGAGCAAAAGAGATGGAAAACCGCACGCCAGACCGCTTGCCGTTCCATCGCCTGGCAGTTTTTCCGGTGTTAATGGCTCAATTTGTCGTTTTGCTGATTGCCGCTTTGGCGCTCTGGCAATGGCATGGAGTCGTTGCCGGGTACTCGGGACTCTGCGGAGGCCTGATAGCCTTGCTTCCCAATATTTATTTCGCTCACAGGGCATTTCGGTTTTCCGGCGCCCGAGCAGCTCAAGCCATCGTCCGGTCTTTTTATGCCGGCGAGGCGGGCAAACTGATTTTGACGGCAGTGCTGTTTGCATTGACGTTCGCAGGTGTGAAGCCATTGGCGCCGTTAGCAGTATTCGGCGTCTTCGTGCTGACCCAACTGGTTAGCTGGTTCGCTCCCCTGCTAATGAGAACAAGACTTTCGAGACCTTAGGGCGTTTGAGGCAACCATGGCAGAGACAACCGCTTCGGGCTATATCCAGCACCACTTGCAGAACCTGACCTTCGGTCAGCATCCAACTGGCGGGTGGGGTTTTGCCCACACCGCAGCAGAAGCCAAAGAAATGGGCTTCTGGGCTTTCCACGTCGATACGCTCGGCTGGTCGGTCGCGTTGGGTCTGATTTTCGTTCTTCTTTTCCGCATGGCGGCAAAGAAGGCGACGTCCGGTCAGCCTGGTGCTTTGCAGAACTTCGTCGAGGTTATGATCGAGTTCGTTGACGGCAGCGTGAAAGATACTTTCCACGGCCGTAATCCATTGATCGCGCCATTGGCCCTGACGATTTTTGTCTGGGTGTTCCTGATGAACGCCGTCGACCTGGTACCGGTTGACTGGATTCCGAAGCTGGCTGCCATCATTACGGGCGACCCGCACCTGGTCTTCCGTGCCGTTCCTACCACTGACCCGAATGCGACCCTGGGTATGTCCCTGTCGGTATTCGCGTTGATCATTTTCTACAGCATCAAGGTCAAGGGCATCAGCGGTTTCATTGGCGAACTGACCCTGCACCCGTTCGGCAGCAAGAACATCTTCGTTCAAGCCCTGCTGATTCCGGTGAACTTCCTGCTTGAGTTCGTGACGCTGGTGGCCAAGCCAATCTCTCTGGCACTGCGTCTGTTCGGCAACATGTACGCCGGCGAGCTGGTCTTCATTCTGATTGCTGTGATGTTCGGCAGCGGTCTGCTCTGGCTTAGCGGCCTGGGCGTAGTTCTGCAGTGGGCGTGGGCTGTGTTCCACATCCTGATCATCACCCTGCAGGCGTTTATCTTCATGATGCTGACCATCGTCTACCTGTCGATGGCGCACGAAGAGAACCATTAAGACCAGTCTCGACTAGTCTGATGTCCCACCCGGTAAAACGGGTGGGTGCCCGAACAGGGCTATGAAACGATTTGTTTTACCGCTTTAAAATCTAAAAAACCTAAACCATACGACGTAAAAGTCGGGAGGAAAGATGGAAACTGTAGTTGGTCTAACCGCTATCGCTGTTGCACTGTTGATAGTCC
>NZ_JBIVCD010000069.1:0-1092 GCF_044746425.1 Pseudomonas sp. NPDC086112 | reverse complement strand
GGTTTCGGCCTGTTGGGCGGCAAGTTCCTGGAAGGCGCAGCGCGTCAGCCAGAAATGGTTCCAATGCTGCAAGTCAAAATGTTCATCGTTGCCGGTCTGCTCGACGCCGTAACCATGATCGGTGTTGGTATCGCTTTGTTCTTCACCTTCGCGAACCCATTCGTTGGTCAACTCGCTGGCTAATCACTCGAACCTTCGAGTTGATTGGTGTGATGTGCAACGAACGAGCGAGGTGTTGGCGTGAACATTAATGCAACCCTGATTGGCCAGTCCGTTGCGTTCTTCATTTTTGTACTGTTTTGCATGAAGTTCGTGTGGCCTCCGGTCATCGCGGCTTTGCACGAACGTCAGAAGAAGATCGCGGATGGACTGGACGCTGCCAGCCGAGCAGCTCGCGACCTGGAGTTGGCCCATGAGAAAGTGGGTCAGCAACTGCGCGAAGCGAAAGCTCAGGCAGCTGAAATCATTGAGCAAGCCAAGAAACGCGGTAATCAGATCGTTGACGAGGCTGTTGAAAAAGCCCGTATCGACGCTGACCGTGTGAAGGTTCAGGCTCAGGCCGAGATCGAGCAGGAACTGAACAGTGTCAAAGACGCGCTGCGTGCCCAACTGGGTGCACTGGCTGTCGGCGGCGCCGAGAAGATCCTGGGTGCCACAATCGATCAAAACGCGCACGCGGAGCTGGTAAACAAACTGGCTGCTGAAATTTAAGCGAGGGCGATCATGGCAGAATTGACCACGTTGGCCCGACCTTACGCTAAGGCCCACCAGCAACTGGCCTCTTGGACAGCCATGCTCGGCCAGGCTGCAGCAGTGTCGCAAGACGACACCATGCAGCGCGTGCTCAAGGCCCCGCGACTGACGAGCGCAAACAAGGCCGCCACGTTTATTGACGTGTGCGGCGACAAGTTTGATGCCAAGGCACAGAACTTCATTAACGTCGTTGCCGAAAACGACCGTCTCCCGCTTTTGCCGGAGATATCCGCTCTGTTCGACCTGTACAAGGCTGAACAAGAGAAGTCGGTAGACGTTGAAGTGACCAGTGCTATTGCATTGAACCAAGACCAGCAAGACAAACTCGCCAAGGTTCTC
>NZ_JBIVCD010000068.1:14278-14540 GCF_044746425.1 Pseudomonas sp. NPDC086112 | reverse complement strand
CCCGCTGACTCTGGGTATCGAAACCATGGGCGGCGTAATGACCGCGCTGATCGAGAAAAACACCACGATTCCTACCAAGAAATCGCAAGTGTTCTCGACTGCCGACGACAATCAGGGCGCAGTGACCATTCACGTACTGCAAGGTGAGCGTAAGCAAGCCGCACAGAACAAGTCCCTGGGCAAGTTCGACCTGGCCGAGATACCACCAGCAACACGTGGCGTGCCACAAATCTAAGTGACCTTCGACATCCACGCCAACGGC
>NZ_JBIVCD010000068.1:11331-14268 GCF_044746425.1 Pseudomonas sp. NPDC086112 | reverse complement strand
GTTCTTACATCGACGCCTACGGCATTCTGCTCGTCGGCGCGAAAGACAAGGCTACCGTCAAGACTCAGTCGATCGTGATCAAGGCCAACTCCGGTCTGTCCGAGGAAGAAATTCAGCAGATGGTTCGCGATGCTGAAGTGAACGCTGAAGAAGACCGCAAGTTCGAAGAGCTGGCCAGCGCCCGTAACCAAGGCGATGCCCTGGTTCACTCGACGCGCAAAATGGTCGCTGATGCTGGCGATAAAGTGAGCGCTGAAGAGAAGACTGCAATCGAAGCCGCTGTAGTTGCCCTGGAAACCGCCATCAAAGGCGACGACAAGGCCGCTATCGAAGCCAAGGTTGAAGAGCTGTCCAAAGTCTCCGCGCCAGTGGCTCAGAAGATGTACGCCGACCAGGCTCAGCCAGCTGAAGGCGCGGCACCGCACGACGAGAAAGCTGAAAAAGCTGACGACGTCGTCGATGCCGAGTTCGAAGAAGTCAAAGACCACAAGTAAGTTGTTGGTCGCCCGGTTGACTGCCTTCAGGCGGTGACTGGTAGGATGTCGCCGCGCGGGAGCTTGCTCCCGCGTTGGCGTGTCTGGAGTAAGCGAATTTTTACAGCATGCGACAACGCTCGAATGCTGGCGGTATGACCGAAAATGCTCCTGCCTTTCGAGTCGAAAGTACCGCATCGAATCAAAGACCAGGATCGTTGAATTGACGTGAGTTGGGTCCGGGCCTGTATTGGGGCTCAACGAGTTTGGCGAGGCTCAGGAGAGGTTTGCCGAACGTCCTTAAGAGTGCAAAGACTTATGGCAAAGCGTGACTATTACGAAGTATTGGGTGTTGAGCGTGGCTCAAGCGAAGCGGACCTGAAGAAGGCCTACCGTCGCCTGGCGATGAAGCATCACCCGGACCGTAATCCCGATGACAAAGCGTCGGAAGATATGTTCAAGGAGGCCAACGAGGCCTACGAAGTGCTGTCCGATTCCAGCAAGCGCGCGGCCTATGATCAATACGGTCATGCCGGTGTCGACCCGAGCATGGGTGGCGGCGGTGCCGGGTTTGGCGGTCAGAATTTCTCCGACATCTTTGGCGATGTCTTCAGTGACTTCTTCGGTGGCGGTCGCGGCGGTGCTCGTGGCGGCGCTCAGCGCGGCAGCGATCTGCGTTACACCCTGGAGCTGAACCTGGAAGAAGCGGTGCGCGGCACGACCGTGAATATCCGTGTTCCGACATTGGTCAACTGCAAGCCGTGCGATGGCTCGGGCGCCAAGAAAGGCTCCTCGCCGATCACGTGCCCGACGTGCGGCGGTATCGGTCAGGTACGCATGCAGCAGGGCTTCTTTTCGGTGCAGCAGACCTGCCCACGCTGCCATGGCCAAGGCAAGATCATTTCCGATCCGTGCGATTCCTGCCGCGGCGAAGGTCGTGTCGAAGAGTACAAGACCCTGTCGGTGAAAGTGCCGGCCGGTGTCGATACTGGCGACCGTATTCGCTTGTCTGGTGAAGGCGAGGCGGGTGCGCAGGGTGGTCCGACCGGCGACTTGTACGTGGTAATCAACGTGCGCGAGCACGCGATCTTCCAGCGTGACGGCAAGCACCTGTTCTGCGAAGTGCCAATCAGCTTCGTCGATGCAGCGCTGGGCGGAGAACTGGAGATTCCGACCCTTGATGGTCGGGTCAAGCTGAAGATTCCGGAAGGGACTCAGACCGGTAAGCAGTTCCGTGTTCGCGGCAAAGGCGTCGCACCGGTTCGTGGTGGCGGTGCGGGTGACCTGATGTGCCGCGTGGCGGTCGAAACCCCGGTTAACCTGGGTCGTCGTCAGCGCGAATTGCTGGAGGAGTTGCGCAGCTCTCTGGCGGGTGACAACAGTCATTCGCCGAAAACCACCGGTTGGTTCGAAGGCGTGAAGCGCTTCTTCGGCGATTTGTAAGGAGTCGGCATGCGACGTATAGCTGTGATGGGCGCTGCCGGGCGCATGGGCAAGATTCTGGTCGAGGCGGTGCAGCAGCGTGCGCCGCTTACCGGCCTGACGGCAGCCATTGTGCGCCCCGGCAGCACACTCATTGGCGTGGATGCTGGTGAGCTGGCATCGCTGGGGCGAATCGGTGTGCCGCTGTCCGGCAAGCTGGATGCGGTGGCCGATGAGTTCGATGTGTTGATCGACTTCACGCTCCCGGAAGTGATGCTGAAGAACCTGGAGTTCTGCCGTAAAGCAGGCAAGTCCATGGTGATCGGCACCACGGGGCTGGACGCGGCGCAGAAGCAGTTGCTGGTCGAGGCGAGCAAGGATATTGCGATTGTGTTCGCGGCCAATTTCAGTGTTGGTGTAAACCTGTCGCTGAAGCTGCTCGACATGGCGGCTCGTGTGCTGGGCGATGACGCTGATATCGAAATCATCGAGGCTCATCATCGGCACAAGATCGATGCGCCTTCAGGCACGGCTCTGCGCATGGGCGAAGTGATCGCCAGCGCGCTGGATCGTGATCTGCAGAAGGTGGCGGTCTATGGTCGTGAAGGTCATACCGGTGTGCGTGAGCGTGAAACGATCGGTTTCGCGACTGTTCGCGGTGGTGATGTGGTCGGTGATCACACGGTGCTGTTCGCCTGCGAGGGTGAGCGACTGGAAATCACGCACAAGGCATCCGGCCGTATGACCTTCGCCAAGGGCGCGGTACGGGCAGCTTTGTGGCTGGACGGTCGTGAACCAGGCCTTTACGACATGCAAGACGTGCTCGACCTGCGGTAAGATGTGCCCGAAATCGGGTTCAAACTCAGCGTTTGAGCCCGGTTTTAAACTGCCAAGCGACGTCCTGTCGCATTCTCCGGCCTTTAGGGCTCATTGGCGGTAGACCAAAAATGCCTTTTTCTGTAAGCTACAGCTTTAGTGTGTCCACTAAAAGCGCGCAGAATAATTCGATGAAGAAGCGGGGTGACGTGTCCATACGTCACTC
>NZ_JBIVCD010000068.1:5678-11321 GCF_044746425.1 Pseudomonas sp. NPDC086112 | reverse complement strand
GCCCCCCCGCGCGGCCCCCTGACTTACCCGCACATTGGCAATACCGGCACCACGCCGGAAGACGCCGAGTCCGATCGCGTCTGGTCCGCTGGCCTGGTCATCCGTGACCTGCCACTGGTTGCGAGCAACTGGCGCAACACGATGTCTCTGTCCGACTACCTGAAAGCCAACAATGTGGTGGCAATCGCCGGTATCGACACTCGCCGCCTGACACGCATCCTGCGTGAGAAAGGCGCGCAGAACGGCTGCATCATGGCCGGTGACAACATTTCCGAAGAAGCCGCCATCGCCGCCGCTCAGGGTTTCCCTGGCCTCAAAGGCATGGACCTGGCGAAAGTCGTCAGCACCAAAGAGAAGTACGAGTGGCGCTCGACTGTCTGGGATCTGAAAACCGACAGCCACGCGACTATCGACGCCTCCGAACTGCCGTACCACGTGGTGGCCTACGACTACGGCGTCAAGGTCAACATCCTGCGCATGCTGGTCGAGCGCGGTTGCCGCGTGACCGTGGTGCCTGCACAGACTCCAGCCGCAGAAGCGCTGGCACTGAAACCGGATGGCGTGTTCCTGTCCAACGGCCCGGGCGACCCTGAGCCATGCGACTACGCGATCCAGGCGATCAAGGACGTGCTGGAAACCGAGATTCCGGTGTTCGGCATCTGCCTCGGTCACCAACTGCTGGCTCTGGCCTCCGGCGCCAAGACCCTGAAAATGGGCCATGGCCACCACGGTGCCAACCACCCGGTCCAGGATCTGGACAGCGGTGTGGTGATGATCACCAGCCAGAACCACGGTTTTGCGGTAGACGAAGCGACCCTGCCAGGCAACGTTCGGGCGATCCACAAATCGCTGTTCGACGGCACCCTGCAAGGCATCGAGCGTACCGACAAGAGCGCCTTCAGCTTCCAGGGTCACCCTGAAGCCAGCCCTGGCCCGAACGACGTAGCGCCACTGTTTGATCGCTTCATCAACGAAATGGCCAAGCGACGCTAATCGCTCGCCCTGATGTAGCGAAGCCTGAGGGCGGTCCCGAAACCGGTGGCCCCCTCAAGGCTTCAGAGATTGAACAAGACGGCTTGCCGACTGACCTGCGGATTTGAGTGACAACCCATGCCAAAACGTACAGACATTAAAAGCATCCTGATTCTCGGCGCTGGCCCGATCGTGATCGGCCAGGCCTGCGAATTCGACTACTCCGGCGCCCAGGCCTGTAAAGCCCTGCGCGAGGAGGGTTACCGCGTCATCCTGGTGAACTCCAACCCGGCGACCATCATGACCGACCCGGCCATGGCCGACGCCACCTACATCGAACCGATCAAGTGGCAGACCGTTGCCAAGATCATCGAGAAAGAGCGTCCGGACGCGCTGCTGCCAACCATGGGCGGCCAAACCGCTCTGAACTGTGCCCTGGACCTGGAGCGCGAAGGCGTTCTGGAGAAGTTCGGCGTAGAAATGATCGGCGCCAACGCTGACACCATCGACAAGGCCGAAGACCGTTCGCGCTTCGACAAGGCGATGAAATCCATCGGTCTGGACTGCCCGCGTTCGGGTATTGCCCACAGCATGGAAGAGGCCAACGCGGTTCTCGAGCGTCTCGGCTTCCCGTGCATCATTCGTCCGTCCTTCACCATGGGCGGCACCGGTGGCGGTATCGCTTACAACCGTGAAGAGTTCGAAGAAATCTGCGCCCGCGGTCTGGACCTGTCGCCGACCAAAGAGCTGCTGATCGACGAATCGCTGATCGGCTGGAAAGAGTACGAAATGGAGGTTGTCCGCGATAAGAAGGACAACTGCATCATCGTCTGCTCCATCGAAAACTTCGACCCGATGGGCGTGCACACCGGTGACTCGATCACTGTTGCGCCAGCACAGACCCTGACCGACAAGGAATACCAGATCCTGCGTAACGCCTCCCTGGCGGTACTGCGCGAGATCGGCGTCGAGACTGGCGGTTCCAACGTCCAGTTCGGCATCTGCCCGAATACCGGCCGCATGGTTGTGATCGAGATGAACCCGCGGGTATCCCGTTCCTCGGCCCTGGCCTCGAAAGCCACCGGTTTCCCGATCGCCAAGGTCGCGGCAAAACTGGCTGTCGGTTACACCCTCGACGAGCTGTCGAACGACATCACCGGTGGCAAGACCCCGGCGTCCTTCGAGCCGTCCATCGACTACGTCGTCACCAAGCTGCCACGCTTCGCCTTCGAGAAATTCCCGAAAGCCGACGCACGCCTGACCACTCAAATGAAGTCGGTCGGTGAAGTCATGGCCATCGGCCGGACCTTCCAGGAATCCCTGCAGAAAGCCCTGCGCGGTCTGGAAGTGGGCGTTTGCGGCCTGGACGAGAAGCTCGACCTGAGCAACCCGGAAAGCATGAGCATCCTCAAGCGCGAACTGACCGTGCCGGGCGCCGAGCGTATCTGGTACGTCGCTGACGCGTTCCGCGCCGGCCTGTCGGTCGAAGATATTTTCGGCATGAACATGATCGATCCGTGGTTCCTGGTGCAGATCGAAGATCTGATTAAGGAAGAAGAGAAGGTCAAGACCCTGGGTCTGGCCAGCATCGACCACGACGTGATGTTCCGCCTCAAGCGCAAAGGTTTCTCCGACATGCGTCTGGCCAAGCTGCTGGGCGTGACCGAGAAGGCTCTGCGTCGTCACCGTCACAAGCTGGAAATCTTCCCGGTCTACAAGCGCGTTGACACCTGCGCGGCCGAGTTCGCCACCGACACCGCTTACCTCTACTCGACGTACGAGGAAGAGTGCGAAGCCGCGCCGTCGGGTCGCGACAAGATCATGATCCTCGGCGGCGGTCCAAACCGTATCGGCCAGGGCATCGAGTTCGACTATTGCTGCGTACACGCGGCACTGGCCCTGCGCGAAGACGGTTACGAGACCATCATGGTCAACTGCAACCCGGAAACCGTTTCCACCGACTACGACACTTCCGATCGCCTGTACTTCGAACCAGTGACCCTGGAAGACGTACTGGAAATCGTCCGCGTCGAGAAGCCGAAAGGCGTGATCGTCCAGTACGGCGGCCAGACTCCGTTGAAACTGGCGCGTGCCCTGGAAGAAGCTGGCGTGCCAATCATCGGCACCAGCCCTGACGCCATCGACCGTGCCGAAGACCGTGAGCGCTTCCAGCAAATGGTTGAGCGTCTGAACCTGCGTCAGCCGCCAAACGCTACCGTGCGCAGCGAAGACGAAGCGATTCGTGCCGCGGCCAAGATCGGTTACCCGCTGGTGGTTCGTCCGTCCTACGTACTGGGCGGCCGCGCGATGGAAATCGTCTACGAAGAAGAAGAACTCAAGCGCTACCTGCGTGATGCGGTGAAAGTGTCCAACGACAGCCCGGTGCTGCTCGATCACTTCCTCAACTGCGCCATCGAAATGGACGTGGATGCAGTCTGCGACGGCACCGACGTGGTGATCGGCGCGATCATGCAGCACATCGAGCAGGCCGGCGTTCATTCCGGTGACTCCGCGTGCTCCCTGCCGCCGTACTCGCTGCCTGCTCACATCCAGGACGAGATGCGCGAACAGGTCAAGAAAATGGCCCTGGAACTGGGCGTTGTCGGCCTGATGAACGTTCAGTTGGCGCTGCAAGGCGAAGACATCTACGTCATCGAAGTCAACCCGCGCGCTTCCCGTACCGTTCCGTTCGTGTCCAAGTGCATCGGTGTTTCCCTGGCAATGATCGCGGCTCGCGTGATGGCCGGTAAAACCCTGAAGGAAATCGGCTTCACCAAAGAAATCATTCCGAACTTCTACAGCGTGAAAGAGGCGGTGTTCCCATTCGCCAAATTCCCTGGCGTGGACCCGATCCTGGGCCCAGAGATGAAGTCCACCGGTGAAGTGATGGGCGTGGGCGATACCTTCGGCGAAGCCTTTGCCAAAGCCCAGATGGGCGCCAGCGAAGTGCTGCCGACTGGCGGCACCGCGTTCATCAGCGTGCGTGACGATGACAAGCCACTGGTTGCAGGCGTGGCCCGTGATCTGATCAACTTGGGCTTCGAAGTGGTCGCCACCGCCGGTACTGCCAGGCTGATCGAAGCCGCAGGCCTGAAAGTGCGCCGTGTGAACAAGGTGACCGAGGGGCGTCCGCACGTGGTCGACATGATCAAGAATGACGAAGTCACCCTGATCATCAACACCACCGAAGGTCGCCAGTCGATCGCCGATTCCTATTCCATTCGTCGTAATGCCTTGCAGCACAAGATCTACTGCACCACTACCATTGCTGCTGGCGAAGCTATCTGTGAAGCGCTGAAGTTCGGTCCCGAGAAGACCGTGCGCCGCTTGCAGGATCTACACGCAGGATTGAAGGCATGATCAAATACCCAATGACCGTCCAGGGCGCGAAAGCCCTGGAAGAAGAACACGCTCACCTGACCAAGGTCGTCCGTCCGAAGCTCAGCCAGGACATCGGCACGGCCCGCGAGTTGGGTGACTTGAAGGAAAACGCCGAATACCACGCTGCTCGCGAGCAGCAGGGGATGGTCGAGGCGCGGATTCGTGACATCGAAGGCCGGATTCAGAATCAGGTCATCATCGATGTCACGACCATTCCTCACACCGGCAAAGTGATTTTCGGCACCACCGTTGAAATCGCCAACGTCGAGACGGATGAGCGCGTCACTTACCACATCGTGGGTGAGGATGAGGCTGACTTCAAGCTCGGCAAGATTTCGGTGGGTTCGCCACTGGCCCGTGCCTTGATTGCCAAGGAAGAGGGTGATGTGGTCGCCGTGAAAACGCCGGGTGGCGTTATCGAGTATGAGATTGTCGAAGTTCGCCACCTCTGAAAGAAGGCGCCCGCTACGTGCGGGCGCCATGCTTTGGCAGCTGACCCAAATGTTGTGGGTTGGCGGCCTGTGGCTGTTGCACATCGGTCTGCTGCCGGTGCTGGGGCGAATAGGCCTGGCGCCGCTGCTGATCGACGAAATTGCAGGCATGCTGAATACGCTGATGGTGGGATTTGCCGCAGCGTGTGTGATTTTTCAGGTTTTGGTGCTGGTTCAGGCCGAGGGCCTTGCCAGTCTATGGCGCGATATTCGTGGGCAACTGCTGATGATGGCGCTGTATGGGGGCGCGATGTATTTCGCGGTCCACGTCGGCTGGCCGCAGGCGGCGCATTGGCAGCTGTTCAGCTATCTTGTTCTGGGATTTTCCGGGCTGGTGCTGGTGATGCAACCGGTGCCGGGATGGAGTGTGAGGGTGCGCGAAGCACACCCTTGACCCTTGTCATCACTTGAAGCGATGGACGTTCGACAGCTGCTTGTTGACGCTGAAGTTCTTGCGGTAAATCAGTGCCATCTTGCCGATGACCTGAACCAGATCGGCTTTGCCGGCCTTGCAGAGTTCTGCAATGGCTGCCAGGCGCGATTCGCGATCGAGGATGTTGAGCTTGATTTTGATCAGCTCGTGATCCGCCAAAGCGCGTTCAAGTTCGGCTAACACACCTTCAGTCAAACCGTTGTCAGCCACAATCAAAACTGGTTTCAGATGGTGGCCAATGGATTTGTACTGTTTCTTCTGCTCTTGAGTGAGCGGCATAATCTGACCCTTTAGTCTGGATTCTGTAAAATGGCGGCCATTTTACCCGAGGGTTCGTGGATCCGCCCAATTAATCACGACCCTTAT
>NZ_JBIVCD010000068.1:4838-5668 GCF_044746425.1 Pseudomonas sp. NPDC086112 | reverse complement strand
CATGTCAATGATCCCTATGTGAAGCAGGCGCAGAAGGATGGTTACCGCTCGCGTGCGAGTTACAAGCTTCTGGAGGTCCAGGAGAAATACAAGCTGATCCGTCCGGGTATGAGCGTTGTCGACCTGGGTGCGGCGCCCGGCGGCTGGTCGCAGGTCACTAGTCGGCTGATCGGTGGTCAGGGGCGTCTGATCGCCTCGGACATCCTGGAAATGGACAGCATTCCGGACGTGACTTTCATCCAGGGTGACTTCACCCAGGACGAAGTGCTCGCTCAGATCCTTGAAGCCGTGGGTAATTCGCAGGTGGACCTTGTGTTTTCCGATATGGCCCCCAATATGAGTGGTACGCCTGAGGTGGACATGCCAAAAGCCATGTTTCTATGTGAGCTGGCTCTTGATCTGGCGGCTCGGATACTCAAGCCGGGTGGTAATTTCGTGATCAAGGTGTTTCAGGGCGAAGGGTTTGATGCTTACGTGAAGGACGCTCGTCAGAAATTCGACAAGGTCCAGATGATCAAGCCGGACTCTTCCCGTGGCAGTTCCCGCGAGCAATACATGCTGGCTTGGGGCTACCGCGGCCGTAGTGAGTAAATCGAGGTTTTTTTGCGGGTCGATAGGTTTTTCGTATTTCGTCCCGTGAGCATTAGCGAATATTGTGTAGAAAGTGTTTCACAAAGGGTTACAGACGGCGCCTGCCAGAGCCGTAGGTAATGTAGTAAGTTAGGCCGGTGAATATCATGCGAAGCACGCGCCATTAGCTGAGCTTGCTTCAGAGGGTAGTTAATTGAACGTTATGGCAAAGAATCTGATCCTGTGGTTGATCATCGCGG
>NZ_JBIVCD010000068.1:0-4828 GCF_044746425.1 Pseudomonas sp. NPDC086112 | reverse complement strand
CGGCTGTCCTGGTGACGGTGATGAACAACTTCTCCAGCCCTAACGAGCCGCAGACCCTCAACTATTCCGACTTCATCCAGCAGGTCAAGGATGGCAAGGTCGAGCGCGTAGCGGTTGATGGCTACGTGATTACCGGCAAGCGCAACGATGGCGACAGCTTCAAGACCATTCGTCCGGCAATCCAGGACAATGGCCTGATCGGCGACCTCGTGGATAACCATGTGGTAGTCGAAGGCAAGCAGCCTGAGCAGCAAAGCATCTGGACTCAACTCCTGGTCGCAAGCTTCCCGATCCTCGTAATCATCGCCGTGTTCATGTTCTTCATGCGGCAGATGCAGGGCGGCGCCGGTGGCAAGGGCGGGCCGATGAGCTTCGGCAAGAGCAAGGCGCGCCTGCTCTCCGAAGATCAGGTAAAAACTACTTTGGCTGACGTTGCCGGTTGCGACGAAGCCAAGGAAGAAGTTGGCGAGCTGGTCGAATTCCTGCGTGATCCGGGCAAGTTCCAGCGTTTGGGCGGTCGCATTCCTCGTGGCGTGCTGATGGTCGGTCCTCCTGGTACTGGTAAAACCTTGATCGCCAAGGCGATTGCCGGCGAAGCCAAAGTGCCGTTCTTCACCATTTCCGGTTCCGATTTCGTCGAGATGTTCGTCGGTGTCGGTGCCAGTCGTGTTCGTGACATGTTCGAGCAGGCGAAGAAGCACGCGCCATGCATCATCTTCATCGATGAAATCGACGCCGTCGGTCGCCACCGTGGTGCCGGCATGGGTGGCGGTCACGACGAGCGCGAACAGACACTCAACCAGTTGCTGGTGGAGATGGACGGCTTCGAAATGAATGACGGCATCATCGTCATTGCAGCAACCAACCGTCCCGACGTGCTGGACCCTGCATTGCTGCGTCCGGGTCGTTTCGACCGTCAGGTCGTGGTCGGTCTGCCGGATATCCGTGGTCGCGAGCAGATTCTCAAAGTCCACATGCGCAAAGTGCCAATGGGTGACGACGTCGCTCCGGCCGTGATCGCGCGTGGTACTCCTGGTTTCTCCGGTGCCGACCTGGCCAACCTGGTGAACGAGGCGTCGTTGTTCGCGGCTCGTGCCGGCAAGCGCATCGTCGAGATGAAAGAGTTCGAACTGGCCAAAGACAAGATCATGATGGGTGCCGAGCGCAAATCCATGGTCATGTCCGAAAAAGAGAAGCAGAACACTGCTTATCACGAAGCTGGTCACGCTATCGTCGGTCGCGTTGTCCCCGAGCATGACCCGGTCTACAAAGTGTCTATCATCCCGCGCGGTCGTGCGCTCGGTGTGACCATGTTCCTGCCGGAAGAAGATCGCTACAGCCTGTCCAAGCGTGCGCTGATCAGCCAGATCTGCTCGCTGTACGGCGGTCGTATCGCTGAAGAGATGACCCTTGGCTTCGACGGTGTCACAACCGGTGCATCCAACGACATCATGCGTGCCAGCCAGATCGCACGGAACATGGTGACCAAGTGGGGCTTATCGGAAAAACTCGGTCCGTTGATGTACGCCGAAGAAGAGGGCGAAGTGTTCCTCGGTCGTGGCGGCGGTGGTCAACATGCCAGCTTCTCCGGCGAGACAGCCAAACTGATCGACTCCGAAGTACGCAGTATCATTGACCAGTGCTACGGCACGGCCAAACAGATCCTTACGGATAACCGTGACAAGCTCGATGCCATGGCGGATGCCTTGATGAAGTACGAGACGATCGATGCTGATCAGATCGATGACATCATGGCGGGTCGTACGCCTCGCGAACCTCGCGACTGGTCTGGTAGCAGCGATACTTCCGGTACGCCTCCGGCTGTGCAGGATGGGCGTCCGGAAACACCAATCGGTGGCCCGGCTGCTGACGTATAAGGTTTGAAATGACTTCTGTTCAGTCCTCGACCCGGTTGCCTTGCGGCAACCGGGTTCTTGATTTGGCCCAGACGCATGTCATGGGCATTCTCAATGTCACTCCCGACTCCTTTTCCGATGGCGGCCGATACAGTCAGCTGGATGAGGCCCTGCGCCATGCTGAGGCGATGGTGGCGGCTGGCGCGACGCTGATCGACGTTGGTGGTGAATCGACCCGCCCCGGTGCCAGGGCGGTTTCACCGCTTGAAGAGCTCGAGCGGGTAGCGCCTATCGTTGAACGCATCAGTCGTGAACTCGATGTGATCATCTCGGTCGATACCTCCACGCCGGCAGTTATGCGTGAAACCGCAAGGCTGGGGGCGGGTTTGATCAATGATGTGCGTTCGTTGCGTCGAGATGGCGCTCTGGATGCGGCAGCGGCCACCGGCTTGCCGGTATGTCTGATGCATATGCTCGGTGAGCCGGGCGACATGCAGGACAATCCGCAGTACCAGGATGTGACGAAAGAGGTCAGCGAGTTTCTCGCCGAGCGCATGGTTCAGTGCGCGTCGGTAGGCATCCCTGCTGAGCGGATCATCCTCGATCCGGGTTTCGGCTTCGCGAAAACCTTGCAGCACAACCTGAGCTTGTTTAAGCATATGGAGGCCTTGCATGCCTTGGGGCGGCCCCTGTTGGTCGGGGTTTCGCGAAAGAGCATGATCGGGCAAGCCTTGAATCGGCCGGTGGGAGAGCGTCTGCATGGCGGTTTGGCGCTCGCGGCACTGGCTTCAATCAAGGGGGCGCGTATATTGCGCGTCCATGATGTGGCCGAAACCGTCGATGTGGTGCGGATGATCGCCGCCGTAGAATCAGCCGAATAAGAATGATGGAGTACTTATGAGCAAAAAATACTTTGGCACCGACGGCATTCGTGGTCGAGTCGGTCAATACCCGATTACTCCTGATTTCATGCTCAAGCTTGGCTGGGCGGCAGGCATGGCATTTCGCAGCATGGGTGCCTGCAAGGTGCTCGTGGGCAAGGACACCCGGATCTCTGGTTACATGTTCGAGTCGGCGCTTGAGGCCGGGCTGACCTCGGCAGGTGCTGATGTGATGCTCCTGGGGCCGATGCCGACGCCGGCCATCGCCTATCTGACACGTACCTTTCATGCTGAAGCCGGCATCGTGATCAGCGCTTCGCACAACCCTCATGACGACAACGGCATCAAATTTTTCTCCGGGAAGGGCACCAAGCTTCCGGATGAAGTCGAGTTGATGATTGAAGAGTTGCTCGACACCCCCATGACCGTGGTTGAGTCGAGCAAGATCGGCAAGGTATCGCGAATCAACGATGCCTCGGGCCGTTATATCGAATTCTGCAAGAGCAGCGTCCCGACCGGTACCAGCTTTGCCGGGCTGAAAATCGTGATCGACTGTGCTCATGGTGCGACCTATAAAGTGGCGCCTAGTGTGTTCCGTGAGCTGGGGGCCGATGTCGTTGTGCTTTCTGCTCATCCTAATGGCCTGAACATCAATGAGAATTGCGGTTCAACCCATATGGAGCCGCTGCAAGCTGCCGTATTGGCCGAGCACGCCGATTTGGGTATTGCCTTTGATGGAGATGGTGACCGGGTCCAGATGGTTGATCACACTGGCGCTGTCGTCGACGGTGACGAGTTGCTGTTCATCATTGCTCGCGATCTGCAAGAGCGCGGCAAGTTGCAGGGCGGTGTGGTCGGTACGCTGATGAGTAACCTGGGGCTGGAATTGGCCTTGGCGGATCTGTCTATTCCTTTTGTGCGCGCCAACGTTGGCGACCGTTACGTGATCTCCGAGTTGCTGGAACGCGATTGGCAGGTGGGCGGGGAAAACTCGGGGCACATTGTCTGCTTCAGTCATACCACCACCGGTGATGCAATTATTGCCGCGCTGCAGGTGTTGATGGCCCTGAAGAGGCGCGCTGAAGGCCTGGCTCAGTCCCGTCAGGCGTTGCGCAAGTGTCCTCAGGTGCTGATCAATGTCCGGTTTGGCGGTGGTGCGAATCCACTCGAACATCCGACCGTCAAGGAAGCGAGTGATCGTGTCACTCAGGCGATGGCCGGTCGTGGGCGCGTACTTTTACGCAAGTCCGGGACAGAGCCGCTGGTGCGGGTCATGGTCGAGGGCGAGGACGAAACGCAGGTTCGCGGTTACGCCGAAGAGCTGGCAAAACTGGTAACTGAAGTTTCTGTCTGATTTCGGCTTGCCAGCCATGATTGTGTTGGGTAACATCTGCGCCCACTTTGACCGACGAGGTACAGCATGCGTCGCCCTATGGTAGCTGGTAACTGGAAGATGCACGGTACCCGCGCCAGCGTCGCTGAGCTGATCAATGGCCTTAGTCATCTGGCCTTGCCAAGCGGTGTTGATGTCGCGGTATTTCCGCCTTGCTTGCATATCAATCAAGTGATTGATGGCTTGAAAGGTAAGTCGATTTCGGTCGGCGCGCAGAATTCTGCAGTGGAATCCATGCAAGGTGCATTGACCGGTGAAATTGCGCCGAGTCAGTTGGTGGATGCAGGTTGTTCCCTGGTGCTTGTCGGGCACTCCGAGCGCCGCCAGGTAATGGGCGAGCAGGATGGAATGCTGATTCGCAAGTTCGCAGCGGCGCAGGCATGTGGCTTGATTCCGGTGTTGTGCGTAGGGGAGACCCTTGAAGAGCGCGAAGCTGGAAAAACTCTTGAGGTTGTCGGGCGTCAGCTTGGCAGTATCATTGAGGAGCTGGGTGTAGGTGTCTTTGCAAAGGCAGTAATCGCTTACGAGCCGGTCTGGGCCATTGGCACCGGGCTGACTGCTTCGCCGCAACAGGCGCAGGATGTGCACGCAGCCATTCGCGCTCAGTTGGCGGCAGAGAATTCTGAAGTCGCGCAAGGTGTGCGGCTTCTATACGGCGGCAGCGTGAAGGCGGCCTAGGCGGTCGAACTGTTCGGCAT
>NZ_JBIVCD010000067.1:13990-14542 GCF_044746425.1 Pseudomonas sp. NPDC086112 | reverse complement strand
CGCGGAGAGACGCGGACTGATCGGCGCCATCTTGATGACGCAGGTACCGGCGATAACCATGAAATCCGCCTGACGCGGCGATGCCCGGATAACCTCGGCGCCAAAGCGCGCGATGTCGTGGGGCGCCGTGAAGGCGGTGGTCATTTCCACGTAGCAGCACGAAAGACCGAAGTTATACGGCCACAGGGAGTTCTTGCGCCCCCAGTTGATCGTGCCGTTGAGCACGTCTTCGAGCTTGCCCATGAAAATGTTTTTGTGGACTTGATCTTCTAACGGATCGGAAACGGTTTCCCGTTTGCCAATCGGATACTGCTCGTTAGGAGCATCGGGGTCGATCCTGGTGAGATTGTATTGCATTGCCAAAGCCTCATTGTTTCAGCTTCGCTTGCCGATTGCGCCGAGCTTCCGGAGCCCAGTCAAGGGCACCCACTCGGAATAGGTAGACAAGACCTGCCAACAGAATTTGAAATTAAACCTAGAGATACTACGAATCCGTTCCTGCGGGTTTCGCGGACGGACCATGACCCGGCAATGGGAAAAGGGCATCCGATA
>NZ_JBIVCD010000067.1:0-13980 GCF_044746425.1 Pseudomonas sp. NPDC086112 | reverse complement strand
ACGGTTCGTATTAGCTTCGGCCACAGGCTTTAGACCCGAGGAGTCTGGAGACGCCGAGCATGAAGGCGCAAAGGCCGCCGACACCCAGAAGGAAAATGGCAAAGCCCCAGTTGTGGGCCATGAGTCCGGTCGCTTCGGGCATGCTGGAAATCCTTAACAGAGAGCAAAGGTCTCTGAGCTTGAAAAGAAACAAAGCAGTGACGATATGTCGCAGCAATCAATCGCGGTGATTTTATGGCTAAACACCGAGCAAGTAAAATTCAGATAGCGAAATTATTTACAAGAATAAGGACATAGCGTGCCTCCAAAGCCCTGTAGCCCATGCCGCTCGGGCATTAGCGGGGGTTTTGTCAAATATGTTTTGTAGGGAATGTAACGAACATACTTGCCGCTAAATGATAATCAATATTATTTGTCGCGCTTTTCAAACTGTTTAACAGGTGAGTGGCTGGGAAGTTGTCTTATATGCGCGTTACTGCAAGTAGCAGGCGCCCCCGTTTTACCCTCTTTTTCTGGTCGCGACACCGCTCTGGATCAATGTTTTTGTCCGCCTGAGTCTGTAGGAGCGAGGCTTGCCCGCGAAGAATGCGCTGCGGTTTTTCAGGCATACCGCGTCATCGTTCTTCGCGGGCAAGCCTCGCTCCTACAGAGGAGAGGGGAATCGCAGGCAAAAAAACGCCCCGAACCAGTCGGGGCGTCAGATGTGCAGCGCTGCGGTTAGCTTTTATTCGGTCCGCAACGGCCGTTTACTCAGATGAAGCAGATCAGTGGAACTGTTCTTCTTCGGTCGAACCGGTCAGCGCGGTCACCGAGGACGTGCCACCTTGAATTACGGTGGTCATGTCGTCGAAGTAGCCGGTGCCCACTTCCTGCTGGTGAGCCACGAAGGTGTAACCCTTGGCAGCGTCAGCGAACTCTTGCTCTTGCAGCTTCACGTAGGCAGTCATGTCGTTGCGGGCGTAGTCGTGCGCCAGGTTGAACATGCTGTGCCACATGTTGTGAATGCCGGCCAGGGTGATGAACTGGTGCTTGTAACCCATGGCGGACAGTTCGCGCTGGAACTTGGCGATGGTCGCGTCGTCCAGGTTTTTCTTCCAGTTGAAGGAAGGCGAGCAGTTGTACGACAGCAGTTGGTCCGGGTATTCCTTTTTGATCGCTTCAGCGAAGCGACGTGCTTCTTCCAGATCCGGCTTGGCGGTTTCGCACCAGATCAGGTCGGCGAACGGTGCGTAGGCCAGGCCGCGAGCGATGGCCTGGTCGAGACCGGCGCGTACTTTGTAGAAGCCTTCCTGGGTGCGTTCGCCAGTCACGAATGGCTGGTCATACGGGTCGCAATCGGAAGTCAGCAGGTCAGCCGCGTTGGCGTCGGTACGAGCCAGGATGATGGTCGGTGTACCGGCAACGTCAGCTGCCAGACGAGCAGCGGTCAGCTTCTGCACAGCTTCCTGGGTAGGAACCAGTACCTTGCCGCCCATGTGGCCGCATTTTTTCACGGAAGCCAGTTGGTCTTCGAAGTGAACGCCGGCGGCGCCTGCTTCGATCATGCTCTTCATCAACTCGTAAGCGTTCAGTACACCACCGAAGCCGGCTTCAGCGTCAGCCACGATCGGCGCGAAGTAGTCGATGTAGCCTTCGTCGCCCGGGTTCTTGCCGGCTTTCCACTGGATCTGGTCAGCGCGACGGAACGAGTTGTTGATGCGCTTGACCACGGTTGGAACCGACTCCCCCGGGTCCAGCGACTGCACCGGGTACATCGATTCGGCGGAGTTGTTGTCCGCAGCTACTTGCCAGCCCGACAGGTAGATCGCCTGGATACCGGCCTTGACTTGTTGCACAGCCTGGCCGCCGGTCAGGGCGCCCATGCAGTTGACGAAATCTTTCTCAGGACGGAAGGACGGCTTGGCACCCTGGGTGACCAGGTTCCAAAGCTTCTCGGCGCCCATTTTTGCAAAGGTGTGCTCAGGTTGAACCGAGCCACGCAGACGGACGACGTCAGCAGCGGAGTAATTGCGTGTCACGCCTTTCCAGCGCGGGTTTTCAGCCCAATCTTTTTCGAGGGCTGCAATTTGCTGTTCGCGTGTCAGTGCCATGGAGATAAACCTCGTCGCGTCTTTGATAAAAAGTCGTTCTTGGTGGAAATTCCTGCTCCAGCCAGATAACGCATTTTAAAGGGGCGTAAAAGGCTGCTCGCTGACCAGAAGCTTAGGCGGTCAAGTCGGGTTCGGCGGGGATGGCGACGGGATGAACGATGGGCTCGAGGGGAAAGTGAGCAGGTAAGGGCGAACTGTCGGGCGCATTCGGGCGTCGTGGGCCTTGGTGCGAACTTCAGTGTGGAGCCGGGTTACCTAATTACGCTTCCGTCCCTCGGGACAACTTCGTTCCAGTCGGCAACCTCGTCAAACACACCTTGTGGGCGGTACAGACACGAATCGGCTCGCGGGGTAGGTGCGAACAGCGACTCGAAAGCCCTTGCCAGGGCCTCTGATTAGCGGGAGCGAGGCCATCATGCCTTTGCTTTTTTGGCTCGTCAAACGTTTTGTAGTGCTTTTTTTCAAGCACTACATCTTTAGTCTAATACGACTAATCAGTCAGTTTTTGGTGCTTTAGTCCAGTGTGTCGACTTTCACCCGCAGGGTCATGTCATCTCGGCCCTGCGTAGAGTAGCTGCGGGTCAGGCCCTGTTTGTCAGCTTGAGTCTGGCGATTCACGCCGGCCAGGGTGATCCACTCGCCCAATCGAGCGCTGACAGTTGTGTCGGTACTTTGCACGTTCACTACATCGGGACGTTCCTGGCTCATCCGGTCACGGTTGGTACTGATTGCCAGATGAACGATGTCGCCGGTGACGCTAGCAGTCACGTAGAAGCCTTGGGTGACGTTGCGGTATTCGGTCTGGCTGCGCAGGTCGCCATAGCTGTCGGTCTGGGTACTGGTGAGCGGCACGCTCTGGCCGACCTGGATCAGCGCGGGTGTGCCTTCGCTGGCCTGAACCTGCTGGATACCGCCGTCGCGGCTGTCGGTGCTGCGGTTGATGATGCGAGTCTGGCTCGGCTTGGCACCGTTCACCGAATAACCCTGATCACCCTGGAAGTTGTTTTCGTTGGTATCGACGGTGATCAGCAAGCGCTTGGCGGCCACATCGAGTTGGCTGATCAAGGCCTTAAGTTCGTCGATCTTGCGCTGTTCTGCGTTGACGATGAGCTGATTGCCATAGGCGCTGACCTGGCCGTCCTTGCCGATGAAATT
Source organism: Pseudomonas sp. NPDC086112 (assembly GCF_044746425.1). NCBI lineage: Bacteria > Pseudomonadati > Pseudomonadota > Gammaproteobacteria > Pseudomonadales > Pseudomonadaceae > Pseudomonas > Pseudomonas sp. NPDC086112. The sequence continues at coordinate 10,735 of NZ_JBIVCD010000067.1, read as the reverse complement.
CTGCGCCACCGGCAGCAGGTCGGCGCTGGTGCGATAGTTCAGGGGCACGATCTCGGTGGCGGCCATGACCGAAAAACTGCAGGTCAGCAGCAGCGTTGTGAGCAGGGTGCGTAGGGACATATCCGTTATCTCCGGCATTTAAAGTCTTGATATTGCCAGTTTGTCGGCCCGTGGTGGGGCAAGTTGAATCGTAGACAGCAAAACGCCCCGGCATCGGTTGATGGCGGGGCGTTTTGGGGTCTTCTTCAGGGCCTCTTCGCGGGCAAGCCTCGCTCCTACGGTACGCGAATACCTGTAGGAGCGAGGCTTGCCCGCGAAGGCTTCACCTCGGTCTCAAACCGAATGCCGCACCATGTCCACATGCGGAATCCCGGCTTCCAGGAACTCCTCACTGACCATGCTGAAACCCAAGCGCTCATAGAACGCCGTGGCCTGCACTTGCGCGCTCAGCATCTGCTGCTTCAGCCCGCGCTTCTCGGCTTCACCGATCACCGCTTGCATCAGCGCATCGCCGACTTTCAAGCCGCGCCAGTCCTTCAGTACCGACACCCGACCGATGTGACCATCTGGCAACAGCCGAGCGGTGCCGATTGGGAAGTCGCCTTCAAAGGCCAGAAAGTGGACTGCCGTTGCGTCATCAGCATCCCATTCCAGCTCAGGCGGAACGGATTGCTCGGCGATGAACACCGTCTCACGAATGCGCCGGATCTCGGCGTTGTCCTTCTGCCAGTCTGCGACACGTACGTGAATTTTATTCATCAGCAAACCCCAGGCTGCCTTGCTTGACCAACTCGCACAGCAGGCCGCGACCGTCTTCGTCGTTCAGCCACTCGCCAAGGTTGTCGGTATGCAGGGAGTCGGCGGCGCAGATCATTTTCAGCAGCTCGCGCAGTTTGCCCGGCAGGTAACGGCTCTGGCCGCTGGCGAACAGCAAAAGATCATCATCGACTTCAGACCAGGCCAGGCGCGCGCTCGGGTTGCGGATCAGGATCGCGCCTTGCTCGAGGCTGGCGAGCAGGTCCTCTTCTTCGACCTCTTCCGGGCCCACCACCAGCTCCGGGTAGCGCGGCTCGGTCATGAACTGGCCGAACCAGGTCAGCAGCAAGCGCTCGTCGCTCATATGCTCGGCCAGCAAGCTTTTCAGGCGATCGAGGGCGTCGTGCTGGATCTGATGAGGATCGACCGCCGGCAGGGCGTCGGCGTCGGTGTAACGCTCTTCGTCCGACAGGAACTGGCTGAGGAAATCGGTGAAGTGGGTCAGCACTTCAGAGGCGCTTGGTGCGCGGAAACCGACCGAGTAAGTCAGGCAGTTGTCAACGGCCACACCGCAGTGAGCCAGACGCGGCGGCAAGTAGAGCATGTCGCCTGGTTCCAGCACCCATTCGTCGGTGGCGTCGAAATCAGCGAGGATGCGCAAGTCGGCGTGTTGCAGCAGCTTGCTCTCGGAATCGCACATCTGGCCGATTTTCCAGTTGCGCTTGCCGTGACCCTGCAGCAGGAACACATCGTAGTTGTCGAAGTGCGGGCCAACACTGCCACCCGGGGCGGCGAAGCTGATCATCACATCGTCGACGCGCCAGCTCGGCAGGAAGCGGAAGTTCTCCAGCAGCTCAGCGACCTCCGGCACGAACTGGTCGACCGCTTGAACCAGCAGGGTCCAGTCACGTTCCGGCAGTTTGCTGAATTCGTCTTCGGCGAACGGACCACGGCGCAATTCCCAAGGACGCTCGCCGTTCTCGATCACCAGGCGCGATTCGACTTCTTCTTCCAGCGCAAGGCCGGCCAGTTCGTCGGCGTCGATCGGGCTTTCGAAATCAGGGATCGCCTGACGGATCAGCAGGGGTTTTTTCTGCCAGTAGTCACGCAGGAATTCGCGCGCCGTGATGCCGCCCAGAAGTTGAAGAGGAATATCAGGATTCATGTGTAACCTATTGAAAAAAAGCACTTTTCAGACGGGAATAAAAACGCCCGGCGCTGCCGGGCGTCTCAAACGGGTAAAGCGGTCGATCAGATGCGTTTGGCTTGCGCTACAGCGTTGCCGATGTAGTTGGCCGGGGTGAGCAGTTTCAGCTCGGCCTTGGCTTGCGCAGGCATGTCCAGGCCGTCGATGAAGGTCTGCAGCGCTTCAGGGCTGATGCCCTTGCCGCGAGTGAGCTCTTTCAATTTCTCGTACGGGTTTTCGATGTTGTAGCGGCGCATTACAGTCTGGATCGGCTCGGCCAATACTTCCCAGCACGCGTCCAAGTCAGCAGCAATCTTCTGCTGGTTGAGCTCCAGCTTGCTGATGCCTTTGAGGCTGGCTTCGTAGGCGATCACGCTGTGGGCGAAGCCGACACCGAGGTTGCGCAGTACGGTGGAGTCGGTCAGGTCACGCTGCCAGCGGGAGATCGGCAGCTTGCTCGCCAGGTGCTGGAACAGTGCGTTGGCGATACCCAGGTTGCCTTCGGAGTTTTCGAAGTCAATCGGGTTGACCTTGTGCGGCATGGTCGAGGAACCGATTTCGCCAGCGATGGTGCGCTGTTTGAAATAACCCAGGGAGATGTAGCCCCAGATGTCGCGGTCGAAGTCGATCAGGATGGTGTTGAAGCGCGCGATCGCGTCGAACAGCTCGGCGATGTAGTCGTGCGGTTCGATCTGCGTGGTGTACGGGTTGAAGCCCAGGCCCAGCTCGTCTTCGATGAAGGCGCGGGCGTTGGCTTCCCAGTCGATCTCAGGGTAGGCCGACAGGTGAGCGTTGTAGTTGCCGACAGCGCCGTTGATCTTGCCCAGCAGCGGAACGGCGGCGACTTGGGCGATCTGACGCTCCAGACGGTAAACCACGTTCGCCAGCTCTTTGCCCAGGGTGGTCGGCGAAGCCGGTTGACCGTGGGTGCGCGACAGCATCGGCACGTCGGCAAAGCGGATGGCCAGTTCGCGGATGGCGTTAGCGGTCTGGCGCATCAGCGGCAGCATCACGTCATCACGGCCTTCGCGCAGCATCAGGGCATGGGACAGGTTGTTGATGTCCTCGCTGGTGCAGGCAAAGTGGATGAATTCACTGACCTTGGCCAGTTCCGGCAGCTTGGCCGCCTGCTCTTTGAGCAGGTATTCAATGGCTTTGACGTCGTGGTTGGTGGTGCGCTCGATCTCTTTGACGCGCTCGGCGTGCTCCAGAGAGAAGTTTTCCGCCAAGGTATTCAATACCGCGTTGGCTTCGGCGGAGAACGCCGGCACTTCGCTGATGGCAGGGTGAGCGGCCAGGCGCTGGAGCCAGCGCACTTCAACCAGAACGCGAGCACGGATCAGACCGTATTCGCTGAAAATTGGGCGCAGGGCCTGGGTTTTGCCGGCGTAGCGGCCGTCAACAGGGGAAACCGCAGTGAGCGAAGAAAGCTGCATGGGGTGTTCTCGGACAGTCGGGCAACGAAATGGGGCGCGTATCATACATGAAAAAATCCGCCGGTCCGTTGCCAACTGACCGGCGTATTACGCGTTACTGACTACAAAACGGTATTGCGGGCGCGGTTCAGCTGCTGCGCATCAGCGGGTAAAGCTCTTTAAGCAACTTGCGCCGACTGATCACCAACTGCCAGCGATGACCACCCAGCTGCCGCCACAGGCGCGCCGATCGAATTCCGGCCAATAACAGCGCACGGATCTTCGAGGCATTGCTCGGTTGCTGCAGGTTGCGCATGTCACCATGCACTTGAATCCGTTGGCGCAGGGTGCTCAGGGTGTCCTGGTACAACGCACCGCAGGCGGCGATCACGTTTTCGTGAGCCGGGCCGAAGTGCTCGACCTGGGACTGAATCTGCGGCAAACGCTTGCCGATCACTTCCAGCATGTCGTCGCGCTTGGCCAGCTGACGCTCCAGCCCCAGCATCGCCAGGGCGTAGCGTAGCGGTTCGCGCTGAAGGGTGCTGGGGTCGCGCTCCAGGGCACCGATCAATGCGCGGTAGCCGTCACGCAAATTGATATCGTCACCGCCATAGACTTCCAGCGTGTCCTTGGGGTCGCGAATCAACAGGCTGCCGAGCATGCAGGTCAGCCCGGCTTCATTGGTCTGGCCGGTCTTGGCGATCTTGTCGACCAGCACCGCCGCGAGAAACACGCCGCCCAGGGCCGTCAGTTGCTCTTGAGTCGGGCTCATGAACGCTGACCCTTGCTGGTCCAGGGTTCGGCCACTTCGATCACTCCACCACCGAGGCAGATTTCACCGTCGTAGAACACCACGGATTGGCCTGGAGTGACCGCGCGTTGCGGGTCATCGAAGGTCGCGCGGTAGCCGTTGGCGGTCTTCTCCAGCGTGCAAGGCTGGTCGCTCTGACGATAACGCACCTTGGCGGTCAGTTTGCGCGGCTCGGTCAAATCGATCGGGTTGACCCAATAGATGTCCGAGGCGAGCAGGGCGCGGGAGAACAGATAAGGGTGATCATTGCCTTGGCCCACGATCAGTTCGTTGTGTTCCAGGTCTTTGATCAGCACATACCACGGCTCGTCACCGGCGTCTTTCAAGCCGCCGATGCCCAGGCCCTGACGCTGGCCGATGGTGTGGTACATCAAGCCGTGGTGACGGCCGATGACTTCACCTTCGGTGGTCTTGATCTCGCCCGGCTGGGCCGGCAGGTATTGCTTGAGGAAGTCGCTGAAGCGGCGCTCGCCGATAAAGCAGATTCCGGTGGAATCCTTTTTCTTCGCGGTGGCCAGGTCGTGTTTCTCGGCAATCGCGCGCACTTCGGGTTTTTCCAGCTCGCCGACCGGGAACAGGGTCTTGGCGATCTGTTCGCCGCCGACAGCGTGCAGGAAATAGCTCTGGTCCTTGTTCGGATCCAGGCCCTTGAGCAATTCGGTGCGGCCATCGATGTCACGGCGGCGCACGTAGTGGCCGGTGGCGATCAGGTCGGCGCCGAGCATCATGGCGTAGTCGAGGAACGCCTTGAACTTGATTTCACGGTTGCAGAGGATGTCCGGGTTCGGCGTGCGACCGGCCTTGTACTCGGCCAGGAAATGCTCGAACACGTTGTCCCAGTACTCGGCGGCGACGTTGGCGGAGTGCAGCTTGATGCCAATCTTGTCGCACACGGCCTGAGCGTCCGCCAGGTCATCCATGGCGGTGCAGTATTCCGTTCCATCGTCTTCTTCCCAGTTCTTCATGAACAGGCCTTCCACCTCATAACCCTGCTCGATCAGCAGGAGAGCGGAAACGGAAGAGTCCACGCCGCCGGACATGCCGACAATGACGCGCTTCTTTTGTGTGTCAGAAGGGGCTGGATCACGCATAGGGATTCAATGAGTGTCTTGAAAAAGGACGCGATTCTAGCAGGCTGAAGCCCGCAAGGCTAAAGAGAAGGGCGGATCAGCTCGAGGCTGAAGTGTTTACCGTCCAGATAATCATCGATACAGCGGATGATCAGCTCACTGCGCCAGTTTGCGCGCTGTTGCAGCAGTTCGTCACGCGTCAGCCATTTTGCGCCGACGATACCGTCATCCAACTGATAGTCGGGGTGGTGTTTGAGCGGTTTTGCGGTGAAGCAGACCCGCTGATAAGTCACGCCGTTGCTCGGAGCGGTATAGAGATAAATGCCCACCACGCCGGTCGGCTCGACGTCCCAGCCGGTTTCCTCGAGGGTTTCGCGCACGGCGGCTTCGATCAGGGTTTCGTCCGGGTCCAGATGGCCGGCGGGTTGGTTGAGCACCGTTCGTCCGTGCTTGAGCTCTTCGACCATCAGGAAGCGACCATTGTCTTCGACGATGGTGGCGACGGTGATGTGGGGTAGCCAGTCCATAAGACTTCCTTGAATTTTGAATAGTGAAACGCGGCCCCTGTGGGAGCGGGCTTGCTCGCGAAAGCGGTGGGTCAGTCAATAAAGATGTTGAATGATAAACCGCATTCGCGAGCAAGCCCGCTCCCACATTGGACCAATGTTCACATTGGAAGGGTGTGAGCGCCAGAAACAGAAACCCCGGCACTGGGCCGGGGCTTCTTTGCATCCTTACAACCTTAAACCAGCGCAGCGATCGCGGCGTTGAAGGTGTTGCTCGGGCGCATGGCCTTGCTGATCAGCTCGGCATTGGCGTGGTAGTAACCGCCGATGTCCACTGGCTTGCCCTGGACGGCGTTGAGCTCGGCAACGATGGTCGCTTCGTTCTCGGTCAGGGTTTTGGCCAGTTCGCCGAACTGCGCTTGCAGTGCAGTGTCTTCGGTCTGGGCGGCCAGGGCTTGTGCCCAGTACAGCGCCAGGTAGAAGTGGCTGCCGCGGTTGTCGATGTTGCCGACTTTGCGCGATGGCGACTTGTTGTTGTCCAGGAACTGGCCAGTGGCCTGATCCAGGGTCTTGGCCAGCACCAGTGCTTTAGGGTTGTTGTAGGTAACACCCAAGTGCTCGAGGGAGGCAGCCAGGGCCAGGAATTCACCCAGGGAATCCCAGCGCAGGAAGTTTTCTTCCAGCAACTGCTGAACATGCTTCGGTGCCGAACCGCCGGCGCCGGTTTCGAACAGGCCACCGCCGTTCATCAGCGGCACGATCGACAGCATCTTGGCGCTGGTGCCCAGTTCCATGATCGGGAACAGGTCGGTCAGGTAGTCACGCAATACGTTGCCGGTCACCGAAATGGTGTCCTTGCCTTCGCGGGTACGGTCCAGGGTGAACTTCATCGCGTCGACGGGCGACATGATGCGGATGTCCAGGCCGGAAGTATCGTGATCCTTCAGGTAGGCCTGAACTTTCTCGATCACTACGCCGTCGTGGGCGCGCATTGGGTCCAGCCAGAAAATCGCCGGAGTTGCGCTTGCACGGGCACGGTTGACGGCCAGTTTGACCCAGTCCTGGATCGGCGCGTCTTTGGTCTGGCACATGCGGAAGATGTCGCCGGCTTCAACCGACTGTTCCAGCAGGGTGCGGCCAGCGCTGTCGGAAACCCGAACTACGCCGTTTGCCTTGATCTGGAAGGTCTTGTCGTGGGAGCCGTACTCTTCGGCTTTCTTCGCCATCAGGCCAACGTTTGGCACGCTGCCCATGGTGGTTGGATCAAAAGCGCCGTTAGCCTTGCAGTCTTCGATCACCGCTTGGTAGATGGTGGCGTAGCAGCGATCCGGGATCACCGCCTTGGTGTCGTGCAACTGACCGTCGGTGCCCCACATTTTGCCGGAGTCACGGATCATCGCTGGCATCGAGGCGTCGACGATAACGTCGCTCGGCACGTGCAGGTTAGTGATGCCTTTGTCGGAGTTGACCATGGCCAACGATGGACGAACAGCGTAGACCGCCTGGATGTCCGCTTCGATCTGCGCTTGTTGCTCGGCAGGCAAAGCCTTGATACGAGCGTACAGGTCGCCGATGCCGTTGTTCAGGTTAAAGCCGATCTGTGCCAGCACGTCAGCGTGCTTGGCCAGGGCGTCTTTATAGAACTCGGCAACGATCTGGCCGAACATGATCGGGTCGGAGACTTTCATCATGGTGGCTTTCAGGTGAACCGACAGAAGTACGCCTTTTTGTTTGGCGTCTTCGATCTCGGCTGCGATGAAGCTGCGCAGCGCGTTTTTGCTCAGAACGGCGCAATCGAGGATCTCACCGGCTTGCACGGTGGTTTTTTCTTTCAGGACGGTGGTGGTGCCGTCTTGAGCGATCAGTTCGATTTTAACGGCGTCAGCGGCGTCGATCAGGGCGGCTTTTTCGCTGCCGTAGAAATCGCCGGTGCTCATGTGAGCGACGTGGGACTTGGAGTCTTTGGCCCAGGCGCCCATTTTGTGCGGGTGCTTGCGCGCGTAGTTCTTGACCGACAGCGGTGCACGACGATCAGAGTTGCCTTCGCGCAGAACCGGGTTTACGGCGCTGCCCTTGATCTTGTCGTAACGCGACTTGGCGAGCTTGTCGGCATCGCTGGTCACGGTTTCCGGGTAGTCCGGCAGTGCGAAGCCCTGGGCTTGCAGCTCTTTGATCGCGGCCTGCAGTTGCGGAACCGAAGCGCTGATGTTCGGCAGCTTGATGATGTTGGCTTCAGGCGTAACGGCCAGGTCGCCCAGTTCGGCGAGGTGGTCGGCTACGGCTTTGTCACCCAATTGCTCGGGGAAGCTGGCCAGAATGCGCCCTGCAAGAGAGATATCGCGGGTTTCAACGGCGATATCAGCCGAGGCGGTGAAAGCCTCTACGATAGGCAACAGTGAATAGGTGGCGAGGGCTGGGGCTTCGTCGGTGAAGGTATAGATGATCTTCGAGCGGGTGGGCATATTCGGATTAACTCTCTCTTCTTTGCTAAAGCGTGCGCAGAAACTCGAGGGGCGCCGGGTAAGCGCGTTCGTTCAAAGTCATCCATGAGCCGAATGTCGAGGTTTCTTCGCGGTGATGTTGGGTGCATCAGTCGAGCGTCAAGCGGGTGGACTGCGGTAACAATCCGGCTTATTCGGGCCCAACGTCTTGTGATAGAGCGGTCGGCCGTCGTGACTCTGTGGTCAGCGGCGGCATTATACATAGGTAGCTGGCAATCTGCCGATGGTTCATATGCAACGTTTTTCGTCCATTGGTCTAAAGGTCGCAGGCGAGTGCGACGCGTAGAGTCGTTCGCCGTGCTTGAGTTTGGCGCTTTTCCCTTTGCTTTCAGGCTTGTACGTCGCGAACTGTGCAGCTTTGCGGCAGATGGGCGGAACATAGGGTTTGCGCGCCGATTTAACTGGGGTACGCTCGAACGCAGCCAGATGTTCAATCCAAACAATGGAGTACAGCATGGGATACAAGAAGATTCAGGTTCCAGCCGTCGGCGACAAAATCACCGTCAACGCAGACCATTCTCTCAATGTTCCTAACAACCCGATCATCCCCTTCATCGAAGGCGATGGTATTGGCGTTGATATCAGCCCGGTCATGATCAAGGTTGTCGATGCTGCTGTTAAGAAAGCTTACGGCGGCGAGCGCAAAATTTCCTGGATGGAAGTCTACGCCGGGGAGAAAGCGACTCAGGTTTACGATCAGGACACCTGGCTGCCTCAGGAAACCCTGGACGCGGTCAAGGATTATGTAGTTTCCATCAAAGGCCCTCTGACCACCCCGGTCGGCGGTGGCATCCGTTCGCTGAACGTGGCCCTGCGTCAGCAACTCGACCTGTATGTGTGCCTGCGCCCGGTGCGCTGGTTCGAAGGCGTACCGAGCCCGGTCAAGAAGCCAGGCGATGTCGACATGACCATCTTCCGTGAAAACTCGGAAGACATTTATGCCGGTATCGAATGGAAAGCCGGTTCGCCGGAAGCGACCAAGGTCATCAAGTTCCTTAAAGAAGAAATGGGCGTCACCAAGATCCGTTTCGACGAAAACTGCGGTATCGGCATCAAGCCGGTGTCCCTGGAAGGCACCAAGCGTCTGGCGCGCAAGGCTCTGCAGTATGTGGTCGACAACGACCGTGATTCGCTGACTATCGTGCACAAAGGCAACATCATGAAGTTCACCGAAGGTGCCTTCAAGGAATGGGCCTACGAAGTGGCCGCTGAAGAATTCGGCGCGACCCTGCTCGACGGCGGTCCGTGGATGCAGTTCAAGAACCCGAAAACCGGCAAGAACGTCATCGTCAAGGACGCCATCGCCGACGCCATGCTCCAGCAGATCCTGCTGCGCCCGGCTGAATACGATGTCATCGCGACCCTGAACCTCAACGGCGACTACCTCTCCGACGCCCTGGCGGCCGAAGTGGGCGGTATCGGTATCGCGCCGGGTGCCAACCTGTCCGACACCGTGGCCATGTTCGAAGCCACCCACGGTACTGCGCCGAAGTACGCCGGCAAGGACCAGGTCAACCCGGGTTCGTTGATCCTGTCCGCCGAGATGATGCTGCGTCACATGGGCTGGACCGAAGCGGCCGACCTGATCATCAAAGGCACCAACGGCGCGATTTCCGCAAAAACCGTGACCTATGACTTCGAACGTCTGATGGAGGGCGCGAAACTGCTGTCGTCTTCCGCGTTTGGTGATGCGTTGATCTCGCACATGTAAACCAGCTGACAAAAAAAACCGCCTTCGGGCGGTTTTTTTATGACTGGATGACGAGCAGCGTCAGCTCGACACTGTTTCCTGCCGGGTGGCAGGGGCGCTCTGTTCGTTCGGAGAGGTGACAGATGTGATCTTTACTGCATGCAGTCCTTTGGGGCCCTGGATGATCTCAAAGCTAACAATTTGCCCAGCCTTGAGGGTTTTGTATCCGTCCATTTCAATAGCCGAATAGTGGGCAAAGAAATCGATGTCCTTGCCATCCTCGTCGCGACCTTCTCTGGCGTCGGTGTTAATGAAACCGAACCCCTTGGCATTGTTGAACCATTTCACCTTACCGACAGCCATACCCATATCCCTCTGCAACAGACTCCATCACTGGAGTATCATCCAGTTAATCCGCAGTCTATCTTGCAAACAGGATTGACTCCGCGGACCTTTTTTACCCACTGTGGGCTCTATTGTTTGTAACACCGATTTTCCGATAGTCAAGGTGACCGGGCAGTCGGAGTTGAAAACGTTCATAACAGCCCCCACCACTGTATTTGCACAACTGACGAACCTTTCTTTCCATGCATGCAATCAGCCAGATTCGACTAACATTCAATCAGGATCGCCCTGATTTACACGACGACGATTCCGCAGGCATTGCTGTTCAGGAGGCTAAGCCTGCTCTACAGGCGCCACCGATGTACAAGGTGGTTTTGTTCAACGATGACTACACACCGATGGATTTCGTCGTCGCAGTGCTCGAGGTGTTTTTTAACCTGAATCGCGAGCTGGCG
>NZ_JBIVCD010000066.1:0-14553 GCF_044746425.1 Pseudomonas sp. NPDC086112 | reverse complement strand
GTAAGTAGTGCCGGCCAGAGCGGCGCTGCCCAGCGGCAAGCGGTTGGTGCGCTTGCGGCAGTCCACCAGACGCTCGTAGTCGCGGCTGAGCATTTCGAACCAGGCCAGCATGTGATGCCCGAAGGTCACTGGCTGCGCGGTTTGCAGGTGAGTGAAGCCCGGCATGATGCTGGCGGCTTCGCGCTCGGCCTGCTCCAGCAGGCCTTGTTGCAGACGGGTTATTTCGCCCAGGATCAGGTCGATCTCGTCACGCAGCCACAGGCGGATGTCGGTGGCGACCTGGTCGTTACGGCTGCGGCCGGTGTGCAGCTTTTTACCGGTGACGCCGATGCGGTCGGTCAGACGCGCCTCGATGTTCATGTGCACGTCTTCAAGGTCGATGCGCCAGTCGAACTGGCCGGCCTCGATTTCACCCTGGATGGTGTTCAGGCCATCGATGATGCTGTCGCGCTCGGCATCGGTCAGCACGCCGACCTTGGCCAGCATGCTGGCGTGGGCGATCGAGCCCATGATGTCGTGGCGATACAGGCGCTGGTCGAAGGTGACGGAGGAGGTGAAGCGGGCGACGAAGGCGTCGACGGGTTCACTGAAGCGGCCGCCCCAGGACTGATTGGTCTTGTCAGTGCTCATGAATTCGCTCGTATCGGCTTGAAGAAAGATGGCGTGAAACGCTGACGCGGATAATAACAGGGTTGCCAATCCTGTCGCTGACACTGGTCGACAGGTTTTTTTCTTATCGCGCACCCCTGCTCGAAGCAAGCGATGCGGAAATTGCGCAACGATATTTCTCAATTGAGCAATATCGTCCCGGCAACCGTCTACAGTTGGACAGAGGATCAGCGCACTTCTCGATGCTGCAGCTGACTATAGAGAGAAGAGGGGTGTTCATATTGTGTATCAGCAAACCCTACGGCGATGCCTCGCCAGTGCGGGCCTGGGCCGCCAGTCACGCGGCAGATAAAAATTTAGCCGCCGGTCTCGCGGCACTTTTTGGCCCTCGCGCTAGTCTTAGCGTGGATCGCGGTGACGGACGTCACTTCACCTGTCTACGCTATCCTTGTGCGAGACTCACGCAGGAATCCAGCGCAATATGAATGTCCTGATCGTTGATGACGAACCCCTGGCCCGCGAGCGCCTGAGCCGAATGGTCGGCGAACTCGAGGGATACAATGTCCTGGAGCCCAGCGCCACGAACGGCGAAGAGGCGTTGGCACTGATTGACAGTCACAAACCGGATATCGTGCTGCTCGATATTCGCATGCCGGGCCTCGATGGCCTGCAAGTGGCTGCACGATTGTGCGAACGCGAAACCCCGCCCGCCGTGGTGTTTTGCACCGGGCCCGATGAATTTGCCGTGGAAGCCCTGCAGGCTAGCGCCGTGGGCTATCTGGTGAAGCCAGTGCGCACAGAACAGTTACACGAAGCATTAAAGAAAGCCGAGCGACCCAATCGCGTCCAGCTCGCGGCCTTGACTCGCCCGGCGGCCGAAACCGGTAGCGGCCCGCGCAGCCACATCAGCGCCCGCACCCGAAAAGGCATCGAGCTGATTCCGTTGGGTCAGGTGGTCTACTTCATCGCCGACCACAAGTACGTCACCTTGCGTCATGAAGGTGGTGAAGTGCTGCTCGACGAACCACTCAAGGCCCTTGAAGACGAATTTGGCGACCGTTTCGTGCGGATCCACCGCAATGCACTGGTGGCTCGCGAACGCATCGAGCGGCTGCAACGCACGCCCCTGGGGCATTTCCAGCTGTTTCTCAAAGGCCTGAACGGCGATGCCCTGATCGTCAGTCGACGCCATGTGGCCGGCGTGCGCAAAATGATGCAACAGCTTTAGGGGCCGGGTTTCTACCCTATTACCGGACATTGAGGGCCAGGGAGGCCATGCAGTTTCTGATACAAGTCAAAGCGGATTTGGCTGAGCTGTTATTATCTGCCGTATCTATTCAGTACGGATTGATCCATGTCCTCTCGCGAAATCCGCATCGCCACCCGCAAAAGTGCTCTCGCCCTGTGGCAGGCCGAATACGTCAAGGCTCGTCTGGAACAGGCCCATCCGGGCCTGCTCGTGACGCTGGTGCCTATGGTCAGTCGCGGCGACAAGCTGCTTGATTCGCCGCTGTCGAAAATCGGCGGCAAGGGCCTGTTCGTCAAGGAGCTGGAAACCGCGCTGTTGGAAAACGAAGCCGACATCGCCGTGCACTCCATGAAAGACGTACCGATGGACTTCCCCGAAGGCCTCGGTCTGTTCTGCATCTGCGAGCGCGAAGACCCGCGCGATGCCTTTGTCTCCAATACCTACGCCAGCCTGGCTGAGTTGCCGCCAGGCAGCATCGTCGGCACCTCCAGCTTGCGTCGCCAGGCGCAGTTGCTGACCCGCCGCCCGGACCTGGAAATCCGCTTCCTGCGCGGCAACGTCAACACTCGCCTGGCCAAGCTCGATGCCAGCGAATACGACGCCATCATCCTCGCCGCGGCGGGTTTGATTCGCCTGGGCTTCGAAGACCGCATCACCTCGGCCATCAGCGTCGAAGACAGCCTGCCGGCCGGTGGCCAAGGCGCGGTCGGTATTGAATGCCGTAGCGTCGACACTGAAATCCACGCGCTGCTGGCGCCGCTGCATCACCAGGACACGGCCACTCGTGTTACTGCCGAACGTGCCCTCAACAAACATCTGAATGGCGGCTGCCAGGTGCCAATCGCTTGCTACGCCGTGCTTGAAGGCGAGCAGATCTGGTTGCGTGGTTTGGTGGGTGATCCGAGCGGCGGCCTGTTGCTCAGCGCCGAGGCCCGTGCGCCACGGGCTGATGCCGAGGCATTGGGTGTGCAAGTGGCCGAGGACCTGCTGAGCCAGGGCGCCGCCGACATTCTGAAAGCAGTCTATGGCGAGGCAGGGCACGAGTGACTGGCTGGCGCCTGTTGCTGACACGCCCTGCGGATGAATCGGCGGCGCTAGCCCGTGTGCTGGCCGACGCGGGGGTTTTCAGCAGCAGCTTGCCGCTTTTGGATATTGAGCCGATTCCCGCCTCTGACACAATGCGCGAAGTGATTCAGAACCTGGATAGCTATTGCGCGGTGATCGTGGTCAGCAAGCCGGCCGCCAGAATCGCTGTCAGTCTGCTCAACCAGTACTGGCCGCAGCCACCGGGCCTGAAGTGGTTCAGCGTGGGCGCGGCGACGGCGCAGATCCTCGAGGATAGCGGGCTGGATGTGAGCTTTCCGGTCGACGGCGACGACAGCGAAGCCTTGCTTGCGCTTGCGCCGTTGCGCGAGGCTGTTGCCGGCCCTGATCCGCGAGTGCTGATCCTGCGCGGGGAGGGTGGGCGTGAGCTGCTGGCTGAGCGTTTACGCGAGCTTGGTGCTAGTGTCGAGTATCTGGAGTTGTACCGACGCGGTTTGCCGCAGTACCCGTCGGCAACGCTGCCAGACCGGGTCAAGGCGGAACGCTTGAACGGGCTGGTGGTCAGCAGTGGACAGGGTTTTGAGCACCTGCACCGATTGGCTGGCGATGCCTGGCCGAGCATGGTGCGGCTGCCGTTGTTTGTTCCAAGCCCCAGGGTCGCCGAGCTGGCACGCGCCGCCGGGGCCCAAACAGTTGTGGATTGTCGTGGCGCCAGTGCCGCGGCCTTGCTGGCGGCGTTACGGGAACACCCCGTGCCCGTTTTCTAATGCAAAGGATGGATACGTGAGCGAAACAGCCTTGCCTAAAGATGACGTCCGGCCCGTGCTTGATGCACCGGCTGATGCACCGGTTGAAACTGCGCCACCTGCTGTTGAGCAGCGCCGAGGCAATGGGTTGGCAATCGTCGCGCTGCTGTTGGGCGCTGCCGGTGTTGCCGTGGGCGGTTGGGGAGTCTGGCAGGTGCGTCACCTGCAAGCCAATAACCAGCAACAGTTGAGTCAGGTTCAGGCGCTGAACGATCAGGCCCAGAGCTTGAAGCTCAACGAGCAACGCCTGACGGCTCGCCTCGAGCAAATGCCTGCCGCCGAGGAGCTCGACGCGCGCAGTCGTCTGGTCACTCAACTCCAAGGCGATCAGCAACGCCTGAATCAACGTCTGGAAACCGTCCTCGGCGCGAGCCGCAAGGACTGGCGTCTGGCCGAAGCCGAGCACTTGCTGCGCTTGGCCAGCCTGCGTCTGTCGGCATTGCAGGACATCAGCAGCGCCCAGGCTCTGGTGCAAGGCGCCGACGAAATTCTTCGTGAACAGAACGACCCCGGGGCTTTTGCCGCTCGCGAGCAAGTGGCCAAAACCCTGGTAGCCCTGCGCAGTACCGAACAGCCGGATCGCACCGGGTTGTTCCTGCGACTGGGTGCCTTGCGCGATCAGGTGATCAACCTCACCGAGCTGGCGCCTGAGTACAAGGATCGTGGCGAATCCCTGCTGGGCCTGACCGCTGATGGCGACGGCGCCAGTCGCTGGGCGCAATGGTGGGATCAGATCTCGCGTTATATCCGCATCGATTTCAACGCCGACAAGAATGTCCGGCCGTTGCTGGCAGGGCAGAGCTTGAGCCAGGTGCGTCTGGCCCTGAGCCTGGCGCTGGAGCAGGCGCAATGGGCCGCGCTCAATGGCCAGGCCGCGGTTTACACCCAAGCGCTGGCCGAAGCGCGGGACGTGCTCAAGAGCAACTTCAACCCGGACAACCCTCAGAGCAAAGTCATGCTGGAGCAGGTGGCCGAGTTGAGCAAGCAGCCAGTCACGGTGATCACGCCAGATCTGACGGGCACGTTGAGTACGGTCCAGGCCTATCTTGAGCGGCGCAACGTCAACGCCGAGGAGTCGGTGAAACCTCTGGCCAAACCTGCCGCGAGCACGACGCAGGAGGCCATGCCATGAAGCGCCTCTATGTGATCGTGTTCGTGGTCATCGCGGCGGCTGCCGCGCTGGGGCTGGCGATTGCCGAGCATTCTGGCTATGTGCTGATCGCCTACAAAACTTTCCGTTACGAATCGAGCCTGTGGGCAACCCTCGCCTTGGTGGCCGTGCTGTGGCTGGTGTTCTGGGGCATCAAGGCGCTGATCGAGCTGGTGACGACTTCCGGTGGAGTGGTCAATCCATGGTCCCGGCGCAATCGCAGTCGGCGGGTGCAAGTGGCGATAGAACACGGTCAGCTGGATTTGGCCGAGGGCCGCTGGGCCAGTGCGCAGCGTCATTTGTATCGCGCCGCGGAAGCCGAGCGCCAGCCGCTGCTCTACTACCTCGGTGCCGCCCGCGCCGCGAACGAACAAGGTCACTACGAGGAAAGCGACAACCTGCTGGAGCGCGCCCTCGAACGGCAGCCCCAGGCCGAGCTGGCGATTGCCTTGAACCATGCCCAGTTGCAGACTGACCGCGGCGACACTGAAGGCGCGCTGGTAACCCTGCAAGCCATGCACGAGCGTCATCCTCATAACGTCCAGACCCTGCGCCAGTTGCAGCGCCTGCTTCAGCAGCGGGGCGACTGGTCGGCAGTGATTCGCTTGTTGCCGGAGTTACGCAAGGACAAGGTATTGCCACCGGCCGAACTGGCTGAGCTGGAGCGCCGTGCCTGGGGTGAAAATCTTTCGTTGGCGGCGCAGCGGGAAGAGGACGGAACGGTCGGTTTGCAATCGCTCAATCGCGCCTGGCAGCAACTCACCGCCGCTCAGCGCCAGGAACCGCAACTGGTGCTGGCCTATGCCGAGCAATTGCGGCAACTAGGGGCACAGGTCGAGGCCGAGGAGGTCCTGCGTGCAGCCCTCAAGCGCAAATACGACAGCCATCTGGCACGCCTTTACGGGCTGGTTCGCGGCAGCGATCCGGCCAGGCAACTGCACACCGCCGAGGGTTGGCTCAAGGATCATCCCGCCGACCCGAGCCTGCTGCTGACGTTGGGCCGTTTGTGCCTGCAAAGCAGTCTGTGGGGCAAGGCCCGGGATTATCTGGAGAGCAGCCTGCGCGTGCAGCGCAACCCTGAAGCCTGCGCCGAGCTGGCGCGGTTGCTGGCGCAACTGGGTGACACCGAACGCAGTAATCAGCTGTTCCAGGAGGGCTTGGGTCTACTGGATGAGCGTTTGCTGGCGGCACCGCTGCCGGTGCCGGCTCACGCCTGATTCCCGCTGTAGCAGCTGGCGCAGCCTGCGTTCGGCTGCGCAGCAGTCGCAAAATCAGACGCCGCAGTTTGATCAGGCGGGCACGTTAAACTTATGACGACTGCTTCGCAGCCGAACGCAGGCTGCGCCAGCTGCTACAGGGCGGGAATCGCTTCGAATCCGCCACTGTTTCAGCGTTGTCATCCTTCGCTGGCAAAGTCCTACAGAGGACTACATCAAATCCTCTCGACACTGTCGGGAATTCCCTACACTTCTGGTGAAGTGTCCGTGGGGGCCTGCCTTGAAAGGCTGCTGCGCTTTCCTCTACCGTAACCGCCTGTCTCTACTGTTACGGAAAAGCCATGTCTTTGGCCTGCTCACGCTCCTTGTTTTTCATGGTTTTCATTGCAGGTGCCCTGGCCTTGGGCGTTTCCTATCACCTGGAATATGCGGTCGGCCTCAAGCCTTGCGGGTTGTGCCTGTTGCAGCGGGTTTGCCTGGCGCTGCTGACGGGTGTCTGCCTGGCGGCTTCAGTGCAGGGACCTGGACGCTTTGGATCCTTCCTGTATTGGTTGCTGGGTCTGTTCTGCAGTCTGGCGGGCACCATCACGGCGTGGCGGCAGGTGGTGTTGCAGAGCGATCCGGTGCATCAGTTATCGACATGTTCGCCTGATCTGGCCGATTTGTTCGCCAGTACACCCTGGCTGTGTGTCGTGCAGCGAATGTTCCAAGGAACCGCCGATTGCGCGGAAATTTCCTGGACGCTGTTCGACCTGAGCATCCCGGAATGGAGTTTGCTGTTCTTCGTTGCGATGATGATTCTGGGCGGGTATCAGTTGCTGCGCCTTGTCTGGATCGCGTGTCAGCGACCGCTCAGCGGCGAGTCGTCGCACCGGGCATTGGCGGGTGATTAAACACTTGTATGAACTTTATCTCCTGCGTACCTTGAAGCCATAAGCGCGCGGGCATAATCTGGCCCGCACGTGTCATTGGATTTATGTTGCTCGAATGACGCTCTGCCTGGTCGATTCTTGATCTTCAAGTGTGCGACAGGTGTAGAGCAGCATGACCCACAAGGGAAGAGAGAATCACCATGCTCGAAAGTTGTCAGAATGCTCAGGAACGTTGGGGTGGAGTGCATCTGCTGATCGATCGCTGGTTGCAGGAGCGTCACGAACTGGTTCGGGCCTATGACGCTCTCGGCGCCAAGCCCGAAGCTTTGGGCGAGAACCGAAAACCGTTGCAGGAATTCTGCGGTGTGCTGGTCGACTACGTGTCTGCCGGGCATTTCGAGATCTACGAACAACTGACGGGCGAAGCCAAGGCGTTCGGTGATACTCGTGGTCTGGAGTTGGCCGAGACAATTTACCCGCGCATCGACGTCATCACCGAGAATCTGCTGGCGTTCAACGACCTGTGTGACGCCGGCAAGTGTGTCGCGGAGAAATTCAAGGAGCTGGGTGGCTTGTTGCACGAACGCTTCGAACTGGAAGATTGCCTGATCGAAGTGCTGCACACTGCTCACAAGGAAGAGGATTCGGTTCAAGCCTGAACCTTATCCGGCAACACCCTCAAAACGGTGCGCAAATGCGCGCCGTTTTTCGTTTCCGGTTTTCAGCTTTTAGCACCGCGCAATTCGACCTCGAATACCAGCGGCGTGAATGGCGCAATCAGGTCGCCGGCACCGTCGGCACCATAGGCCTGGGCCGATGGGATCACCAGGCGCCATTTCGCGCCGACCGGCATGTTTTGCAACGCACTGCGCCAACCCGTGATCACACTATCCAGACTGAACCACTGCGCCTCGCTGTTTTGGTCGAACACTGAGCCGTCAGGCAGGCGTCCGATATACAACACCTGGACCTTGCCATTCGGACCGGCCTTGGCACCGGTGCCCGGCGCCAACTCTGTCAGCAATATTCCATCGGCCAGTTCGCGAACGCCGGGTTTGGCTTTTTCTTCAACGAGAAACCGTCGCTCGTTTTCCAACGCCAATTCGCTTTGCGGCTCAGGCGACTGCATGGCAATCCGGGCTTCATGCTCAGCCAGAATCTGTTCGATCCGCTCATCTTTCAGTGCCAGCGGCTTGCCTTGATAGGCTTGCTGCAAACCTTCGAGCAGGGCCTGAAGTTGCAGGTCCGGAACTTCCTGGCGCAAGCGTTCGCCAAGGCTTGCGCCCAAGCTGTAAGCGAGATCGTGAGTGTCATTTGCGGCGGTTTTTTCGGCGGCCTGGGCCACGGAAAAAAACACGCACAGCGATAAAAATAGGTAGCGCGACATGGGCACTCTCCGACCTGAGATGCGCAGGATTATGCCAGTGTGAATGCGTTCAAAGGTGAACTGGTTTTGCGCAAGCACAGAACATTTTTACTTCGTTGCAACGTAGTGCTTTCGATACTGTCAACATGCCCTAGCGGCGGTTGCAGCAGAGGTCTAGTATGAGCCGCATTCACGTCAGCCAGGAGGTAAACCATGTCGGCCACCAAGAAGCCAGTAAATACTCCGTTGCACTTACTCCAACAACTCTCGGGCAGCCTGCTCGAGCATTTGGAAAACGCTTGTTCCCAAGCCTTGGCTGATGCTGAAAAACTGCTCGCCAAACTGGAGAAGCAGCGCGGAAAAGCACAGGAAAAGTTGCACAAATCCCGGACCAAATTGCAGGACGCTGCGGCGGCCGGCAAAGCCAAGGCGCAAGCCAAGGCCAAGGAGGCGGTGAAAGAACTTGAGAACTTGCTCGATGCCCTCAAGGATCGCCAGTCCGAAACGCGCAACTACATCCTGCAACTCAAACGCGATGCTCAAGAAAGCCTGAAACTGGCCCAGGGTGTCGGTCGTGTCCAAGAGGCTGTCGGCAAGGCGTTGTCCCTGCGTTCGGCCAAGCCAGCTGCGGCTCCAGCCAAGAAAGCCGCTGCCAAACCGGCTGCTGCAAAAGCACCGGCCAAGTCTGCTGCCAAACCGGCTGCCAAAGCACCGGTGAAAGCCGCAGCAAAACCTGCCGCTAAACCTGCGGCGAAAAAAACAGTCGCTGCAAGCGCTGCAAAATCGGCTGCAAAACCTGCCGCCAAGCCAGCCGCTGCCAAGCCAGCTGCTGCCAAAACAGCTGCCGCTAAACCGGCTGCAAGAACCGCTGCTGCTAAACCCGCGGTGGCGAAAACTGTAGCGGCGAAAGCAGCTGCCAAACCGGCCGCAAAACCAGCTGCAAAAACTGCCGCTGCGAAACCTGCTGCCAAGCCAGCCGCGAAATCAGTCGCGACTAAAACAGCTGTCAAGCCAGCTGCAAAACCAGCTGCAAAACCAGCTGCAAAACCAGCTGCAAAAGCTGCAGCCAAACCGGCTGCCAAAACTGCTGCTGCAAAACCTGCTGCAGCCAAGCCAGCTACTGCTGCAAAACCTGCCGCAGCGAAACCAGCAGCCAAACCTGCCGCTGCCAAACCGGCTGCAAAACCAGCGGTGAAGAAACCAGTTGCCGCCAAGCCGGCCGCCGCGCCAGTTGCCAAGCCAGCCAACCCGGCTCCGGCAGCAACGTCTGCTTTAGCAGCAGCCACCTCGACAGCCACGCCAGCGCCAACGCCGGCCGCCGCATCGATCGCAGCAACCACCCCAACCAGCGCTTCCTAAGTGCTGCTTACCGCGACGCGCAGCTGATGCAGCGCGTCGCGGTCCAGGTGGGCGGCGCCTGCCGTTACACCTTCCAGCCAGGCCGATAGATCGGTCGCCTCATCCTGCGGCCAGCTCTTTGCCGAATGCTCCAGTCGTAACAACAGCTCTCGTTCGGCTTGCAGTTCCAGGGTTTTGACTTGTTCGCGCAACGTTTTCAGTTCGGCGTCTTCTGCCGCGCCGGCTTTCCATTGCCTACGCAACGCCCGTAGCGGTCGCACGACCTCCGCGTCCCAGGGCTCCGCCACGTCGCGAAGCTGCTGTAATCGTTGCCCGTTGCAGGCGACACTCCGCTGTCCCAGCCACAATCCACAAAGCAGCAGGCACACGTTCACCCCCTTCGACTGTAATTGCAGGCAAGCATCTTCAACGTCGGGACGGGCGTAAGTGCCAAGGGAAAAGCTCCACAGGTCAGAGGACATAGTGCTACTCGCGCCAGTTGCGAGCGAAGCTGGTAGACTCCGCCGCCATTATGATTCGACTTCAGAACCTCACTTTACAGCGTGGCCCGCAACGTCTGCTAGAAGACGCCGAGCTGACCCTGCACGCCGGCCACAAAGCCGGCCTCATCGGTGCCAACGGCGCCGGCAAATCGAGCCTGTTCGCCTTGATTCGTGGCGAACTGCACCCGGACTCGGGTGACTGCTTCCTGCCGGCCGACTGGCGCATCGCCCACATGCGCCAGGAAATCGAGACGCTCGAACGCATCGCGGTCGACTACGTGCTCGATGGCGACCTGCGCCTGCGCGAGGTGCAACGCGACCTCGCCGCAGCCGAAGCGGCCCATGACGGTGCCGCTCAGGCCCGCCTGCACTCGGAACTCGACAGCGCCGACGGCTACACCGCCGATGCCCGGGCTCGAAAGCTGCTGGCCGGCCTTGGGTTCACCAACGAGCAGATGGATCGGCAAGTAGGAGATTTCTCCGGTGGCTGGCGGATGCGTCTGAATCTGGCGCAGGCTTTGATGTGCCCTTCGGACCTGTTGCTACTCGACGAACCGACCAACCACTTGGACCTCGATGCCATCATCTGGCTCGAAGAGTGGCTTAAAAGCTACCCCGGCACCTTGCTGCTGATTTCCCACGACCGGGACTTCCTCGATGCCGTGGTCGATCACGTAGCCCACGTCGATCAACGCAAGATCACCCTGTATCGCGGTGGTTACAGCGCTTTCGAACGCGCCCGTGCCGAACGTCTGGCCCAGCAACAACAGGCCTACGAGAAGCAGCAGGCGCAACGTGCGCACATGGAAAGCTACATCGCCCGCTTCAAGGCTCAAGCCACCAAGGCCCGTCAGGCCCAGAGCCGGATCAAGGCGCTGGAGCGGATGGAAGAACTGTCCGCCGCCCACGTCGATTCGCCGTTCGACTTCGTCTTCCGCGAGTCGACGAAAATTTCCAGCCCGCTGATCGACCTGTCGGATGCTCGACTGGGTTACGGCGACAAAGCCGTGCTGGAGAAGGTCAAGCTGCAACTGACCCCCGGCGCGCGGATCGGTTTGCTCGGCCCGAACGGCGCGGGTAAATCGACCCTGATCAAAAACCTCGCCGGTGAGCTTGAGCCGTTGGCCGGTCGCCTGACGCGCGGTGAAAACACCGTCGTTGGCTACTTCGCCCAGCATCAGCTGGATTCTCTCGACTCCAAGGCCAGCCCGTTGTTGCACTTGCAGCGCCTGGCGCCGACCGAGCGGGAGCAACCCCTGCGCGACTTCCTCGGAGGGTTCGACTTCCGCGGCGCGCGTATCGATGAGCCGGTACTGAATTTCTCCGGCGGTGAGAAGGCGCGTCTGGCCTTGGCATTGATCGCTTGGGATCGACCAAACCTGTTGCTGCTCGACGAACCAACCAACCACCTGGATCTGGAAATGCGTCTGGCGCTGACCATGGCCCTGCAGGAATTCAGTGGCGCGGTACTGGTGGTCTCACACGATCGTCATCTGCTCAAAAGCACCACTGACAATTTCTATCTGGTGGCAGACGGCAAGGTCGAGGAGTTCGACGGCGACCTGGAAGACTACGCCCGTTGGCTGGTCGAATACCGTCAACGCAATGCCCCGGTCAGCAATACCCCGGTCAATCCGGACAAGACCGACAAGAAGGCCCAGCGCCAGGCTGCCGCTGCGTTGCGTCAGCAATTGGCACCGCACAAGCGTGAGGCTGACAAGCTTGAAGCCGAGCTGGGCAAGCTGCACGAGAAACTGGCAAAGATCGATGCCAGCCTTGGCGACAGCGACATTTACGAGCCGATGCGCAAGAACGACTTGCGTGATCTGCTGGCTGAACAGGCCAAGCTGAAGGTGCGTGAAGCCGAGCTGGAAGAAGCCTGGATGGAAGCGCTCGAATTGCTCGAAAGCATGCAGGCGGAGCTGGAGGCACTGTCCTGATGGAAGCCTTCAAGCTGCCGTTGCCGGCTGTGTGGGGCGAGCCGCTCTGGCTGGTCGTGCAAATTCTGCTGATCCTGCTGGCCGGTTATATCGCCCAGCGCGTCGTCGCTAAATGCCTGACTCGCCTGGGCGAACGCTATCCGTTTCCGCCGCAGTTTTTCATGCCGCTGCGCGGTGGTTTGCGCTGGCTGATAATGGGCAGTGCGCTGATTTTCGTGCTGGAACGCCTTGGTGTGTCGGCCACGGTGCTCTGGACGGCGTTGTCCGGTTTCGTTGCGGTGGCCGCCGTGGCGTTTTTCGCCATGTGGAGCGTGCTGTCCAACCTGCTATGCGCAATTCTGATCTTCACCGTCGGCCCGTTTCGTATCGGCGATGTAGTCGAGTTGGTGGATACCACCGACAAGCCCGGCGTCAAAGGTCGGGTGGTGGCGATCAATCTGCTCTACACCACGCTGATCGAAGCCGAAGAACTCGGCACCGGCAGTGCCATGGTGCAAGTGCCCAACAGCCTGTTCTTCCAGCGCTCGGTTCGACGCTGGCGTGGGACGGATGTGTTTCCTTCGAACGGTTTCGAAAAGTAGGTTTTGAATTTCTGCATCGATGTCGCCTGATACACCGCTTTCGCGAGCAAGCCCGCTCCCACACTGGATTGATGTGCATCACAAATTTTGTGTCCACTGAAGATCCCATGTGGGAGCGGGCTTGCTCGCGAAGGGGGCCTCAAGCCGTAAACGCTGGTCGGCAGTCGCCGTGTCCTGCAAAAAATCGGTAGTCATCGGCCCAAAGGCGCATTAGCTTAGACGTCTGTCACGAGTCTGAGTCGAGGTGTGCGATGGTGCTTCAAACATGGCTGGCGTTTTTTGCCGCCTGCTGGGTGATCAGCCTTTCTCCCGGTGCCGGCGCCATTGCGTCGATGTCCAGCGGTTTGCGCTACGGTTTCTGGCGCGGTTACTGGAACGCTCTGGGCCTGCAACTGGGCCTGGCCTTGCAGATCGCGATTGTCGCTGCCGGTGTGGGGGCGATCCTCGCGGCTTCGGCCACGGCTTTCTATGCGATCAAATGGTTTGGCGTGGCCTACCTGGTCTACCTCGCGGTCAAGCAATGGCGCGCGCTGCCCAATGACATGAGCGACGACGCTGCCATCCGGCAGATCGGCAAGCCAATGGCGCTGGTGTTCCGCGGTTTTCTGGTGAACATCAGCAACCCCAAGGCCTTGGTGTTCATGCTTGCGGTGCTGCCGCAATTCATCGACCCCCACGCGCCGCTGGTGGCCCAGTACCTGATTCTCGGCGTGACCATGATCGGCGTCGACCTGATCGTCATGGCCGGCTACACCGGGCTGGCGGCCAAGGTGCTGCGTTTGCTGCGCACGCCCAAGCAGCAACAACGCATGAACCGTACTTTTGCCGGGCTGTTCATTGGCGCGGCGGCGTTCATGGCGACCCTGCGCAAAGCCGCGGTGTAAACCTTCAGGCACAAAAAAGGCGACCTCTTCAGGTCGCCTTTCTCATTGTGGCGAGCGAGCTTTTGTGGCGAGGGAGCTTGCTCCCGCTCGGCTGCGTAGCAGTCGTAAAGCTGACTGACACGGTTTGCCTGACACTACCGGAGGAATGGTTTTGGGGCCGCTACGCGGCCCAACGGGAGCAAGCTCCCTCGCCACAGGCAAGTCCCTTGGCCACAGGTACCTACTGAAATATCAGCGCAGAATCACCGGCGCCGTATCCTGCGGCAGATTATTGCGCAACGGCGCTTGCCCCGGCTGCTCGTAACCACCGCCACCGAGTTGTTGGCTCAATTGCGCAGCCACATCCTCACCCAGCGCCTTGGACACGTCACGTACCACCCGTGGACGGTTCAGCGAGATCTTGATGTCCCGACCATTCACCAGTTTGGTGTCCTGACCTTCGCCCATCGCCGTGAAGGCCGAGGTGATCTCAAAGGTCTTGGTGTTGATCAGGCTGAAGTCCGCCACCAGCGTCAGCCCCAGCACCGCCGAATAGCTATCGGTGTTGGCCAGCTCATTAATGTCGCGGGTGAAGTCGATGTCTGACACGGTGCCGAACAGCACGTAGTCGGCACCCTTGAAGCTGCCGGCCTTGATCCGCTTGATCACGTCATACACGTCACCTTTGGACGATGCTGTGTAAGGCGTGCCCTGCACCAACTGGAACATGCCGGTGCGTAGAATCTCGCCCTTGATGTCGCCGGTGAATTTACGCAGCTCGCCTTGCTCGATGTAGCTGCTGGTCGCTTCGATCTCGTTGTAACTCGAAGAGCCGCTGGCGCCGTAGTAACTCTGGCTGTGGTTGCTCTGTGCCGAAACGATGTGGATGTATTGCTCCACTCGCTCCTGATACGCCAGATCCGTCACCGCGACTTTCGGGGCCGCTTGCACGCTGAACGCGCAAGCCAGGGCCATCATGCCAATCCATGTGCGCATCGATTATCGCTCCGTGGTT
>NZ_JBIVCD010000065.1:0-15798 GCF_044746425.1 Pseudomonas sp. NPDC086112 | reverse complement strand
TGAACAAAGACATCTGAGCGCGTGCTCCTAGTTAGTCGTCTCGACCGGAAAACCTTCGGCCTGCATTTTCTTCAACACATCCTGCCAGCGGGACAGGCGTTTGGTGTCTCCGACCTTTTTGTTGCCCTTGGCACCCGGCAACCACAACCCTTCGGCATTGAAAGAGTAGACCGGCAGCAAATCGGTTCGCTGGCTGGCAGGCTTGATCCCGTCGATCAGGCTGTCGAGCACCAACGGCATGGCCTCGGGGCTCGAATAGTAGGTCAGGACCATGTGCGCGCGGTTCAGGCGCAAAGCCTTGACGTAGGTGATGCGCAGCTTGTCACTGGAGACACCGAGATGGCGCAGGCTGAAATACTTGGCGATAGCGTAGTCTTCGCAGTCGCCAGCGCCTTTCCATAAGCCTTCGATCGGCGTTTCCCAATAATCGACCTCGTGCCACAGGTCGATATCTTCTTCGTAGCGCATCTGCTTGTTGAAGAACCGGTTGACCACGTTGAGCTGTTCCAGCTCGCCAATCTGCTTCTGCGTGGCCAGCAATTGCTGCCAGGCATCGATGCGCTGCTGCCCTTCACCCAAAGGCCCGTACAACGCCTGCGCGCGACGGCTGATCAGCGAAAAATCCCAATCGGCATGCAGCCCGCCCAGCATGGCGCCGGCCAGCAGCAGTGCGCAGCCTAGCCAGCGCAAAGTCCGAGGGATCGCGAAACGTACCGCCAATGCGAGGCATCCAGGGTAGGCAGGTGGAAGTCGGTTGATGGTGCAGGTTAGCCCGGTAAAAAACAATGGCACGGTGAGATCACCGTCGGCACGCTAGACTTTAAGGTAATGCGATCTTTTGCCCGTTTGACAACCTGTCAGCCAGTCACTAGGGTCCATTTGGATCCAGAATTTATCAGCCAATCAGGGTGCGTTTGTTGTGACACAGAAGCCTAGCCCTCTCAGCAGTATCAAGGTCAACGGGCCGATTCCCGCTCATCTGGCACGCTCGGTGATCGAAGAAACCCTGCGCGCGGCCATCCTGGACGGACGCCTGCCGCGCAGTACCGCCCTGCGCCAGCAGGAACTGGCGGACCTGTTCGGCGTAAGCCGCATGCCGGTGCGCGAGGCATTGCGCCAGTTGGAGGCGCAATCACTGCTTAATGTGGTCCCGCACAAAGGCGCCGTGGTGGCCCCGCTGATCGACAACGATGCGGTCGAGACCTACTCCTTGCGCTCGGTGCTGGAGTCATTCGCTTTGCGCCTGTCCATTCCCCTGCTCGATGACAGCGACCTGGCGCGGGCAGCCCAATATATCGAGCAACTGGAAGCGCAAACCGATTACTCCGAGATCGGCAAGCTCAATCGGCTGTTTCACATGTCGCTTTACCACAAGGCACCTAACCGCAAGCTTCTGGGCCTGATCGAACGCGAGCTCAATGAAGAAGAGCGCTTCCTGCGTTTTCATCTGTCGTCCATGGGGCTGGGTAAACTCACCCAAGACGACCATCGCGCACTGCTCGAGGCCGCGAGGGCCAAAGACATCGATAAAGCGGTTGCCTTGCTGGAGCAGCATCTGGAGAAAGCCTCCGCCACCATGCGGCGGTATCTGGAACAGACGAAACGTTGACCGCTCGCCGGCAACCTGGCCGGCGTATCACTTCCTTACACATTCCTCCTCTCCATCTCCGCTCTTGCCTGGCGCGGCGAAGCCGTGCCGCGACCGGTCGCCGCCATCAGTTCAATGGCACTGCCATTGATTTAGGCTCACTCTTGCGTTTATCGATTCAAACAGACCAAAAGAAGTCAGCGCCTGACAGAAAACCAGGCGAATCGAAGCTAATACGCAAGGAGCGGCGCCAACAGGCGGGATAATCGGAAGTCCGACCGATGTCCCGCCCATAAAACATCAAATCTTGATTCCCTGTTCCCTGAAGTGCTCTGAGTGAGGTATTCACTCAACCTATTCAATTCTGATGAATATAAATCGGAAGGAGCCACTTCGCCTAAATAAAACTTATATTAAAAGTTTTATAAGGCCACTTCATGCCCAATAAACTGCCCACTTCAAATAATTAAAATTTTGCTTGCCGTCTACTTGTTTCGTGTATTAGTTTTTTCTTCGTCGAGCCGTTATCGACCGCTCCTGCTTCCGTCAAAGCTCCACCAGGCAACACCTGCAAGGCCGGCACGGGCATTCAGAGCGAATATTTAAACAACTTTGGCATTCCATGGATTTCGGTTCAGGCGCCCGCTCGTCTTTATAAAAAAGCGGGTGAGCTTGCCGCCAAACAACATCGATGAGGACGTTCATATGCAGCCCACTAAAGAACAACTTTTTCTGAAAAAACGCGAACTTGGTCAACACCCTGTTTTTTCCGAAATAACATCAATTAACTTATTGCGCCGTTTTATGGAAAGCCATGTTTTCGCCGTGTGGGACTTCATGTCGCTGACCAAACGGCTGCAGCGTGAACTCACTTGTGTCCATCTGCCCTGGCTGCCGCCGGCGGACCCGCAGGCTGCACGCCTGATCAACGAAATCGTGCTGGGCGAGGAGTCGGATGACCGCCCCGGGGCAGGGTTTTGCAGTCACTTCGAATTGTATCTGGACGCCATGCGTGAAGTCGGCGCGGACACCCGGGCCATTGAGCGATTCATCGCGTTGCAACAGGAGGGCGTTAGCCCCGAGACCGCGCTGGACAGTGTCGAGGTTGAACCGGCGGCGGCCCGGTTCGTTCGCCAGACCCTGCACACCGCCCTGCACGCCCCGGCCCACAGCGTGGCTGCCGCGTTTGTGCATGGTCGCGAGAGCGTCATTCCGCAGATGTTCCAGCGCATGCTGGATGCCTGGGGCATTGGCCTGGATCAAGCTCCGACGTTTCGTTACTACCTGCAACGGCACATCGAAGTCGATTCCGAAGACCACGGCCCGGCGGCGGAAAAACTGCTGGCACAGCTGATCGATGGCGACCCGCAGCGCGAAACCGAAGTTCTGGCCGCCGCGCTCGCCGCTGTCCAAAGCCGCGCCGCCCTGTGGGACGGCCTGCGCCAGAGCATGGCCCAACCGATTGCGCAGGTGACGCCATGAACGCCGTCCACTACCAATCCTTCGCTGACGCGTGGGAAAGCCGCGCCACGATCCGCACCCGGCCACGGCGCCGGCTCGAAGACGACGACAAACTGATCTTCCCCATGAGCCGCCAACCCCTGGTCCACAGCCAGACCTTTCTCAGCCACTGCCCGCAGCTGCGCGACTTTGTGCTGGTGCAGAGCCTCTACAAATTCATCAACGACGTGGTGATTTTCGAGACCGAGCTGGTGGACAACACCGCCCGCCGCATCGCCAAGAACAGCTTCGGCATTGAGTTCCCGTTCGCCTGCCGCTACGACGCGATGACGGTCGTGGTAGACGAGGATTACCACGCACTGGTGGCGATGGATTTCATGCAGCAGACCATCGACATGACCGGTATCGCACCGATCCCGTTGCCCATGCAGATCGAACTCAGCCGCGCGATACCGGCGACGCTGGCCCAGGCACCGAAGCACCTGCTCAGCGCCGTAGAGCTGATCTGCATCGCCATTGCCGAAAATACCGTGACCAATGAAGTGGCGGCCTTCGCCCGGGACGATTCGGTCAAGGCTTCGATCAAGGGTTTGATGGCCGACCACCTTATGGATGAGGGACGTCACGCCGGTTTCTGGACGCGGCTGGTGCAGATGTACTGGCGCACCGCCCCCGAAGAGGACCGCCATGCGATAGCGCGATTGATGCCGGGTTTCATCGCCCAGTATCTGGCGAGCGATCTGCAGCAGGCGTTCGATTTCGAGCTGATCGCTCACCTGCCCGTCGATGAATCGGTACGCCAGTCGCTGTGTGAAGACGCCAGTGCGCTGGCGTACCCCATCAACCGATTTCATCCGCTGGTGGGCAACATCACGCGTTTCTTTCGCAGCAGTTCGATGCTCGCCTCCCCCTGCGTGCGCGATGCCCTGGCCGATTACCTGACCCCTTGAGGATCCGTCCATGAGACGCCTTGAAATTGCAGTGTCTGGCAGCAGCCAGGCAATGGCTGATCTGACCCTTGAACTTGAACTGCACGGCCATGGTGTCGTGCATATTGAATCGCCGGCCAGTCACGGCCCGGTGGATTTGTTAATCGACGACGGGACGGCGCCTTGCGCCCTCCAGGCCCGGTCTCGCCTGGAAGTACGCGTGGCACTTGATGCCCTGCCGGATGAGGTGTTGCCGCAGCCGGTGGTGGTTTTCCGCGACGGTGCGCAACGACTGTTATGGCGGCAGGTTATCGCTCCTGAAAGCGGCGGCAACGGCCAGTCCCTGCGCCTGCGCACACTGGCAGCGGTAGTCGAAAGCGGCGCACGGCTGGTCAGCCAGTTTTCCCGGGATGAGGCCTGTTTCGATCATTGGCCCACGGCGGAGGTCGGCGCTGCCGAGTCACTATTGCATGGGCTTGATGCACTGGAGATGCTGGCCTTCGAACACCGCCTCAATGCGCCTGCGGTGCCGTGGCTGCTGGCCGCCGCCCAAGTGCCGGTGATGCACAGCATTGAGCAGCGCATGCTCGATGACGCAACGCGGCCGGCCTTATGGGTCGAGGACTCGCTTGTCCACTACAAGGCCTTGCGCAGCCTGGCGTTGAGCTTGCAACAACCGATGCTGGACATGCTGCGCCATCGCGGCGTAACCGACCGCCCGGTGGTGATCGGCGTGTGCCTGCCCAAGTCGCCGCAGCTGTACGCGGCGATTCTGGCGGTGCTGGGTTGCGGCGCGGTGTACCTGCCGCTGGACCCGCAGCATCCGGCGCAACGTCGGCGCTTCATTCTGGAAAACGCCAACGCAGACCTGCTGTTGCACGACGGCGCCAGCGAGTTGGGCGACGTCTCGCTGCCGATGCTGGACATTCGCCGTCTGCCTTCGCCCAAGCCCGGCCTCCCGGCCTCGCTGATCCGCCGCACGGTGAACATCGACGAACCGGCCGTGGCGATCTACACCTCCGGCACCACCGGCCAGCCCAAAGGCGTGTTGCTCAGCCATCGCAACCTCAGCCATTTCTGTGCCTGGTACGCCGACCATGTCGGGTTACAGCGCAGTAGTCGGTCGTTGCAGTTTTCCACCATCAATTTCGACGCGTCGCTGCTGGATATCTTGCCGACCTTTATCCAAGGCGCGCGACTGGTGGTGCCCAGCGACGACCAGCGCCGCGATCCACAGCAATTGGTCGAGTTGATTCGCGGGCAGCACGTGACCCATGCCTTCCTGCCACCGGCGCTGCTGAGCGTCATGCCGCTGCAAGCACCGCTGGGCCTTGAGCACTTGATTACCGGTGGCGATGTCTGCGAGCCGTTCGTGATCGCGCAGCTCGCACCGCAATGCCGATTCCACAATATTTATGGCCCGACCGAAACCACGGTGTTGGCCACCACGCGGCAATTTTGCGTCGGCGATAGCAATCGCAACCTCGGCATCCCCATCGCCAATGGCCGGGTGTTGATTCTGGATGAGCAACTGCAACCAGTGCCTCAAGGCACACCCGGCGAGTTGTATATCGCCGGGCCGGGTGTCGGCCTGGGTTATCTGAACGACCCGGCGCTGACGGCGGCGCGCTACCTCAACCTGACACTGCCCAACGGGCAGGCGTTGCGGGTTTATCGCACCGGCGATATCGGCCAGTGGGCCGACGACGGGATCGAGCTGAGTGGCCGTCGTGATAACCAAGTGAAGATCCGGGGCTTTCGGGTAGAGCCCGAGGAAATCGAGCATTGCCTGCGCGAAAGCCAGCTGTTTCGTCAGGTGGCGGTGGTGGTCGATGAACGGCGGCGGATCCTCGCGTACCTGGTTCATCCCAGGGAAGAGCAGCCCGGCACCGCCCTCTCGGCCTTGCGCGAGCATGTGCAAAACACGCTGCCCGGTTACATGCACCCCGGCGCCTACATTGAACTGCCACGCCTGCCTTACACCAGTAACGGCAAGGTCGATCGACGGGCTCTGCTCGCGACCTCGGGACAGGTCCAGGTCGCCAGTCAGCGGCGCCAGCCGCAGACCCCGTTGCAGATGCAGTTGCGCCAGCTGTGGTCCGAGTTGCTTGAGCTGCCGGTCGAGGACATTGCCACCGACGAGAGCTTCTTCAACCTGGGCGGGCATTCGATTCTGCTGTCACAGCTGCTGCTGAGCATCCGCCAGGTGTTCGGTCGCAGCCTGTCGATCAATCGCTTCATCGAAGCGCCTACGTTGCTGACCCTCGCCAAGCTGCTCGATGGCCCCGAGCAAAGCGCAGCTTCGACGCTCAGCCCCCAGGCCTTCATCGATGCCGAAGCCGAACTCAACCTCGATCCGCTACCGATCAGCCAGTGCGGTGATGTGCATAAAGTGCTGGTGACCGGTGCCAACAGCTTTCTCGGGGTACACATCGTCGAGGCTTTGCTGGCCTGGGGCGCCACCGAGGTCGCGTGCCTGGTGCGTGAGTCCGGCGGACAAAGCGCGGCCGAACGTTTCGCCCAGGCCCTGCGGGATAACCGTCTCACCCATCTGGACCTGAGCCGGGTCAGCGTTTACGCCGCCGACATCACCCAACCGCAATTGGGTTTGCCGGACGACGTTTACGCACGCATCGACCGCACCTTCGGCGCGCTGGTGCACAACGCCGCCAACGTCAATCACGTCCTCGATTACGAGTCGTTGGCGCGGGATAACGTCGAGCCGATTTTCGAGTGCCTGCGCCTGTGTGAAGGGCGCAGCAAGAAGATCTTCAACTTCGTATCGACGCTCTCGGCGTCCAGCACGATCTCCGACGATGGCCGGGTACTGGAACTGCCCGCCGCGCAGACACCGCCGATCTACATCAAGAACGGCTACAACCTGTCCAAATGGGTCGGCGAGCGGATCCTCGAACGGGCGCGGGAGCGTGGGGTGCGGGTCAATCTTTATCGCCCCGGCAACATCAGCTTCAACAGCCTCACCGGCGTCTGCCAGCCCCACAAGAATCGCTTGATGCTGATGCTCAAGGGCTCGATCCAGCTCGGCCAGGTGCCGGAACTGACGCTGAATTTCGACCTGATGCCGGTGGATTTCCTCGCCCGTTTCATCACCTTCCACGCCAGCCGTTACCAGGCCGAAAAAGCCGTGTTCAACCTGCACAACCCCGAGCCCCTGAGCTGGGACGCCTACGTGGCGTCATTTCGCGAGACCGGTCGGCAATTCTCCATGGTCAGCGTCGCCGACTGGCAGCAGCAACTGAGCCGGGTCGACAGCGACAACGCACTGTTTGGCGTGCTGGGTTTCTACCTCAACGGCTTCGAAGAAGACATCGGCGACATCTCGATGATCGGTCACGACAACGCCCAGGCCGGCGTGCGGCAGATGGGCGCGCACTACCCGGAAAAATCCCCGGAGCTGCTGCGGCGCGGCTGCGACTACCTCAAAGAAATCAACTTCATCTGATTCACCCTAACCCTGCACGGAGCAAAACCATGAATACTCTGCAACCCGATACCCTGATCAAAAATCCTCACGGCTGCCATGTTGTGTCTTCGGTGGATGTACCGGCCGATGCGGCACAGGTCTGGGCGGTGGTCGGCAACTTTGCCGGCTTCGATCGATTCATTCCAGCGCTGTCGCACATCGAGATGACGGGCGAAGGCGTGTCGTCGCTGCGCAAGAAATTCTTCAAGGACGACAACCACCTGGTGGTCGAGCAGCTCAACTCTCGGGACGACCAGGCAATGAACATGACCTGGACCCTCATCTACAACACCTTGGGCATCGGCAATTTGTGGGCGGCGATGAGGGTGGAATCCATCGGCGCAGGCAAGTCGCGGGCGATCTGGAGCATCATCGCTGAACCGGCTCAGGGCGGTGAGCAAGCCCTGTCGGGATTCAAGGATTTCCTTCAGGGGTTTGCCGATGATGCGATGGGGAATGTGTTGAAGCTGTTTGTGTAGGGTCTTGATGGGGTGGTGATTGAACCACCGCTTTCGCGAGCAAGCCCGCTCCCACATTCGACTGCGTTCCGCCTGGAAGAACTCGGTCAAAATGTGGGAGCGGGCTTGCTCGCGAAGAACGATAACGCGGTAGAACTGATTTGAATCAGATCTTGAAACTATCAACCAACTGCTTCAACCGATTGGCCTGCTGAGACAACGCATCGCAATCCTTCAATGTTTCATTGAGGTTGGCCACGCTCTGCTGGTTCAACAGGTTGATCTGGTTGACGTCGACGTTGAGGGTTTCCACCACGGCGGTCTGCTCTTCGGTCGCTGCGGCCACCGATTGGTTCATGCCGTCGATTTCGCCGATGCGCTGGGTCACGCTGACCAGTCGCAGGCCGGCCTGGTTCGCCACTTCGACACTCTGCTCGCTGGAGACCTGACTGGCGTTCATGGTGGTCACCGCTTCGCGAGAACCGATCTGCAGCGAGCTGATCATCTTGTGGATCTCTTCCGCCGATTCCTGGGTGCGATGAGCAAGGTTACGCACCTCATCCGCCACCACCGCAAAGCCACGACCGGCCTCACCGGCACGGGCCGCTTCGATGGCCGCGTTAAGCGCCAGCAAATTGGTCTGCTGGGAGATGCCTTTGATCACATCGAGAATGTGGCCGATGTTGTCGGTGCTCGCGTTCAGGGTTTCGATCTGCGTGCAGGACAGGCTGATTTTCTGTGACAGCTCAGTCATGGCCAGGATGGTTTTTTCCACCACCTGACGACCGTCATCGGCCTGCTCGCTCGCGCCGCTGGCGTGTTGCGAAGCATCGGCGGCGTTGCGGGCGATTTCCTGGGTGGCGGCGCCCAATTGGTTGATCGCCGCAGCCACACTGTTGGTGCGCGCGCTTTGTTCGTCGGAGCCGATGATCGAAGCGTTGGACGATGCCATCACCCGTTGCGACAGGTCATGAACCTGGCGGGTCGCCGAGGATACTTCGCAAATCGACGCGTGAATCCGCTCCACAAACTGGTTGAAGGAGCCGCCCAACTCGCCGAACTCGTCTTTGCTTTCTACCACCAGACGCCGGGTCAGATCGCCCTCGCCCTGAGCAATGTCCTGCATCGCACGACCCATCGTGGTCAGCGGACGCATCAGCACGCTGATCAGCAGACTCAGCAGCACTGCAATGGCGGTCACGGCGATGAACATCGCGATCAGCGCCGAGGTGCGGAACTGGCTCAGTGGTGCGTAGGCCTTGGCCTTGTCGATCGACAGACCGATATACCACTCGGCATTTGGCAAACCACTCACCGGCGTGAACGAGAGGATGCGGTCCTGCTTGTTCAGTTCTACTTCCTGATTGCCTTTCCCGATACGGACACTGGAGCCCGGATAGATGTCTTTCAGGTTCTTCATCACCTGATCCTTGTCCGGACTGACGATCACCTGACCGTCGGCGCTGACGAGGAACGCGTGACCGATGCCACCGAAGTCCACCGAGTTGATGATCTTCACCAGGGTTTCGAGACTCAAGTCGCCTCCGACGACGCCCAGCAGTTCGCCTTGCTTTTTCACCGGCATGGCGATGGTCACCACTAACCCACCGACCGCGGCCATGTAAGGCGGGGTCAGCATGGTCTTGTCGGCGACCACGGCTTGTTTGTACCAGGGGCGCTGACGCGGATCGTAGCCGTCCGGCATCTTCGCGTCAGGGCGCTGGGTGAACACACCATTGGCCTGCCCGACGTAAGTGAACTGGAAGTTCGAGGTGAGGGCAGGTTGATCGACCAGCCCCGGCAAATCGGCTTTGGCGCCTTGATGAGCGACGTTCTGCGCGAGATTTTCCAGGACCAGCACCCGGCCGCTCATCCAGTTCTGCACGCTGCTGGCGGTCAGCTCGCCAGCTTGCTCAACGGAAGACTCGAGGTTTTGCCGAATGGTGTTTCGCTGCAAATAGTCGTTGTACAAAGTGAACAACGCAAAAGCCAGCACCACGACGCCTGAAGCGGCCAGCAGAATTTTATGGCTGAACTTGAGATTCATTTCATGGGACTTCTTATGCAAAAAGTGGGGATGCGTTCCGGGTTGCAACATTCCATGTAACAGCGCAGACGGCATTTTTGGGCCGCTCTACTTTGGTGCACGCATGTCTCACCAGTCTGTCGGCACGAGCGGGAGAAATCTTAGGGATTTGTACGAAACCCGTCAGATACCCGCCGAACGGCGTGCTAGAGCGCCCAAGTAGGGGTGTTTGCTGACGGTTGCTCGAACGGCAGTTGCAAATTTTCCGACCCTTGATGACAATGCGACTAATTATCATTTGTGACGTCGGGCTGTCGCGTTCATGTCTTCACCTGAGTTTGCAGTACAGGCGCTTTACAGCAGCCATCACGGGTGGCTCAACACGTGGCTACGTGCGCGATTGGGCAATGCTGCCGATGCGGCGGATCTGGCTCAGGACACGTTCGTCCGGCTGCTGCAAAGAACCGAACGCCTGGAGCTCAAGGCCCCCCGCGCCTTTCTACGAACCATCGCCCGCGGCCTGGTGATTGACCATTGGCGCCGTGAGGAAATCGAGCGTGCGTACCTAGAAACCATCGCCCATTTGCCTGAGGCCGAAACCCCGAGCGCCGAGGCTCGGGCATTGGTGCTCGAATTGCTGGAAAGCATCGCCCGCATGCTTGAAGGCCTGAAGCCGAAAGTGCGTCAGGCATTTCTACTGGCCCAGTGCGAAGGATTTACCCACAAGCAGATCGCCGAACACATGGGCTTATCCCTGCGTTCGGTGGAGCGTTATGTGGCCGACGCGCTGTATCACTGCTACGTGCTGCGGTATGAAGCGTGATGCCTGTGGATAACTCAGCGCTGAACCGCCGCGGCGAGCCGCATCAGCAAGTGGTCAAACAAGCCATCCATTGGTTGCTGCGCCTGCGTAACAACGCGGCCAACTCCAGGCTGCGCCAGCAATGCGACGTCTGGCGGGCGGAACACCATGAACACGAACTGGCCTGGCAACGGGTGCAGTCCCTGCAAGCCGAGTTGAGCAGTAATCTACGCGCGGTGCCCGGCGCTCAAGTCGCTTTCAACACTTTGGAAAACAGCGCACAGGGACTCGGGCGGCGCCAGGCATTGAAGCTGCTGTCGGGCGCGTTATTGATGGGTTCGGCGGCATGGCTGGGCAAGGATGCGATCGGCTGGCAACAATGGACCGCCGACTTCGCCACCGCCACGGGCGAGCGACGCGGTTTCCAGTTACCGGATGGCACGCGCCTGGAGCTCAACACCGCCAGCGCGGTGGATCTGGACTACACCGCGCAGCAGCGCCTGATCAAACTGACCCGCGGCGAGATCGTCGTGACGTGCGGTGGGGCAAGTGAAGGGGTTTCGTTTGATCGACCGTTGCGGGTGCAAAGCCGTCACGGTGTATTCGAAAGTGTGGCGGCACGCTTCATTGTTCGTCAGGACGCCGACTGCACGCGGCTCAGCGTCACCAGCGGCGTCGTCGCAATCCATTCGCCACGGGCCACCGATGGCC
Source organism: Pseudomonas sp. NPDC086112 (assembly GCF_044746425.1). Lineage (NCBI taxonomy): Bacteria > Pseudomonadati > Pseudomonadota > Gammaproteobacteria > Pseudomonadales > Pseudomonadaceae > Pseudomonas > Pseudomonas sp. NPDC086112. Next base: position 4,339 of record NZ_JBIVCD010000065.1, on the reverse strand, counting down.
TGCCGATTCAGGTGCAGGCCGGGCAGAGTTATCTGATCGATCGGAGTCGAGCGCAGTTGGCACCGCCGCAGGACATGGATGCGGGCGCCTGGGTGGATGGCCTGATCGTCACCCGCAACATGCGCCTCGGGGATTTCATTAATGAAGTCGGACGTTACCGTCCCGGCTATCTGACCTGCGCGGCCGACATTGCCCACTTGCGGCTGTCCGGGGTTTTCCGTCTCGAAGACACCGACAAACTACTGGCCATCCTGCCGCAAACCCTGGCGGTGCGACTGCGCTATCGCACTCGCTATTGGGTGAGGCTGGAGCGACAGGCCTGAATTATTTTTGGCGGGTTTTCCGAACAAGTCCGGCTTAGTCAGTAAGCACTTCAACTCTGCCTTCAGCGACTTCCTACGGAAACCTACAATGACTGTGCGCGCCATCAGTAAGAACCCTCTCCATTTCGCCGCGGAATCGGGCGTATTGCGTCACGCCATCCGCGCGGCGCTGTTCTCGACCGCATTGGGTGTCGGCCTGATGCCGACACTTGGCGTTGCAGCACAGGGCAGCGAAGCCAGTAGCCACCGCTACAACATCGCCGCCGGCTCCTTGAGCGATGTGCTCAACCAATTCGCGCGTCAGGCGGGCATCACGCTGTCGACGACTCCGGCTCAAACTCAGGGCCTTCAATCGCCGGGATTACAGGGCGACTATTCGGCGGATCAGGCGTTGAGTCATTTGCTCAACGGCACAGGGCTTGTGGCCGTCAGTCAGGATGGCAGCAGCTATGTGCTGCGGCCCGTCGCTGAAACCGAAGCCCTGGCGCTGCCCACCACCGACATCAAAGGCTTCGCCCTGGGTAACGCGCTGGGCAGCATGGATGGCTACAACGCAACGCACAGCCAGATCGCCACCAAGACCAGTACCGCGCTGCTGGAAACCTCACAAAGCGTGTCCGTGGTGACCCGCGAGCAAATGGACGACCAAGGCTCGCAAACCGTGTCCCAGGCGATGCGCTACACCCCGGGCGTGCTGACCAACCCTTACGGCGCGACCCACCGTTACGACTACGTGGCGATGCGCGGTTTCAACGACGGCTCGGTGGATAACATCTATCTCGATGGCCTCAAATCCATGGGTGACAGCGGCACCTACAGCACCATGCAGGTAGACCCCTATTTCCTCGAACGAGTCGATATTCTCAAAGGGCCGTCGTCAGTGCTCTACGGTCGCAGTTCGCCGGGCGGACTGGTGGCGTTGACCAGCAAGAAACCGTTGTATGAGCCCTATCATCAGGTCCAGGCCACGGTGGGCACCCAAGGTCAGCGCGGCATGGGTTTCGACTTCAGCGGGCCGGTGGATGATGACAAGCGTATCGCCTATCGCCTGACAGGGTTGGCGGATCAGTCCGACACACAGTTCGACCACAATGAGGAAAAGCGCTTCGCCCTGGCGCCGACGGTGAGCATCGATTTCACCGAAGATACCTCGCTGACGCTGCAAGCCTATCTGCAACACGATCCCGACGGCGGCTATCACGGCGGCGTCCCGGCCGATGGCACGATCCATCAGCGCAACGGCAATCGGATCTCCCCCAACTTCTTCGAAGGCGAGCCGGGCATTGATGGCTTCCAGCGTGATCAACAGTCCTTCGGTTATCAGTTTGAACACCGCTTCAACGACGTCTTCACCGCTCGGCAGAACTTCCGCTATCTCGACTCCAAGGTGAAGATCGATCAGGTTTATGCCTATGGCTGGACCACTCCCACCAGTAACGAGTTGAACCGCTATTACACCGGCGGCGACGAAAAGCTCCACGCCTTTATCGTCGATAACATGCTGCAAGCCGAGTTCTTCACCGGCGCAACCAAACACACCGTGCTGATGGGCGCGGACTACCAGCGGCGCAAGACGGTCGTCGACGGGACCAGTGGCGGTCTTGCGCCGATCGATGCGTTCAATCCGGTGTACGGCAATTCGGCCATCGACTTCTACAGTCCGACCAGCTATCTGCGGCGCCTGGAACAGACTGGCGTCTACCTGCAAGACTTGATCGAGATGGATAAGTGGCGCTTCTCTTTGGGCCTGCGTCAGGACTGGGTTGAAACCTCCAATGAAAATCGGCTGGCTGAAGCGGGACGCCCTGTAGGCACGGAAATCAGTGACGAACGCACCAAGCTGACGGGCCGGGCTGGGGCGCTGTACCTGTTCGATAACGGCATCGCGCCGTATATCAGCTACTCCGAGTCGTTCAACCCGAATTCCTACGCGGACAGCGCCGGCAATCCTCTGGCACCGACCGATGGCACCCAGTGGGAAGTGGGGCTTGAAGTACCAGCCGCCAGGCCCCGACAACTTGTTCACGGCGTCGCTGTTCCGCATCGATCAGGAAAACCTGGCGACCAAACTGCCGCAGGAAAACTTCTATCGCGCTGTAGGCGCCGTCCGCTCCCAAGGTCTGGAACTGGAAGCGCACATGCAGCTGACCGATAACCTGAAAGTCCTCGGCAGCTACACCTTCACCGACATCGAATATTCGAAGTCGATGATCAGTACGTTGAGCACTGCAACCGACGTGATCGAAAACAAGGGCAACTCGCCGACTCAGGCGCCCCGTCATATGACCTCAGTGTGGGCGGACTACACGTTCGACAGCGCAGCGCTTGATGGCCTGCGTCTGGGCGGCGGCGTGCGTTATGTCGGCTACAGCTGGGCCGATGCGGAAAACACCCTGAAGGTGCCGTCCTACACGCTGTTCGATGCGTCTGTCGGCTATGACCTGGGCAAGCTGGGCTTGAAGGGCGTGGACGTACGTCTGAATGCTAACAACCTGACCAATGAGTCCTACGTGGCCTCCTGTGCCAGCCTGAACTTCTGCTACCTGGGTGAAGAGCGCAACGTCGCCGCTACCGTGAGCTACCAGTTCTAACGACTCGTTATCCAAAAAAGCCAGCCCCTGAATTCAGGGGCTGGCTTTGTCGTCTCTGCAGGAAAATTCCATGCGTGCATTTCTGGTTTTACTTCATCGCTACATTGGTTTGGCAACTGCGTTGTTTCTGCTGATGGCGGGGCTTACGGGCAGCATCCTGGCGTTCAATCATGAGCTGGATGAGTGGCTCAATCCGGGGTTTTATTCAGCGTCTGCCGAAGGTCAGCGTTTGCCGCCCGGCGCTTTGGTCGACAAGCTACAAACGGAGCATCCGAGGCTACAAGTCTGGTACATGGAGTACCCGTCAGAACAGGCTCATACCGCATTGCTGGCTGCGGTACCGCGTAATGATCCTGCGACTGGAAAACCTTTTTCCGAGCCCAATCAGGTGTTCTATCTGGACCCGGTCAATGGCGAACAGAAAGGGCAGCGGTTCTGGGGAGAATGCTGCTTTCAGCGGGAGAACTTCATCCCGTTCATTCTTGAGTTCCACTACAACCTGGTTCTGCCGAATAACTGGGGATTGTTGTTAATGGGGCTGGTCGCGATCGCTTGGGTTGTCGATTGTTTCATTGCGCTTTGGCTGACGCTTCCACGTGGGAAACCGTTCTGGAAGAAATGGTCGACGGCCTGGAAGATCAAGGGTGGGCATGCCTACCGGCTGAATTTTGACCTGCATCGGGCGGGTGGGTTGTGGCTTTGGTTGTTGCTGCTACCGATTGCGGTCAGCAGTGTCGCCATGAACCTGCCGAGTCAGGTCTTCAAGCCTGTGGTTTCACTGTTTTCGCCGATTGAGCCGAGCGTTTACGAGGCCCGCGGACGCATGCCTGCTGAGGAGTTGGGAGTTACGTGGCTGAGTTATCAACAGGCTTATGAACGTGCGCTGCAGGAAGGGCAAAGGCTGGGGCTGACCGCTGCAATCGGGGAGTTGTATTACAGCTTTGAGTACAACTTTTATGGGGCAGGGTTTGGGCAATATGATACCGAGGCCCATGGAAAGTCCTGGCTGTTCTTCCATGGCACGGACGGGCGTTTACTGGGGCAGGAAATCGCAGGGCAAGGCACCCTGGGAGAGCGTTTTTATCGGCTGCAATTGCCGATACACGGAGGGCGGATCATTGGGCTCACCGGGCAAGTCATGATCGCGGTGCTAGGTGTTTTGATTGCAGTATTGTCAGTGACGGGAATCTATATCTGGTGGCGCAAGTTGCTGGCTCGAAGGAGTAGCAAGGCACGTAAGAGCAGGATGTGCCCCATTCCAGATTGAGGTTTCTATAGCCCAGAAAGACAAAACCCCTGTCTGCATAAGCAGACAGGGGTTTCGGAATTCAATCTTGACGATGACCTACTCTCACATGGGGAAACCCCACACTACCATCGGCGATGCATCGTTTCACTGCTGAGTTCGGGATGGGATCAGGTGGT
>NZ_JBIVCD010000064.1:0-16710 GCF_044746425.1 Pseudomonas sp. NPDC086112 | reverse complement strand
CCGCGGCGCACACCCTCAACCAGATCTTCCGGTTTGCCAACTCCCATAAGGTAACGAGGTTTGTCAGCCGGCATCTGGCCCGGCAGATAATCCAGCACCTTGATCATCTCGTGCTTGGGCTCGCCCACCGACAGACCGCCAATGGCCAGGCCATCGAAGCCGATCTTGTCGAGGCCTTCCAGGGAGCGCATGCGCAAATCCTGGTGCATACCGCCCTGAACGATGCCGAACAGCGCTGCGGTGTTGTCGCCATGGGCTTCTTTCGAACGCTTGGCCCAGCGCAACGACAGCTCCATCGAGACGCGAGCGACGTCTTCATCGGCCGGGTACGGAGTGCATTCGTCGAAGATCATCACGATGTCCGAGCCCAGATCACGCTGGACCTGCATCGACTCTTCCGGGCCCATGAACACTTTGGCGCCGTCGACCGGAGAAGCGAAGGTCACGCCCTCCTCCTTGATCTTGCGCATCGCGCCCAGGCTGAACACCTGAAAACCGCCGGAGTCTGTAAGAATCGGGCCTTTCCACTGCATGAAATCGTGCAGGTCGCCGTGCTTCTTGATCACTTCGGTGCCAGGACGCAGCCACAAGTGGAAGGTGTTACCCAGAATGATTTCCGCGCCAGTGGCGACGATATCCCGCGGCAACATGCCCTTGACCGTACCGTACGTGCCCACCGGCATGAAGGCCGGGGTCTCGACAGTACCGCGCGGGAAGGTCAAACGACCGCGACGAGCCTTGCCGTCAGTAGCAAGTAACTCAAACGACATACGACTTTGGCGACTCATTCTGTTTCCTCAGGGCCACGTGGTGCAGGGTTACGGGTGATAAACATCGCATCACCGTAGCTGAAAAAGCGGTATTCGTTGTCGACGGCGGCTTTATAGGCGGCCATGGTCTCGGGATAACCGGCGAACGCCGAAACCAGCATCAACAGCGTGGACTCGGGCAAATGGAAGTTGGTAACCAGGGCATCGACCACATGAAACGGGCGCCCCGGGTAGATAAAGATGTCGGTATCGCCACTGAACGGCTTGAGCACGCCATCGCGTGCGGCGCTTTCCAGAGAACGCACGCTGGTAGTCCCCACGGCCACCACGCGACCACCGCGAGCGCGGCAGGCTTCGACGGCATCGACCACGTCCTGACCGACCTCCAGCCACTCGCTGTGCATGTGGTGATCTTCAATCTTCTCCACGCGCACCGGCTGAAAGGTGCCGGCGCCGACGTGCAAAGTCACGAACGCAGTCTCAATGCCCTTGGCGGCAATCGCCTCCATCAGCGGCTGGTCGAAATGCAGCCCCGCCGTCGGCGCCGCCACCGCGCCCAGGCGCTCGGCGTACACCGTCTGATAACGCTCGCGGTCCGAGCCTTCATCCGGGCGGTCTATATAAGGAGGCAACGGCATATGCCCGACGCGGTCGAGCAGCGGCAACACCTCTTCGGCAAACCCCAGTTCGAACAACGCATCATGACGCGCCAGCATCTCGGCTTCGCCACCGCCATCAATCAGGATCTTCGAACCCGGCTTCGGCGATTTGCTGGAACGCACATGGGCCAGCACGCGATGACTGTCGAGCACCCGCTCCACCAGGATTTCCAGCTTGCCGCCGGAAGCCTTCTGGCCAAACAGCCGCGCCGGAATCACCCGGGTATTGTTGAACACCATCAAATCGCCCGGGCGCAAATGCTCAAGCAAATCAGTGAATTGACGGTGTGCCAGGGCGCCGCTGACCCCATCAAGGGTCAACAGGCGACTACCGCGACGCTCAGCCAAAGGATGGCGAGCAATCAGCGAATCAGGGAGCTCAAAAGTAAAGTCAGCAACGCGCATGATGGGGTTCGTCTAGCAGGGCCGGGAAGTCTAGCGGAAATATCAAAAATTCTCCATGTACCTGATTGACCAACGGTTATCTCATCTCTATACTTCGCCGCCATTGAGCCCTGATGGCGGAATTGGTAGACGCGGCGGATTCAAAATCCGTTTTCGAAAGGAGTGGGAGTTCGAGTCTCCCTCGGGGCACCAAAATTAAGAAAGGTCTTGCTTTGCAAGGCCTTTTTTTTCGCCTATAGAAAAGTGACCTCGCCCGCCACCCCGTAGGAGCTGCCGAAGGCTGCGATCTTTTGATCTTGCTTTTCAACGCCACAACCCGAAACCGCTCGGCTAACGAATCAAGGATTCACACCTATGGAATTGCCACTGGAAACAGTCGCCCTTTTCGCCCTCAAGCTGGCTTATGAGAGGGAAGGGGAAAGCCCGATTCTGCGGGATGATCCGATCATGAGTGATTATGAGCGGGAGGTGTTTGGCTTGCTGGTACGCCGGGGTGATGTCGAGGGTATTCAGTTTAGAGTGGCGCATTGTGTAGGTTTGGCGCTGGACGCTATAGGCGGGGCTGATACGCCGCTGGGGCGAGAGCTGCAACGGTTGTCAGCTGATTTCAGCAGTGCGCGGACAATGGAGCAGCTTAATGCGCCGCTCATTCCGCTTAAGGATTACTTGAAAGACATTCAGTGAGTGAGCGGACCAGGGCAAGTTTAGTAACCCTTTACACCGACTAGTAGTGGCTGGGGTCTTGGCTGATATGGAAATATATCTGCCCACTTTTCAATTGCGTCAGCAGACAGCAACGAAAGACTTTTTCGGCATCACAAGGACGTATCAATGCGGCAAATCGCCCTCAGCAACAAGCCACTCAGAGGCATTCCCCGACGCCTTCGCGCCCTGGAACGCTGGGCCTCCAGTTTTCGCGACGAGTTTCACCCGCGATCCATGCACATGGAGTGCTACACACATTGGAAGATCCCGGTACACGCGGCCTTGGTTCAAGGCCCTCAAGCCAGGGTCGAAGTTCAGGCCTTCTGCATTCAGCAACTGCTCGAAGCCGCTAACCACCTGTCCAACGCTGCTGACCACTCACAGGGTTACTATCGCGTCGCTTGCCTACTGGTGTGGCCATGGGTTCATCAAAGCGAGGTCACCGTCTTCTATGACCGGGACTATTATCTGGGGTTTCTCGGTGAAACTAACGCTCTCATGCCAGAGCGGATCAGTCATGCTCTTGCGTTGCACAAGCCAGTGAATTTCATCGAACACGGACATGACGTAACTCAACCTGACGATGAGGTCGCAGTGCAGTGGTGGTGCATCGGGGAACCCGCCTGACAGGAGACAGATTTATTTCCAATTTCCACTCACTCTGCTAAACATTTCAAGCCCACACGATTTGAGCAAGTAATTTACTTTAAGCAGGCAACACAAACCTTGCCTCAAGCCTATGCAACAACTCAAACGTATTCAAAAAAGGAACATTCAGTTCCTTACAAATATTGGGAATGATGAATTTTCGTTTAGCATCGAGATTTAGCACTTCATGAGTAACGACTGTAGCCCCTGCAGTCATCGCTTTTGCAATTAACCAAGGGTCAGCACCCGCTAAAAACTCTTCCATAGCGCCTGTTTTCATCTTAGGAGCTTGATCTGCCACAAGCCCTGTAATACGCGCGAATGCCAGTTGCGTCTCCCGATCGGTGGTAGAGTGGAAGAAATCGGAATTTCCCTTTGCCCAACCCGCCAAATCGTCATTCCCTTTTGTTAGCTCATCCATTACAGGTGCAATACTGGCTAAAGCCAATACTTTATTTTTAAGTAATAACCATTGCCAAAATCCAGGACAGATAGCCATCCCGTAGTAACGGTTTTTTGCTTCGATCAGCGTGTTAGCGTCGAGTAAATGATTCATTCCGTAATCTTGTTGGCGAGAGTCCTTAATTTAGCAGGTTGCACGCCGAGCAAATTTCCCGCCTCGCGTAGCAGCATCCGGCCACTCATTGCTTCAGTCAGCACTGCCTTGCTTAGGCGGGGGCTGTTTTTCGCGGTGGCGTTACGGTAATAGTCACCCGCTCCACCTTTGTCATTCTGGAAAGCCTTTAGGATCATTCGGTAGTAAGCGCTGTAATGCGCTTGGCTTACATAACCCAGATCCAATGCGCGGCGACCGATAGCTAATTTACTAATGTGAAACCGAGTGGCAAGCGGAGCTAAATTGTCTTCCCAGTTAACATCTGCGTTCCACAGGGCGCGGAACTGGGCTTCGGGAGCCAGAAATTCACCTGCAACTGCATTGCAGAATCGTTCCTCGTCTCGACCATTAGCGGTGTTTCCGTCAGACACTCCACTGCTACCAATCCAGATATGGGCCAGCTCGTGAAGTAAGGTAAACAGCCGGGCGGTGGGTGCGTCGGAACTGTTAATGAATACAACGGGGGCGTAGGAATTACTGATGGCAAAACCCCGAAACTCGCTAACTTCAAGTTTGCGATGGGTATTTCCTAGCGCAATGCCACTGCGCATTACCAAAATGCCAGCCGCTTCTGCAGCCTCGATCAAGGCACGGCTGTATTTGTCGTAATCCAATCGAGCAATGTCAGGGTTCACACCGAGGATCCGGCGAATATCGTCCACCACCTCTGCGACTCTAGATCGGCTGTTGAAGCGACCGACAAATTCCAGCGGCTGATGCTCCTGGTGTTGCAGATACTCCAGGTACCAGTCCTGCTTTCGTATGGAATCCCTGACGGTGTCCAACAGTTCCAGACTGGGACGTTGAGGAGCTATCCCTCCGACAGTCCGCAGATCAGGTAAAGGCAGTTGTTCGACAGGCGGCTGCTGAAGAAACAGGAAACCGAAAGGGACGTGAGCGAGACTCGCCCACTTTTGAGCCTGAAGGAATGTTGGCTTGGTCTCGCCTGCCTCCCATTCCTCTACTCGATCAGGTTTAACTGGAAGCTTTTTAGCAACCTGCTCAGTAGAGAGACCTGCCCGCTCACGAGACCAGGTGAGCAGGCTTGGATTGACTAAGGCGGCTTGGCTCATAGGGTCGCAGGCAAATCAGATGGGGCCGGCAAACGTTCGAGGGCATGCTGCGCAGATGCATTCGACTGACGCTGGTTCCGGTTATCTGGCATTGCCTTTCTCCTTGGCTGTTTAAGGTCGGGTTGCAGCGACTACAGATTAGTCGAGAAGCGGAGCTACCGACGGTAAGAGCGCGGGATTATGAGGTAAATTCGCAACGACCCGAAGCGCAAATATGTAACCCGTAGACAGATGGTATTGACCTGTTTCAATGCGTTTCTGGACACAAGTGCGGCCGGCCGCGATGCCCTTATTACCCGGGCTTGTTAGGTGATCCACCAGATAATTACCCAGCTATTTCGAGGGTTGCAGGAACGAGGCCTGCGCGATACCCTCCCACCGTCGCTGCCAATTCAGCGACCGGGTGTGGAAACCCGTGTAATTCAAGGCGCAACAGCGCCCCCATCACGTCTGCCGGCGCTTTTTTTGTGCCTGCGGCGTGAGTTATGGCGGCTGTGCGTGGGACGTCTTCGGGCGTGCCGGTTTCCTTGATTCCCGGTTTTCCACCCTGCGCACAGCTGTCACCCATTCGTGTGGAAACGAACGTGGCAGCTCCTCATATCAAGGAGTCTGATAATGCGCAGCATCAATCCGTACAAAATTTGGCTGTTCCCTCAAAACAGTTCCCAATCGCGCAACGCCTCACCGTCCACCCTCTCCCACCGCCTCTCCCTCATCGCAGGTGGCAAATGACCGATCAACCAGAACTCAAAACCATCGGACTAACACCTGCCATTTACTGCTCCGATCAACCGCTGTTCCACGTCACTAGCGGCGTTCCCCTCGGTGATGCGTTAGCCATGGCTTCTGATTTTCTGTTTCTCGCCAAGAAGCTGACCGAAGATGCCGCCTACGCCAGAGACACCGACCGCCATGCCTGGGCTGCGCATTATTTGACGGCAATGAGTAAGGCGGTGGTTGATGATGCGGTGAAAGTGCTTAGGCGGGATGGTGCTGATGCCAGTCGGTAAGGAATAAGGTCTGTGGGAGCGAAATGCTTGCGATGACGACAGTGCATTCAGCATTGATGTTGGCTGACCTGGCGCTTTCGCGGGCAAGCCCGCTCCCACAGGGATTGTGCTTGGCTGACAGGTATTTGTAGCCCCGAGACTGTCGGGGCTTTCGATCACTCAGTCCACAGCAAATACTGAAATACTTCATAGTGCATTTCCCCCTACGCCGCCTCCCCTACTCCGCCTGACCTGTCGTCCGCACCGCAATCTCAATCGCCCGAATACTGATCGCCGCAAATATCGCCGTCATCAGCACCCCGTTGAATCCCAGCAAAATCGCCAATATCCGCGAGACGGCCAGTTTGGGGACGAGTTCTCCATAACCGATGGTCAGGCCGGTCACGAACGCGAAGTAGATACCGTCAAAGGGATCCCATCCTTCCAGAAAGCTGATGATCAAGCCGAACAACACAATCAAAAACAGCAGGATGGAAAAAATTGGCCAGACAACGTGAAAGTAGAACCTGACTGCTTTGTAGAACTCGCGACGGACGTGCGATGCATGAGTGGTGTTCATGTCATGGACCTCTTGGGGTTAGCCTGACCGGCAATTGAATGCACGGCGTTTCAACATCCTTTCAGCTTGGCACAAGCGAGCTCAATGCCTCGCTCATCGCGCTCAAGGATTATCCGAAAGATATTCAGTGAGTGAACGCCTCGGGCTGCGTTCTTCTAGACTTAACAGGGAGTCGTAGACAGAATCGAACACGTCGCTTTGGTGCAGATGAATCAAAGGCAGCATGGCAAGCTGCCTGTTATGCCCTGAAGAGTGCGGCAAAGACCGCACCGGGCCCAACAAGATGCCCGCTCAGGGTGCCTGGCCAACGGCCTGAAAATGCCACGATACCGTGACGTGGTGTGACTGCCGCAGCCGACACTTTCGGACAACTGACAACCGCCTGGTTTGTCCGTGATCGTGAGGAATGCTGTATGCCTGATGAGATGTTGCACCTGCCTATGGTCAACAGCCTGCTGGAGCGCCATAAACGCTCCCCCGGCGCACTGTTGCCCATCCTTCATGAGATTCAGGAGGGCATCGGTTACATCCCCGATGCCGCCATCCCCGAGATTGCCCACGCCCTCAACCTGAGTCAGGCCGAGGTTCGCGGGGTGATCAGCTTCTACCATGACTTCCGCACCGCGCCGCCGGCCCGGCATATCCTGCGTCTGTGCCGGGCCGAGTCCTGCCAGAGTCGCGGCGCCGAGCAGCTCGCAGCGCAATTGCGCGAACGCCTGCAACTGGACGACCACGGCAGCAGCGCCGATGGCAGCATCAGTTTGCGCCCGGTGTATTGCCTCGGCGCGTGTGCCTGTTCGCCCGCTCTGGAACTGGATGGCCAAGTGCATGCGCGACTTAGTCCCGAGCGTCTGGATGCCCTGCTCGACACTTGTCGGGAGGACGCATGATGCCGGCTTTCTATCTGTCCTCTGATTCGCTGGCCCGTGCCGTGGGTACCGAAGAGGTTGCGGTAGCCCTTATCACCCACGCCCGGGGACGCCTTGTTCCCCAGGAATTGCAACGTACCAGTTCGCGCGGTTTGTATTGGCTGGAACCGCTGTTGGAGGTGGACAGCCCGCAAGGCCGTATCGGCTTTGGCCCGCTGACCGCCGCCGATGTGCCGTCCGTGCTCGATGCGTTGCAAGGCGAGCCGTCCGCGCATCCACTGGCCTTGGGCCTGGTGGAAGAGTTGCCGTATCTGAAGACGCAACAACGCCTGCTGTTCGCCCGCGCCGGTGTTACCCGGCCGCTGTCGCTGGAGGATTACCGGGCTCATGGCGGCTTTGAGGGCTTGACCCAGGCCATCGCCCTGGGCGGCGAGCAGACCGCGACCGCAGTGTTCGATTCGGGGTTGCGTGGCCGTGGCGGCGCAGCCTTCCCCGCGGGGATCAAATGGCGCACAGTGCGCGCTACCGAAGCGGCCCAGAAATACATTGTGTGCAACGCCGACGAAGGCGACTCCGGCACCTTCGCCGATCGCATGTTGATGGAAGGCGACCCCTTCCTGTTGATCGAAGGCATGGCCATTGCCGGCATCACCGTCGGCGCCACTTACGGCTACATCTATGTGCGCTCGGAATATCCGGATGCCGTGGCCACATTGCGCGCAGCACTGAACATCGCTCGATCTGCCGGTTACCTGGGCGCCAATGTCGGCGGCAGCGGCCTGGCCTTCGATATGGAAGTGCGCGTCGGTGCCGGCGCTTACATCTGCGGTGAGGAAACCGCGCTGCTGGACTCTCTCGAAGGCAAGCGCGGGATTGTTCGCGCCAAGCCACCGATCCCCGCCTTGCAAGGTCTGTTCGGCCTGCCGACCCTGGTGCACAACGTGCTGACCCTGGCCTCGGTGCCGCTGATTCTGGCCAAAGGCGCGCAGTTCTATCGCGATTACGGCATGGGCCGCTCACTGGGCACGATGCCCTTCCAGCTGGCGGGCAATGTTCGTCACGGCGGCCTGGTGGAACGGGCCTTTGGCTTGACCCTGAGGGAACTGGTGGAAGACTACGGCGGTGGCACCGCCAGTGGCCGGCCGCTGAAAGCCGCCCAGGTGGGCGGCCCGCTCGGCGCCTGGGTGCCACCGTCGCAATTCGATACTCCGCTGGATTACGAAGCCTTCGCCGCCATCGGCGCGATGCTCGGTCACGGTGGTGTGGTGGTGGCTGACGACACCCTGGACATGGCCCGCATGGCGCGTTTCGCCATGCAGTTCTGCGCCGAGGAATCCTGTGGCAAATGCACCCCCTGCCGCATCGGCTCGACCCGGGGCGTGGAGGTAATCGACCGCCTGCTGGCCGCGCCCGATCAGAACAGTCGTGATGAGCAGGTGATCATCCTCAAGGACCTGTGCGACACCCTGCAATACGGTTCGCTGTGCGCGTTGGGCGGCATGACCTCCTATCCGGTCGTCAGCGCCCTCAAGTACTTCCCCGCCGACTTCGGTCTGCAGTCCTCGGAGGCCGACCAATGATCACTCTCTTCGATCCGAAAACCGATATCGACCTGGGTACCCCTGCCCGCGACAGCCAGGTGCAAGTTACCCTCAACATCGATGGCCGCAGCATCAGCGTGCCCGAAGGCACCTCGGTGATGCGCGCCGCCGCGCTGCTGGGCACCACCATTCCCAAACTGTGCGCCACCGACAGCCTGGAAGCCTTCGGCTCCTGCCGCATGTGCCTGGTAGAGATCGACGGCATGCGCGGTTATCCGGCGTCCTGCACCACGCCGGTCAGCGAAGGCATGAGCGTGCACACCCAGACACCGAAGCTTGCCACCCTGCGCCGCAACGTCATGGAGCTGTACATCTCCGACCACCCGCTGGACTGCCTGACCTGCTCAGCCAACGGTAACTGCGAGCTGCAAACCGTCGCCGGTCAGGTCGGCCTGCGGGAAGTGCGTTACGGCTATGAAGGCGACAACCATCTGGCGGATGTGAAGGACACCTCCAACCCCTACTTCGACTACGACCCGAGCAAATGCATCGTCTGCAACCGTTGCGTGCGCGCCTGCGAAGAAACCCAGGGCACCTTTGCCCTGACCATCACCGGGCGCGGTTTCGAGTCCCGGGTCGCGGCCGCCGGGGGCGAGAACTTCCTCGACTCGGAGTGCGTGTCCTGCGGTGCTTGTGTGCAAGCCTGCCCGACCGCGACGCTGATGGAAAAAAGCGTGGTCGAACTGGGTCAGCCCGAACGCAGCGTGATCACCACTTGTGCCTATTGCGGTGTGGGCTGTTCGTTCCGCGCCGAGATGAAAGGCGACCAGTTGGTGCGTATGGTTCCAGACAAGAATGGCCAGGCTAACCACGGCCACTCCTGCGTCAAAGGGCGCTTCGCCTGGGGCTACGCCACTCACCCGGATCGCATCACCAAACCGATGATCCGCAAGCACATCAACGACCCTTGGCAGGAAGTCAGCTGGGATGAAGCGGTGACCTACGCCGCCAGCGAATTCCGTCGGCTTCAGCAAAAATACGGCCGTGACTCCATTGGCGGCATCACCTCCAGCCGCTGCACCAATGAAGAAACCTACCTGGTGCAAAAACTGATACGCGCCGCCTTCGGCAACAACAACGTCGACACCTGTGCGCGGGTCTGCCACTCGCCGACCGGTTATGGCCTGAAACAAACCCTGGGCGAGTCCGCCGGCACCCAGAGTTTCGACTCGGTGATGCAGGCCGACGTGATTCTGGTGATGGGCGCCAACCCCAGCGACGCCCACCCGGTGTTCGCCTCCCAGCTCAAACGCCGCCTGCGTGAAGGCGCGCGACTGATCGTCATCGACCCACGACGCATTGATTTGGTGGACTCGGTGCATGCCCGCGCCGAACTGCACCTGGCCCTGCGCCCAGGCACCAACGTCGCGATGCTCAATGCCCTGGCCCACGTCATCGTCACCGAAGGCCTGCTCAATCAAACCTTTATCGACGCCCGTTGCGAGGGCAGCGATTTCGCCCGCTGGAGCGAGTTCGTCAGCCGCCCGGAAAACTCGCCGGAAACCCTTGGCGCCATCTGCGGCGTAGACCCTGCCGACATCCGCGCAGCCGCCCGTCTGTATGCCACCGGCGGCAACGCGGCGATCTACTACGGCCTGGGCGTCACCGAGCACAGCCAGGGCAGCACCGCCGTCATGGGCATCGCCAACCTGGCCATGTCCACCGGCAACATCGGCCGCGAAGGTGTGGGCGTGAACCCGCTGCGTGGACAGAACAACGTTCAGGGCTCCTGCGACATGGGCTCCTTCCCCCATGAGCTGCCTGGCTACCGCCACATCTCCAATGAAGTGGTTCGGGCGCAGTTCGAACAGGCGTGGAACGTCACTCTGCAACCCGACCCGGGCCTGCGCATTCCCAACATGTTCGAGGCAGCCTTGGGCGGCAGCTTTAAGGGCCTGTATTGCCAGGGCGAAGACATCGCCCAGAGCGATCCGAATACCCAGCACGTTACCGCGGCGCTATCAGCCATGGAATGCGTGGTGGTGCAGGACATCTTCCTCAACGAAACCGCCAAGTTCGCCCACGTGTTCCTGCCGGGCAGTTCGTTCCTGGAAAAAGACGGCACCTTCACCAATGCCGAGCGGCGCATTTCTCGCGTGCGTAAAGTCATGGAACCGCTGGGCGGCAAGGCCGACTGGGAAGGCACCGTGGCGCTGGCCAACGCCCTGGGTTACCCGATGAGTTACCAGCACCCGTCAGAAATCATGGATGAAATCGCCAGCCTGACGCCGACCTTCACCAACGTCAGCTACGCCGAACTGGATCGCCACGGCAGCCTGCAATGGCCGTGCAACGCCGCGGCACCGGACGGCACGCCGACCATGCACATCGAGGAATTCGTGCGCGGTAAGGGGCGCTTCATGCTCACCGGTTACGTGCCCACCGAGGAAAAGGTCAACAGTCGCTATCCGCTTCTGCTGACCACCGGGCGCATCCTCAGCCAGTACAACGTCGGCGCCCAGACCCGGCGTACCGACAACGTCGCCTGGCACCACGAAGACCGCCTGGAAATCCACCCGACCGACGCCGAGAGCCGTGGCATCAACGAAGACGACTGGGTCGGCATCGGCAGTCGCGCCGGACAGACCGTACTGCGGGCGCGGATCACCGAACGGGTAGCCCCTGGCGTGGTGTACACCACCTTCCACTTCCCTGAGTCGGGGGCCAACGTCATTACCACCGACAACTCCGACTGGGCCACCAACTGTCCGGAGTACAAGGTCACCGCCGTGGAAGTCAGCCGCGTCTATCACCCTTCCGAATGGCAAAAACGCTATCAGGAGTTCAGCGACGAACAACAACGTCTGCTCGACGAACGCCGCCAGGCGCGTGGCGCTAAAGCGGAGGTACGCCGATGAGTACCGATAACCTGATCAAAATGGCCAACCAGATCGCCCAGTATTTCGCCAGCGAGCCGGACCAGAAACAGGCTGTGCTCGGCGTGCGTAATCACCTGCAGATGTACTGGACGCCTGGCATGCGTAAGGAGCTGCTGGCCTGGCAGACAGCGCATCAGGGGACCGATTTGCACCCACTGGCGCAGGCGGCGGTCAGTGGGGCGGGCTGGGAGGCTTAGGTTCACACCTTAAGCCTGACCGAAAAACCTGTGGGAGCGGGCTTGCTCGCGAATGCGATATACCAGTCACCACCATCGTTGACTGACACACCGCTTTCGCGAGCAAGCCCGCTCCCACAGGAGTTGTGTGTAACTGGCTCGCATCTGGATTAGCCCCAATTTTTTGGGTCGTTTAATCGCTCAGTTCAAAGCAAATGCTGAGAGATCAGCTCTGAACTTGAATGCACCGGCAACACCACCAACGCCTCCAATCCGCCCGTCGACCGATTACGCAGTGTCAGGTTGCCTCCGTGCTCGAGCACAATCGCCCGCGCCGCCGACAACCCCAAACCAACGCCCCCCGTGCTTTTGTTGCGCGAGCCTTCCATCCGGAAGAACGGCACAAACACTTGTTCAAGGCAGGCATCTGGTATGCCCGGCCCACGATCCAGTACTTTGATCCGCACCTGGCCGGCGCTCGGTTTCAGCTCAATCCCCGGCTCACCGCCGTACTTGATCGCGTTATCGAGCAAATTGGTAATCACTCGTTTAAGCCCCAACGGGCGCCCGAAATACACCCACCGCAGCGGCCCGCTGAACGTAATGTCGACGCCCTGATCCCGATAATCATCAAGCAACGTTTGCAGCAGTTCCGCCAGATCAAACTGGGTCGCCGGTTCAAGCCGCGCATCATCACGAAAGAACTCTAGCGCCGAGTTGATCATTGCCTGCATTTCATCCACGTCACTAAACAGCCGTTGCTGTTGCTCGCTGTCTTCGATGAATTCGCCTCGCAAGCGCATCCGCGTCAGGGGCGCGCGCAGGTCATGGGAGATGGCGGCGAGCATTTGCGTACGGTCGCGGATGAAGTGCTGTAGCTGGGCCTGCATGGCATTGAACGCGAGAATGGCCTGGCGGATTTCGTGGGGGCCGAGCGGTTCGATCGGCGGTGCGCGGAAGTCCACACCGAAGCGGCGGGCGCCTTCGGCGAAGCGCTGCAAAGGTGTGGCGAGGCGTCGGGTGGCGATCAGCGCGACCAATGCGGTGGAGATCAGCACCAGCAGGATGACGATCAGGTAGCGTGGCGCTTCGTCGAGCCCCCAACTGCGCGAGGGCGCGGAGAACATCAGCCATGATGAATCCGATAGCTCGATCAACAGCGCGTAATGCGCGTCCTCCGCGTGCTCCGTCCAGTCGGCCGGTTCATAGGCTTCGATGCGCCGGTCAGGGGCTCTGAGCATCGGCTGCAGGATGGTTGAGCCAATGCCGGACTTCGGATCGTCCACTGTCGGCAGATTGAGATCGTGCCGATCAGGGTGCCAAGTGATAGTGAAGCCGCTCTCGTTGGCGGCTTGCGCCAATGAGTGGCGTAGGGGCGCCGGAGCGGCCTCGATGACACGGGTGATAGCGGCAGCTTTTTCCAGCAAGCCGATTTCGGTCAACGGTGGGCGTGCCCACACGCCGGCCAATTGGATAAACAGCCCGTTGAGCGCCAGTGAAATGAGCATGGCCAGGATGATCGTCAATGCGATCCAGCGCGCAACCGTATCTTGCGGCCAGTCTCGGGCGCGAATCCGCTTCAACCAGCTCATCGCCGCGTCACGCTGGGCGTGAACAGGTAACCGCCATTGCGCACGGTGCGAATCATCGCCGGCCGCTTGGTGTCGGACTCGAGTTTGCGTCGCAGGCGGCTGACCTGAACGTCGATGCTGCGATCGAACGCGTCATGGCAATGCCCGCGCGCCAGGTCCAGCAATTGCTCGCGAGTAAGAATGCGCTGCGGGTGTTCGACGAAGACCAGCAGCAGGTCAAACTCACCGGCCGACAGCGGGATCATCACGTTGTCCGGCGAGCGAAGTTCACGACGGGTGACGTCCAGATGCCAGTCGGCAAAATCAATCAGTGGCCGTGGCCGCTCTTGCGGAACCGGACGACGATCGTCCACGCGACGCTGCACAGCCCGCACTCGGGCCAGCAGTTCACGGGCGTCGAAGGGTTTGGTCAGATAATCATCGGCACCCAGTTCCAGGCCCACCACCCGGTCACTGAGTTCACCCATGGCCGTCAGCATGATCACCGGTATTGCGTGTCGAATCCGCAGTTGCTGACACAGGATCAGCCCGCTGTCTCCGGGCAACATCACGTCCAGAATGATCAGGTCCGGCGCCTGGCGCTCTATGGCCGCCCACAGCGACGCACCGTCTGTGGCGACCTCGACGCTGTAGCCGTGTTGCACGAAGAATTTTTTCAGTAGATCAAGGACTTCAAGGTCGTCGTCGACAATTAAAAGGCTGTTCACCGAAGGTCACTTAAGGGGCGAATGGAACCGCTATCTAAAACCATTCATGGCCGCGCGTCATATATTTCAACTCTGCAATAAAGCGTCAACAGCGCAATAAACCAGACATCTTGGCGCAAGGATTGGAGCTCAGCATCACGGCAAATTCCTCCTGAGACTTGCGTCCATGTTGCCTTTCAAGTGTGCTCCCTGGTTGACCCGCAACACCTCAATTGCCGTGTTGGCCGCAGGACTGACGGGTTGCAGCAGCCAGCCGCAGCCAAACACCGACGTGGCCTGCGCCGATATCGCCTATTCGGTGTACGACCCGGCAGAACCATTCAATCGGGGCGTCTTCGCGTTTAACCGGGTGGTTGATGATTACGCCCTGGCGCCGGTCGCGCGCGGCTACCGCTACACGCCGGACTTTTTCCAGACCGGTGTGCATAACTTTGTGGCGAACTTCGGTGAGCCGAAGGTCTTCATCAATGACCTGCTGCAAGGCAACCCGATGCGCTCGGTCAATACCCTGGGACGTTTCGCGCTCAACACCACGGTAGGGGTGGTGGGCTTGATCGATGTCTCCGGCATGGCCGGTATCCCGCGCCACGACTCGGACTTCGGTCAGACCTTCGGCGTGTGGGGCATCGGCAACGGTCCGATCGTCGAGCTGCCATTGCTCGGGACCTCCAACAGTCGCGACGCCGCCGGCCGCGTGCTCGGCTTTGTGGTCGATCCGTTCGGCAGCAATAGCGATACCGTGGAGACACTCTCCACTATCAGCACTGTCGGTGGCATCGTCGATGGTCGGGCAGAAGCCTTACCGCTGACCGACAGCCTGCAAAAATTGCCGGACTACTACAGCGCGTTGCGTAATGTGGTGGCCGAGCATCGTGCTGCTTACGTGGCCGATGGCAAACAAGGCTCGCCAGAGAACACCACCTCTCAATGCACAGGAGCACCGGCTGATGGGTTCTGAGAGCAATAGGCTGGTTCTGCAGCAACGGGTGACGCGGGACGACCCGGCCAATCTGCACTGTCGCGAAATTACCCTGCGTTTGTCAGCGGACTGTCGCCAACTGGTGCTCAGCCGATACACCGAACACTACGGGCCGGCACTAGTGCGCTGGATAGAGCGTAGCCATACAGTGTCGGTTACCGAAGTGGTTCGTTGGCTCGTGGCCAATGGTGAGGCACAGATCATGAGAGCGGACAGCCAGTCGCAGCCTTGATTTCAGGGTGATGATGCGGAGGATGGAGGCCTTCCGGTCGTCATCCCGCCGCTTATGTCAGGCCAAGTACAACGCAAACCTCTTCACCATAATCGGTGGTTCCACAGTGTCCGCACATCCCACCTTGCATGGAGATATCTACGATTTTTTACTCATCATTCCGATCTGATGAATCCCTTGGTTCCTGCAAGCATGACGATTTCTTTGCCGCTACTGCGATGGGCCCATGCTAAATTCAAGTCAGTTATTAATGGATCTTTCAGTTATGGAAAACGCATCATGCTCGCAATCGGCGTCTCGCTACTTGCAGTAGGCTTAGGCACCGGAAATCCTGGCTTTTGGATACCAGGCTGTGTCTTCATGGCTATAGGGTGTTCTCAAAGAATTAATCGTCGAGACTGACCGTATGCGGTCAGTGTACGCCTGACTCATCTCGCGTAAGTCTGGCCGGTACCCACTGATGCGGTAGCAGTAGCCCGATTTCGCTGGCCCGCTGTGTCGACAATCGCTTCAGCATATCTTTCAGATAGGCATACGGATCGTGTCCGTTTATGCGCGCAGGCAGGATCTAACTCATGATCGCTGCCGCCCGTTGCCGCTGCGTAGCGACCCTGCGAAGAGCCAGTTCTTGCGTCCAAGAGCCCACGGCCGGATCTGGTTCTCTACCCAATTATTGTCAATCGTGACAACCCCATCATCGAGGTAGCGCAGGGCTGTTCGGCGAGCATGCTCTTGTTGGTCGCGTGCAGCTCGAAGAACTTACGCCGCGCATGGGCCATGCAGCCGATCTCGGTGACGCCGAGTTCGCCGGAACGAGCATCTGCACGGGTGTTTCATCGGCATGGATAACCTGCTGCCCGAGCACTACGTCACGCAGCGCATCGACCACGACCGAAAATCGATTCCTGACGATAAAGAGGCAGATGGTCAGCAAATTTCGCGATCATGACGTGGGCTAGTAGTCCGGCTGTAGGGATGCCCTTATCGATGACCTGCGCCGGAACGGGTACCTGCTGATCACGGTAAAGCGGTACCCCACAATCGCCCTTATCGGCCAGCCTCGGAAGGTGTGTTCGCCGCCCCCCCTTACAATCAACATCGATAAACACTAACGGAACAGCATCGCAATCAGACAGGAGCGGTCCGATAATGCTGTACGAACTTTCCTGCGGGCAAAACAAAACCCCTACCTGCATACGCAGATAGGGGTTTCGGAATTTAATCTTGACG
>NZ_JBIVCD010000063.1:9626-17534 GCF_044746425.1 Pseudomonas sp. NPDC086112 | reverse complement strand
TCCGGTCCTGCCGTCGGCGGCGGCTGTGGATAACTCACTGACCGCTGATCAACCAGGTTTTGCGGATGCATTCGCCTGCGCCCAAGTCCCGGTCATCCTCAGCTTCAGGGTGGCAAGGCCGACCAGTACCAGAATCACGGTGATGATCCAGAAACGGACGATCACGCGCGGCTCGGGCCAGCCCTTGAGTTCAAAGTGGTGGTGTATCGGCGCCATGCGGAATACACGGCGACCGGTCAGCTTAAAGGAGGCAACCTGAATGACGACTGACAGGGTCTCCATCACGAACACGCCGCCCATGATGAACAGGACGATTTCCTGACGGACGATCACTGCGATGGTGCCCAAAGCCGCGCCCAGCGCCAGTGCGCCGACGTCGCCCATGAACACTTGGGCCGGATAGGTGTTGAACCACAGGAACCCCAGGCCCGCGCCGATCAACGCGCCGCAGAACACGATCAACTCACCCGCGCCCGGTACGTAAGGGATCAGCAGGTATTCAGCGAATTTCACGTTACCCGACAGGTAGCAGAAGATCCCCAAACCGCCGCCGACCATCACGGTAGGCATGATCGCCAGACCGTCGAGGCCGTCGGTCAGGTTGACCGCGTTGCTCGAGCCGACAATCACGAAATAGGTCAGGACGATGAACCCCGCGCCCAGCGGAATGCTGTAGTCCTTGAGCATCGGCAGGATCAGGGTGGTTTCTACCGGCGTCGCGGCAGTCATATAAAGGAAGATCGCCGCGCCCAGGCCGAACACCGACTGCCAGAAATACTTCCAGCGGCTCGGAAGGCCACGGGAGTTTTTCTCGATGACTTTGCGGTAGTCGTCTACCCAGCCGATGGCACCGAACAGCAGGGTGACCAACAACACCACCCAAACGTAACGGTTGGCCAGGTCGGCCCAAAGCAAGGTGCTGACACCGATGGACGAAAGAATCAGCGCGCCGCCCATGGTCGGGGTGCCGGATTTGGACAGGTGCGATTGCGGGCCGTCGTTGCGAACGGATTGACCGATCTGACGGTTCTGCAAAGTGCGGATCATCCACGGGCCATAGCACAGCGACAAGACCAGCGCGGTCAGCACACCGAGAATCCCGCGCAGGGTCAGGTACTGAAAGACCGCGAAGCCTTTGTAGAACTGTTGCAGATACTCCGCTAGCAGCAGCAGCATTAATGTTTCTCCAGACGGGTCCCGCACAAAGCGGCGACGATGTTTTCCATCGCGGCGCTGCGCGAGCCCTTGATCAAAATGGTGGTGTTTGGGTCCTGCTCGGCTTCCAGGGCCTTGATCAGCTCAGCCTGAGTGCTGAAGTGAAAAGCCTGCTCGCCGAAAGCGTTTACGGCGTGGGTCATCATTGGCCCGACCGCGTAAAGCGCGGAAACCTTGCCGCGGGCGTACTCGCCCACATCACGGTGCCCCTGCTCCGCCCAATCGCCCAACTCGCCGATATCTCCGAGCACCAAAACGGTGCGACCGGAAAAGCCGGCGAGTATATCAACGGCGGCGCACATGGAGGTGGGGTTTGCGTTGTACGTGTCATCGATCACGCGCATACCGTTAGTTGCCAGTTGCGCGACGGCACGACCCTTGACCGGTTGCACTGCATTGAGCCCCGAAGCGATATGCGACAAGGACACGCCCAGGGCGTGAGCCGCCGCGGCGGCGGCGACTGCGTTGGTGACGTTGTGCCCGCCGAGCAGGTTCAATTGAATCCGGGCAATACCTTGCGGCGTGTGCAGTTCGAATGCAGGGCAGCCGCGTGCATCGGAAACGATGAAGCTGGCATGGAAATCTGCGGTGGCATCCAGCTGAGAGAAACTCAGCACCCGTCGGGCAGCGGCACGGGCCTTCCAGATCGGGAACGCCTTGTCGTCGAGATTCAGCACGGCGATGCCCGAGGCATCAAGCCCTTCAATAATCTCGCCCTTGGCCTCGACGATTTTTTCCGGGCCGCCGAACTCACCGACGTGGGCAGTGCCGGCATTGTTCAGCACAGCGACATGCGGTTTGGTCATGGCAACGGTGTAGGCAATCTCGCCAAGACGCGAAGCCCCCAACTCGATGACCGCCGCCGTGTGTTCCGGCGCCAGTTCGAGCAGGGTCAGCGGAACACCGAGGTCGTTGTTCAGGTTGCCACGGGTCGCCAGCACCGGACCGCGCGTGCGCAGGATGCTCGCAAGCATTTCCTTGACCGTGGTCTTGCCGCTGGAACCGGTGATGGCCGCGACCGGATGAGTGAACGCAGCGCGGTTCATCGCGCCCAATTGGCCGAGGGCCTGGCGGGTGTCCTTGACCAGCAGTTGCGGCAGCGCGCTGTTGGCAACCTCGCGCTCGACCAAGGCACCCACGGCGCCTTTGGCGGCGACGTCATTGAGGTAGTCATGGCCATCGAAACGCGGGCCGGCCAGGGCAATAAACAGTTGGCCGGGCTTGATCGCGCGGCTGTCGATGCTGACGCCGTCGAAGCTGGCGTCGCTGGCAATCAGACGGCCATTCAATGCACTGGTCAGCTCGCTCAGTTTCAAGGCTTTAAGCATGGGCCACCTCCCACGCGGTCAGGGCGTGATCGGCCTCGACCAGATCGGAGAAAGCGTGGCGCTCACCGTTGATTTCCTGATAGTCCTCGTGACCTTTACCGGCCAGGACAATCACGTCATCGGCCGATGCGCTGGCGATCAATTGGGCAATCGCCTGGCCACGGCCGGCGACGAAGGTGACTTTATCCACAGCGGTGAAACCGGCGCGGATGTCGTCGAAAATCACCGTAGGGTCTTCGGTGCGCGGATTGTCATCGGTGACCAGTACGCCATCGGCCAGACGCTCGACCACTTCAGCCATCAGCGGACGCTTGCCGCGATCCCGATCACCACCGCAACCAAACAGGCACAGCAACCGGCCTTTGGCGTGAGGACGCAGGGCCATCAAGACTTTTTCCAGCGCATCCGGTGTGTGGGCGTAATCGACCACCACCAATGGCTGAGTACCGCCACCCAGGCGCTGCATGCGACCGGCCGGGCCTTCGAGTTTCGGCAGTACTTTGAGGATTTCGTCCAGTGCGTAGTCCAGTCCGAGCAAGGCGCCGATGGCTGCCAAGACGTTGCTCAGGTTGAAACGGCCGAGCAAGGTGCTGCGCAAATGGTGTTCGCCTTGCGGCGTGACCAGCGTGGCACGCACGCCTTCGTCGTCGAACTGCGCTTGGCGGCAATACAGGTAGGCGCTGGAATCTTCCAGGCTGTAAGTGATCAGTCGCGACTCGCCTTCATCGCCAGCCAGTTGCCGGCCAAAATCGTCGTCCAGGTTGACCACCCGGCACTTCAGATCATTCCAGGCAAACAACTTGGCCTTGGTTTCGCCATAGGCCTGCATGGTGCCGTGGTAATCCAGATGATCGCGCGACAGATTGGTCATCACCGCCACATCGAATGCCAACGCCGTCACGCGGCCCTGATCCAGGCCGTGGGAAGAGACTTCCATGGCCACTGCTTTGGCGCCGGCCTTTTTCAGGTCGGCGAGGGTCGCTTGCACCGCAATCGGGTTTGGCGTGGTGTGCAGACCGCTTTCCAGCGTGCCGTAGAAACCGGAGCCCAGAGTGCCGACGATGCCGCAGTGCTGCCCCAGCAGGTCGAGCGCCTGGGCGACCAATTGGGTCACGCTGGTTTTACCGTTGGTGCCGGTCACGCCGATCAGGTTCAAATGACGGCTCGGGTCGCCATAAAAGCGCCCGGCGATGTCCGACAGCTGCGCCGCCAGGCCTTTGACCGGAATCAACGGCACGTCGGTGATCGGCAGCACAGTCGCGCCTTCGACTTCATAAGCCACGGCAGCAGCGCCGCGTTGCAAGGCGTCGGCGATGTGCGCACGCCCGTCAAACTTGCCACCAGGAACCGCGAGAAACAGATCGCCTGCTCGTACGTTGCGGCTGTCCAGCGCCAATTCGCGGATCAACAGATCGCGGCCGGCGTGGGCGAAAATCTTGTTCAGGCTCAGCGACATCAGCCGCGCCCTCCATTAGCTTTCAGCGGAACGACCGGTGCGGCGTTCGCTTGTTGAGTGGCAGGCAGGTTGTCCGGGGTGATGTTCATCAGGCGCAGGGTCCCGGACATCACTTTGCTGAACACCGGGGCCGATACCAGACCACCGAAGTAACCGGCCTTGGTCGGTTCATCGATCACCACCACGATTGCGTAGCGTGGATCGCTCATCGGGCCGAAACCGGCGAACAGCGAACGATAGGAGTTCTCGGCGTAGCCTTTGGTGCCGACCGACGTTTTACGCGCGGTACCCGACTTGCCGCCCACGTGATACGCCGGCACCTGCGCACGGAAAACACCGCGCGGGGCTTCGATCACTTGTTGCAGCATGGTTTGCATGGTTTTCGCGACAGCTTCCGGCAATACCTGTGTGGTTTGCGGTGCCTTGTCGGTTTTGATCAGGGTCAGCGGCGCAAGGCGACCATTGTTGGCCAGGGCCGAGAAGGCGTGGACCAACTGGATCGCAGTCACGGAAATACCGTAGCCGTAGGACAGCGTGGCGGTTTCAGCCTTGCGCCATTCGCGGTAGTTCGGCAGGTTACCGACGCGCTCGCCCGGGAAACCGAGCCCGGTGTCCTGGCCGAGGCCGACTTTCTGCGCCAGGCGGAAAATCGTTTCGCCGCCGATATCGAACGCGACCTTACTCATGCCGACGTTACTGGAATTGATCAGGATACCGGTCAGGTCGAGCACCGGGCCTTCACTCTTGGATACGTCCTTGATGGTGTACTTACCAATCTGCAAGGTGCCTGGATACACCTCAACCGTATCGGTCGGCTTCCAGCGCCCGGTTTCAATCGCGGCGCTCATGGAAATCGCCTTCATGGTCGAACCCGGTTCGAACACGTCGATCATCGCGCGGTTACGCATCATCGCCGGTTGCAGATTGCGTCGGTTGTTCGGGTTGTAGGTCGGCTGGTTGACCATGGCGAGGATTTCGCCAGTCTTCACGTCCATGATTACCAGGCTGCCAGCCTTGGCGCCGTTCTCGATGATCGCGTTGCGCAGCTCGCGGTTGGCCAGATATTGCAGACGCAGGTCAATGGACAACGCCAAGGGCTTGCCGGCCTTGGCGTTTTTGGTGACCTGGACATCTTTGATCAGCCGGCCGCGCCGGTCCTTGATCACCTGCCGCTTGCCGGGGACGCCGGCCAGCCATTCGTCGTAGGCCAGCTCGACGCCTTCGCGCCCGTGGTCATCAATGTCGGTGAAGCCGACCATGTGGGCGGTGACTTCGCCGGCCGGGTAGAAACGCCGGAACTCTTCGATGCCATAAACGCCCGGCACTTTCAGATCGAGCACAGCCTGGCCCTGCTCGGGGGTCAACCCGCGCACCAGATAAATGAATTCTTTGTTGGCCTGGGCTTCGAGACGTTCGGCCAGGGCTTTCGGGTCCTGCCCCAAGGCAGCCGCCAGTGCCGGCCACTTCTCTTTGGCCGTTTGCATTTCCTTGGCGTTGGCCCACAGGGTGGTGACCGGGGTACTCACGGCCAACGGCTCGCCGTTACGGTCGGTGATCAGACCACGGTGAGCCGGAATTGGAATATGACGAACACTGCGCGCATCGCCCTGACCTTTAAGAAAGGCACGGTCGACCACTTGCAAATCGATGATGCGCCAGGCAATCGCCGCCACCATGATGCCGAGCAACCCGACCACCAGACGGAACCGCCATGGAAAGAGCGCGCCTTCGAGTTTCATCATGGCGCCACCATCTGCACTTCAGCGGCGCCGGGAATGCGCATCTTCAGTTGTTCGGTGGCCAGGACTTCGATGCGGCTATGGGCGGTCCAGGTGCTCTGCTCGAGAATCAACCGGCCCCACTCCGCCTGTGCCTTGTCGCGCACGCTCAATTCGCCGTACAGCGAATTGAGCAACTGACGGTTCCAGTGCGCGCTATAGGACACGCCGATGGCCGACACAAGCACGCCGGCAAACAACAGCAGCATGAAAAAGCTTCCGCCGGGAAGTGGCTTGGCGAAAAGCTTGCTCACCGCAATTTCTCCGCGACACGCATGACGGCACTACGGGAACGTGGGTTGGCTTTGAGTTCGGCCTCCGAGGCGGTCTGCGCTTTGCCATGGATTTTGATTACAGGTTCGAAAGCAACGTGACGGACCGGCAGGTTGCGCGGCAGGTTGTCGGCTTCGCCTTTCACCAGTCTTCGCATGAACAGCTTGACGATGCGGTCTTCCAGCGAGTGGAAGCTGATGACGACCAGACGGCCGCCCACTTCAAGGCATTCCAGCGCCGCTTCGAGGCCGGCTTCCAGATCGCCCAGTTCATTGTTGACATGAATACGCAGGCCCTGGAATGCACGGGTGGCCGGGTTCTTGCCCTTTTCCCATGCGGGGTTGGCGACTTTCAGCACTTCAGCCAGATCGCCAGTGCGCTCGAACGGCTTGATGTCGCGACGCTCAGCCACGGCACGCGCCATGCGGCCGGAGAAACGCTCCTCGCCGTATTGCTTGAACACCCGGGCGATTTCTTCCACCGGCGCGGTGTTAACGAACTCGGCGGCGCTGATCCCGCGGGACGGGTCCATGCGCATGTCCAACGGACCGTCGTTGAGGAAGCTGAAGCCGCGCTCCGGGTCGTCGAGTTGTGGCGAGGACACGCCGAGGTCGAGCAGAACACCGCTGACCTTGCCGGCCAGACCGCGTTCGGCGACTTCCGAACCGAGCTCGGCAAAGCTGCGCTGCACAACGACAAAGCGGCCGTCTTCGGCCGCTAGCGTTTGCCCGGTGGCAATCGCTTGAGGATCTTTGTCGAATCCGAGCAACCGGCCATCTGGCCCGAGCTGGCTGAGGATCAACCGACTGTGCCCGCCACGTCCGAACGTACCGTCCAGATAGCAGCCATCAGGACGTACGGCGAGAGCCTCGACGGCTTCGTCAAGCAGTACGGTGATGTGGTTAAAGCCGCTATCAATAGTCACAGGATTAAATCACGCAGTTCATCAGGCATGGCGCCCGGTTGTTGAATAGCAGCCAGGTCAGCGGCAGAAACCGCATCCCAGGCATCCTCGTCCCACAATTGGAACTTGTTCAGTTGGCCTACCAACATCGCGCGCTTATCCAACTTGGCATATTCGCGAAGACGTGGCGGAACCAGAAAACGACCACTGCCATCGAGCTCGAGGTCGACGGCATTACCAATCAGTAAACGTTGCAGGCGGCGGTTCTCTTCGCGAAGCGAAGGCAGTGCGCGCAGTTTGGTTTCGATAATTTCCCACTCATCGAGGGGATAAACACACAAACACGGATCAACGGCATCGATGGTGACGATTAATTGACCGGAACTACGCGAAACCAGCTCGTCACGGTACCGGCTCGGCATTGCGAGACGGCCCTTTGCATCGAGACTGATAGCGTTAGCTCCGCGAAACACGTCAGCGTTTCTCCAAATATTAGCGTTTTACGCTCAAAAAACCCACTTCATGCCACTTTCCGCCACTTGCGCACACTATAGGAATGCGCCCACCACACCGTCAAGGCGCGGATTAAAGGAAAAGCCTTACAGAACGGAGATTTAGCAGCGTAAAAGGAGGGTTAACGAGAATCTGACGGATGAATTCACTCGATAACTTGAATCAGCACAGAAGGCTGCGTTCAGAAGTTAAAGTAGTTTGTTAAGAGTAAGATTTTTTCGGTATTACAATAGCGCTTCTGCTATTGATTCAGCAGGGAGGGAAATTGCCATTCCGTACATCGCTGCCAATGACTCGGCAGAGAGGAAAAAAAGGTGGAGAGTCGATCTGTAAGCCGGGTTCTGTCTTGAACAGTCATTCGTCTACGATGGCCATCACTGGACATCTTTAGCAACCTACCCGGTCCCAGCGCGGGCCACGCCTTGGGACCCTATTTGGTCT
>NZ_JBIVCD010000063.1:0-9616 GCF_044746425.1 Pseudomonas sp. NPDC086112 | reverse complement strand
TAAAGCCTCCCAGGCATTACCTGGCACTTCGCCCTATGGAGCCCGGACTTTCCTCCCCCCCCTAATTTTCATAGAGGGCAGCGACTGTCCGATCGACTCTCCGCCGCGAAGATTAACGGCAGAGCGGCCGAAGAACAAGCGCTAAAAGCCTCTGGCCGGCGCTGCACATCGGTTTTACTCGCCCTTCTGTTTATCCAGCGCGACCTGATAGAGCACATTCTTGCGTTCGCCGGTAATTTGCGCCGCCAATGCCGCCGCACGCTTGAGCGGCATCTCTTCGAGCAGCAGATTGAGAATACGCATGGCTTCACTGCTGACAGCGTCTTCGGTCTCAGGGGCAGTCCAGCCCGCCACCAGCACTACACACTCGCCACGCTGCTGATTGCTGTCCGATTCGACGAACTCGCGCAACTCGGCCAGCGGCAAGCCTTTAAGGGTTTCGAAGGTCTTGGTCAGTTCACGCGCCAGCAACGCCGGACGCTCGGCGCCGAATACCAGCTCCATGTCTTGCAGGCACTCGAGAATGCGGTGCGGTGCTTCATAGAAAATCAGCGTGCGCGGCTCTTCTTTTACCAGCTCCAGACGAGCCCGTCGGCCGACAGCCTTGGCCGGCAAAAACCCTTCGAAGATGAAACGATCGGACGGCAGGCCCGCGGCCGACAATGCCGCAATCAAGGCGCACGCCCCCGGCACCGGCACCACATTGATTCCTGCGGCACGAGCCTGACGCACCAGGTGATAACCCGGATCGGAAATCAGCGGCGTCCCGGCGTCGGAAATCAACGCCACATCGTCGCCCGCCAGCAGACGCGTGATAAAGCGGTTACCCTCCTCACGCTCGTTGTGCTCATGACAGGCCGCCAGCGGCGTGGGAATACCGAAATGCTGCATCAATCGCTGGGAATGGCGAGTGTCTTCGGCCGCGATCAAGGCGACCTCACGCAGGATCTTCAGCGCACGCGCACTGATGTCGTCCAGGTTGCCGATGGGCGTCGCCACCACATAAAGCGAGCCAGCAGCGGAATTCAAAGCACCTGGAGCAGTCAAAGCGCACACCTCATGATCGGTAAAAAGGCGACATTGTAGCGCGTAGCGGCGCTTGCGATACGCTTCACCCTCCGCGGGTTTTCCAGCGTTATGTGCAGTACTGCAACATTTGTACGAGCTAAATTGATCGATTCACGCCAGTAACATCGCGCCCCGGCCAGCGCTTGGGTACAATTCCACGCTAATTTGATCGAGTATCAGGAACACTACATGATCGCTTGCCTGCGGCTGTTCACTGCCCTCTGCCTCGCTGCCTTGCTGGCGGCTTGCGCCAGCTCGCCCTCTTCCAGCCTTGGCGAACTTCCACGGACCCCGGACGCCAGTATCGAGCAACTGCTCGAACAGGCCACTCGAAGCAAAGATCCGGAAAAAGCCGCTCTATTGCGCTTGAGCGCGGCAGACCTGGCTTATCGCCAGGGCAATGCCGGCCAGTCCGCGCAAATCCTGCAACAGGTGCCGGTGGAACAACTCAAGCCTGGCCAACAAGTCTTCGCCAGCACCCTGGCGGCTGAACTGGCCATGGTCCGCAATCAGCCCAAAGCAGCGCTGACTGCCCTGAGCCATCCGAGCCTGCAACGCCTGAGCGAACTGCCCGTCGAACAACAGGTTCGCACCGGCACCGTTCATGCCCGCGCCCTTGAGGCCGACGGCCAGACCCTGGCCGCCGCACGGGAGCGCATCTTTATTGCGCCGATGCTTGAAGGTGAAGCAGCCAGCAAAAACCACGAAGCGATCTGGACCCTGATCGCTTCGCTGCCGACCGATCAATTGCAGCCGACCACCGACGATGACCTCGGCGGCTGGATCCGTCTGGCGCTGGTGGTGAAAACGGCCGGCACCCTGGAGCAGCAGCAAGCCGCGATCGACAACTGGCGCGAGCAGAATCCAAAACACCCGGCTGCCATCCAGCTGCCGCTGCCACTGACCAAACTCAAGGAGCTGGCCAGCCAGCCCCTGAGCAAGATCGCCCTGCTGCTTCCGCAAGACGGCCCACTGGGTTCGGTTGGCAAAGCGCTACGTGAAGGCTTCATGGCTGCGCACTACCAGGCGCAACAAGCCGGGCAGAAGCCACCAGCCATCGAGTTCTATGACAGCTCGCGCCTGACGTCCCTCGACGAGTTCTATCGCAAGGCCCAGGCCGATGGCGTGCAACTGGTGGTCGGCCCGCTGGAGAAGCCGCTGGTCAAACAGCTCAGCGCCCGCCCGCAACTGCCGATCACTACCCTGGCGCTGAACTACAGCGAAGGCGCACAAGGTCCGGCCCAACTGTTCCAGTTCGGTCTTGCCGCTGAAGACGAAGCCCGCGAAGTGTCTCGCCGTGCACGCGCCGATGGCCTGCATCGCGCCGCGATCATGGTGCCGAAAGGCGAATGGGGCGACCGCGTCTACAAGGCGTTCAGCCAGGATTGGCAAGCCAACGGTGGCAGCATTGTCGCTACCGAGCGCGTCGACCAGCCGGTACAACTGGCCCAGCAGATTGCCGACATGTTCCAGCTGCGCCAGAGCGAAGGCCGTGCCAAGAGCCTGCAAAGCACCGTTGGCTCGCAGGTTGCCGCTCAACCTTCGCGTCGTCAGGACATCGAGTTCATCTTCCTGGCCGCGACGCCGCAACAGGCTCAACAAATCAAACCGACCCTGAACTTCCAGTACGCCGGGGACGTGCCGGTTTACGCCACCTCCCACGTGTTCAGCGCCAGCGGCGACCAGAACCAGTACAACGACATGAACGGTATTCGCTTCTGCGAAACCCCATGGCTGCTGGATGCCAACGACCCGCTGCGCAAACAGGTCACTGCACAATGGCCACAAGCCGGCGGCAGTCTGGGCCGTCTGTACGCGATGGGCGTTGACGCCTATCGCCTGGCACCGCGTCTGGGGCAACTCAAGGCCTTGCCGGACAGCCGCATCCAGGGTCAATCGGGCAGCCTGGGCATGACTCAGAGTCAACGGGTCGAGCGTCAGTTGCCATGGGCAGAGTTCATCAACGGTCAGGTTCAACGCCTGCCGGACACCTCGCGCTGATGCCTGACAGGTCACGCCAGCAAAGCGGTAAAGATGCCGAGCGTCATGCGCTCGAGCATCTTCAGCAACAAGGTCTGCGCCTGCTGGCGCAGAACTGGTTGTGTAAACGCGGCGAGCTTGATCTGGTCATGCTTGATGGCGATACAGTAGTATTCGTCGAAGTACGCTATAGAAAAAACACCCAATGGGGTGGTGCGCTCGATAGCATCGATGGGCGCAAACGGCAGAAACTGATTTTTGCCGCGCAGTATTTTCTTCAGCGCGAGTCGCGTTGGGCCAATTCCCCCTGCCGCTTCGACGTGGTTGCCATCGACAGCAACCTTGATCAGTTGAACTGGTTGCAGAATGCCTTCGACAGCTGATCGCTTGCGTCCCGAACCGGACACCTTCACCCAACACTTTTGCTCTTTGCTTTGCGGGCTGCACATTCATGTGCCGAGTAGCCGCGCTAATTAAGGTCACACAGATGGACATGCAATCGCGAATTCGCCAGCTTTTTCAGGCCAGTATCGACACCAAGCAACAGGCGATGGACGTACTTGCACCGCACATCGAGCAAGCCAGCCAGGTCATGGTCAACGCCCTGCTCAACGAGGGCAAAATGCTGTCCTGCGGCAACGGCGGTTCCGCCGGTGACGCACAGCACTTCTCCTCCGAGCTGCTCAACCGCTTCGAACGCGAGCGCCCGAGCCTGCCCGCCATCGCGCTGACCACCGACAGCTCGACGATCACCTCGATCGCCAACGATTACAGCTACAACGAAATCTTCTCCAAACAGATCCGCGCCCTCGGTCAGCCGGGTGATGTTTTGCTGGCGATTTCCACCAGCGGCAACTCGGCAAACATAATTCAAGCGATCCAGGCCGCACATGATCGCGAAATGATTGTCGTAGCATTGACCGGTCGTGATGGCGGCGGCATGGCGTCACTGCTATTGCCTGAGGACGTGGAGATTCGCGTACCGGCCAACGTTACCGCACGTATTCAGGAAGTCCACCTGCTGGCGATCCATTGCCTTTGCGATCTGATCGACAGCCAACTGTTCGGGAGTGAAGAATGACCCCTAATCGCCTAGGCCTTCTGGCCTTGACCCTGTGCCTTGGCATCAGCGGCTGCACCTCGGTGGTTAACGCCAGCCGTGAAGCGCCGATCGATGATGACCGCGGCACCCGCACCTTCGGCAGCAAGATCGACGACTCCCTGATCGAAACCAAGGCCGGTGTAAACATCGCCAAGGCCGATCCGGACCTGGACAACAACTCGCACATCGTCGTCACCAGCTTCAACGGCGTGGTGCTGCTCGCCGGGCAAACCCCTCGTGCCGACCTCAAGGCCAAGGCCGAACAGGTTGCCGCCTCCGTGCAGCGCGTGAAGAAGGTGCACAACGAGCTACAAGTGCTGCAACCGTCCTCGCTGCTGGCGCGTCAGAACGACACCTGGCTGACCACCAAGATCAAGACCCAGATGCTTACCGATGCCTCCATCCCGGGTTCGCGCATCAAGGTTGTGACCGAAAACGGCATCGTCTACTTGCTGGGTCTGCTGACCAAGCAGGAAGCGGCTCAGGCAACCAATTTGGTACAAGGCGTTTCCGGCGTGCAGAAGATCGTGAAGTTGTTTGAGTACATCGACTGACGCGACTGTAAGCGCTGGTAGAAGCCTACGGTTTGAAAGTGGTGAATAATAAAAAAGGCGATCCATTCGGATCGCCTTTTTTATTACTTCACCACCTTCAAACTCGGTCGACCGCTGGGACGCGGCGGCTCACTGTCGGGTGGCGGAACATCATCATCCGGCTCGATCTCTTCCTCGTCTTCCAGAGGCGATTCCATATCGAACACCATGCCCTGACCGTTCTCCCGGGCGTAAATACCCAGGATCGATGCGATAGGCACGTACAGGGTGTGCGGCACGCCACCAAAGCGCCCCTCGAAACTGACTGCCTCGTTGTCCATGTGCAGATGACGCACGGCCGCCGGGGAAACGTTCAGGACAATCTGTCCGTCACTGGCAAAACCCTGAGGCACCTGCACCGATGGATACTCGGAATTAACCAGCATGTGCGGGGTGCAATCGTTGTCCACAATCCACTCGTAGAGCGCGCGGACCAGATAAGGTCGACTGGAGTTCATAGCGGCTCCTTAAGCCTTAGCGCATATCGCGTTCGACACCAG
Organism: Pseudomonas sp. NPDC086112; assembly: GCF_044746425.1. Classification (NCBI taxonomy): domain Bacteria; kingdom Pseudomonadati; phylum Pseudomonadota; class Gammaproteobacteria; order Pseudomonadales; family Pseudomonadaceae; genus Pseudomonas; species Pseudomonas sp. NPDC086112. The sequence continues at coordinate 4,373 of NZ_JBIVCD010000063.1, read as the reverse complement.
ACAGACTCGCCTGGAAAGCCTCACGCGCAAACGAGCGCTCCATATAATCAAGCAGCGGCTTGGCAGGCCGCGGCAGTTCAATACCCAGAATCGGCAATCGCCAGAGTATTGGCAATAGGCAGCAATCCACCAGACTTTGTTCCTCACTGAGGAAAAACGGCTTGTCGGCAAACAACGGCGACACGCCTGTCAGGCTTTCGCGCAGCTCTTTACGAGCCACGACACGGGCTGCTTCCTTGGTCCGCGAATCCAGAATCAGATCCACCAGGCCACACCAGTCACGCTGAATGCGATGAATCAGCAGACGGCTGTTGGCACGCGCCACAGGATAAACCGGCAGTAGTGGCGGGTGCGGGTAACGCTCATCCAGATATTCCATCACCACGGTCGACTCCCACAACGCCAGGTCACGATCGACCAGGGTGGGCAGGCTTCCGTAAGGGTTCACCTCAATCAGTTTAGGCGGCTGGCGACCAGCTTCCACGTAAATGATCTCGGCGCTGACACCCTTCTCTGCAAGTACGATGCGCACTCGGTGGGAATAGTGGTCGGCGGGGTCGGAGTAACAGGCCAACCGATTGGTCACGCCCATGGCGGTCCTCCTCGCTTGTTGAAATTATCGGAAACGGAAAAACACGCGCGCCCAGAGGGCGCCTCCCGTAACGCCTGGATCACCAGACTCGTTACACCTTCAGAGACGCCCCTGGGCGCGCGCGATTAACAGCAATGGCTTACAGCTTTATCAATGGACGTCTTTCCAGTATTCACGCTTGAGCAAGTAAGCGAATACGAAGAAGAACGCCAGGTACAGCAACACATAGGTACCGATGCGCTGATGCTGCAGCTTCACCGGGTTGGCCGAGTAGGCCAGGAAGGTCACCAGATTCTTGACCTTCTCGTCGAACTGCTCTTCGTTCAGCGTGCCGGTTTTCGGCAATACAGTCAGTTGATCGCAGGCTTCATGGGTCAAAGCGGTGCCAGTCAGCGGATCGTATTGCTTCTTGCCGTCTTCGACGACTTGAACTTGTTTACAGCCTACCACTTGACGACCCTGCAGGCCGACCAGAACGTTAGGCATGCCGACGTTCGGGAACACCTTGTTGTTCACGCCCCATGGACGTGACGGGTCTTCATAGAACGAACGCAGATAGCCGTAGAGCCAGTCGGTGCCACGAACACGAGCCACCAGCGTCAGGTCGGGCGGCGCCGCACCGAACCAGGTCTTGGCGTCAGCCGGCTGCATGCCGACGTTCATGTGATCGCCAATCTTGGCGCCGGTGAACACCAGCTTCTCAAGCATCAACTCGTGAGGAATGCCCAGGTCATCGGCGACACGCTCGTAGCGCTGGAACTTCGCGCTGTGGCAGCCCATGCAATAGTTGGCGAACGTACGTGCGCCGTCCTGCATGGCAGCCTTGTCGGAAACGTCGATGTCGACCTTCTCAAGCTCAGGACCACCGTGTTCGGCCGCAAAGGACAGTACAGGCATCGCCGCAAGAATCAGTACAGCAAATAGCTTTTTCATCAGCCAGTCACCCTTTCCGGAACCGGTTTGGTCTTCTCGAGCCTGGTGTAGAACGGCATCAGAATGAAGTAGGCGAAGTACAGGAAGGTACATACCTGCGACAGCAACGTACGGCCTGGCGTTGGCGCCAGAACACCCAACACACCCAGGATCACGAACGAGATGCAGAACACCCAAAGCCAGATCTTGCTCAGCCAGCCTTTGTAGCGCATCGACTTGACCGGGCTGCGATCCAGCCATGGCAGGACGAACAGCACAGCGATGGCCGCGCCCATGGCGATTACGCCCAGGAGCTTGTCCGGAACCGCCCGCAGAATCGCGTAGAACGGTGTGAAGTACCAGACCGGAGCGATGTGCTCAGGGGTCTTGAAGGCGTTCGCCACTTCAAAGTTCGGCTTCTCGAGGAAGTAGCCGCCCATTTCAGGGAAGAAGAACACGATCGAGCAGAAGATGAACAGGAACACCACCACGCCGACGATATCTTTCACGGTGTAGTACGGGTGGAAGGCAATGCCGTCCAGCGGTACGCCGTTTTCGTCTTTGTGCTTCTTGATGTCGACGCCATCCGGATTGTTCGAACCGACTTCGTGCAGCGCCAGAATATGCACCACCACCAGACCGAGGATCACGATCGGCAGGGCAACCACATGCAAGGCGAAGAAGCGGTTCAGGGTAATACCGGAAATCAGGTAGTCACCACGAATCCACTGGGTCAGGTCGTTACCGATGACAGGGATCGCGCCGAACAGCGAGATGATCACCTGGGCACCCCAGTAGGACATCTGGCCCCACGGCAGCAGATAACCCATGAAGGCCTCAGCCATCAACGCCAGGTAGATCAGCATGCCGAACACCCACACCAACTCACGCGGCTTCTGATACGAACCGTAGAGCAGGCCACGGAACATATGCAGGTAAACCACGATGAAGAACATCGAGGCGCCGACTGCGTGCAGCAGGCGCAAGATTGAGCCGTGGTTCACATCACGCATAATGCCTTCAACGGAAGCAAAAGCCTCTTCCGCCGACGGGGTGTAGCTCATGGTCAGCCAGACACCGGTAACGATCTGGTTGACCAGAACGAGCAGTGCCAGGGAGCCAAAGAAATAGAAGAAGTTGAAGTTCTTCGGGGCGTAGTACTTGCTGAGATGGTCTTCCCACATTTTGGTCGCAGGGAAGCGCGCATCAACCCAATCCATGAACTTGCTCATCACGCTTTCTCCGTATCGACGCCAATGACAATGATGTCATCGGTCTCATAGGAATGCGGGGGAACTGGCAGGTTCAAAGGCGCAGGTTGCGACTTGTAGACGCGGCCAGCCAAATCGTAGTGAGAACCGTGGCAAGGGCAGAAATAACCCCCTACCCAATCCTTGCCCAAGTCTGCAGGTGCCACTTCTGGACGGAAAGTCGGAGAGCAACCCAGGTGCGTGCAGATACCGATCAGCAGCAGAACTTCTGGCTTGATCGAACGCGTCTCCGGGTCGACATAGGTCGGTTGCGTCGAGTTCTTGGAGGTCGGGTCAGACAGCTGGCCCTCGATCTTTTTCAGATTCCCCAGGATTTCCTCGGTACGGCGGACAATGAACACCGGCTGGCCGCGCCACTCAGCAATCATTTGCTGACCTGGCTCGATTTTGCTGACATTCACTTTCACCGGTGCACCTGCGGCTTTCGCCATGGCACTGGGAAACCATGACCCCACGACCGGGACCGCAGCCCCCACCGCTCCTGCAGCACCCACCACGGATGTGGCTGCTACCCCGACGCGACGCCGGGCTGCATTCACGCCGTCATTGCTCATTCAGTCCTCTCCCATCAGCTTTGTGGCCTGTTAAATCAGGCGTCTACTAAGTAAAAATCTGAACTTATAAAAATTTTGCCGAATGGTAATGAAAAGCCCCAATCCTGACAAGGTAATTACCGAGGGGCTTCACTGCCAAGCCTTGCAGTATAGGGCTTCTGCGGATGTGGCAAGTTGTCACAGCGCAATTCCTCGATAAATCGCGCCCATAAAAAAACGCCCAGCTTCGCGAGGAAACTGGGCGTTCTTTTTGAACGCGAAAGCGAATTAACGCTTCGAGTACTGCGGACGCTTACGCGCTTTACGCAGACCAACTTTCTTACGTTCAACTTCACGAGCATCGCGAGTAACGAAGCCAGCTTTGCGCAGAGCGCCACGCAGGGTTTCGTCGTACTGCATCAGTGCGCGAGTGATACCGTGGCGGATTGCGCCAGCTTGACCACTTACACCACCGCCGATCACGGTGACGTAGATGTCGAACTTCTCGACAGTCTCAGTCAATTCCAGCGGCTGACGAACTACCATGCGGGCAGTTTCGCGGCCGAAGAAATTATCCAGCGAACGGTTGTTGATGGAGATGTTACCAGTACCCGGACGCAGGAAAACGCGTGCGGTTGCGGTCTTGCGACGGCCAGTGCCTTTATTTTGAGTCGCCGACATAATGAACTATTCCGTTAAAACTTCAGTTCTTGGGGCTGCTGAGCAGTATGAGGGTGTACAGCGCCCGCATAGACTTTCAGCTTACGATACATGTCGCGACCCAGCGGGTTCTTAGGCAGCATGCCTTTGACCGCGGTCTCGATCACGCGCTCAGGGGCTTTAGCGATCAGCTTTTCGAAGTTGATCGACTTGATGCCGCCCGGGAAACCGGAGTGGGAGTAGTAGATTTTGTCGGTGGTTTTAGCACCGGTTACACGAATCTGCTCGGCATTGATAACGACGATGTAATCGCCGGTGTCAACGTGAGGAGTGTACTCAGCTTTATGCTTGCCACGCAGACGGCTCGCGATTTCGGTGGCCAGACGACCCAGGGTCTGACCTGCA
>NZ_JBIVCD010000062.1:0-17927 GCF_044746425.1 Pseudomonas sp. NPDC086112 | reverse complement strand
GCCATATTTTCTATGCCCATCTGTTCGGCCAATTCGAGCAGTTCGGTAATCGGCTTTTGCTTAGTTCAGTCAGATTCATATAGGAATGACGTAATCATTTATGGAGGGGGGAAATTAAGCTTTTGGCTTAATGAGGCCGCGCCGCAGAGAAGGCGACAGGATCGCGTACTTATTCGAAAAGGAGTGCGTCGGCGACGGCTAGCAGGGGGCAGTGGAGAAACCAGTGCGGGGCCGAATGTACCACCTGAGTTTCGGAGCGTCTAGCCCTCAATAACGAAAAGGCCCCGCATTATGCGGGGCCTTTTCATGACGCTTTATAACAACGCTTAGATGTTGGCGTCGAGGAAAGCAGCCAGTTGCGACTTCGACAGCGCACCGACCTTGGTGGCTTCGACGTTGCCGTTCTTGAACAGCATCAGCGTCGGGATACCACGTACGCCGTGCTTGGCCGGGGTTTCCTGGTTTTCGTCGATGTTCAGCTTGGCGACGGTCAGCTTGCCAGCGTAGGTGCCAGCGATCTCGTCCAGAACCGGGGCGATCATTTTGCAAGGGCCGCACCACTCAGCCCAGTAGTCAACAAGCACAGGGCCAGCAGCCTTCAGTACTTCTTCTTCGAAGTTAGCGTCGGTGACGTGCTTGATAAGATCGCTGCTCATGGATGTCTCCGGGTTGTAAGCAATAAAAAACGTGGCCCATCATAGCCGCCCTTCCCGTGTTCAGGAAGCCGCAGATGATTGAGTCTCGCTATGGTGGCCCATGAGTTTGGGTATAGCTCAAGTCATGAGGTGGCGGGAGCGACGAAAGCAATTCCGGTACGCAGGGCGGCATTGCGCACATGCTCCTGCATGGCCTTCTGCGCGGCACCAGAGGCCCGACGAGCCAGCGCACGGAGGATTTTACGGTGTTCCTGCCAGGTTTCCATGGCCCGTTCGGCCCGGATGAACGGTAGCTTCTGGCTCTCCAGGAAGATGTCGGCGCTGGCCGTCAGAATGCTCAGCATCGCCTGATTGCCGCTGGCCAGGAGGATGCGCCGGTGAAACTCGAAGTCCAGTCGTGCCGCTGCATCGAAGTCGGCGGCACGCAATTCGGTGCGCATGGCGGCGACATTGTCTTCCAGGGCATCTAGCTCATCGGTGCTCAGGGTCACGGCCGCCAGCCCGGCGGCAAAACCTTCCAGCGCATAGCGCAACTGGAAGATGTCCAGCGGCGATGCCTGGGCCGCGAACGGCCAGCCCGGCGCCGCATCGCCCCGGGGCAGATCGACCGGTGACTGCACAAACACGCCCTTGCCCGGCTGGATACTGATCACGCCCAGTGCGCTCAGGGACGATAACGCCTCACGCAATGACGCTCGACTGACCCCCAATTGCACCGCCAGGTCCCGTTGCGAGGGCAAGGCATCCCCCGCCCCGAAACCTTGCTCGGTGATCAGTTTGCGGATGGCTTGCAGCGCCACTTCGGGTACGGCGCGGGAGATCGAGTTCATGGTTTTTTCAGACGAGCCAGGCCAATGAGCGGCTAGTTGTAAAGCTATTCGCGACGTCCGGCAAGTCGTGCCCCATGGGGGTTCGGGAATTTTCACGGGTGCGCCATCAGGGTGCGAAATGTCACTCAACTGTTCAGACCAGTAAGACCGAGCGACACCAGCAAAACCGTGGCCTGCGGCCCCCAAAAACCAATCTTGGCATGGCCCGTGCTCTGTCGATCCGCAGAAATCACTTCCCGCCGATCCGGAGATTTGCCATGACCATGCGTTACAGCGTCCTCCTCGCCACCCTGTTTGCCAGCTTGATGCTGAGCCAGGCACCCGCCCACGCCGACGGTCTGGAGGATGTGGTCAAGCGCGGCACCCTCAAAGTCGCCGTGCCCCAGGACTTCCCGCCGTTCGGTTCGGTCGGCCCGGACATGAAACCTCGCGGCCTCGATATCGACACCGCCAAACTGCTGGCCGACCAACTCAAGGTCAAACTCGAACTGACCCCGGTCAACAGCACCAACCGCATTCCGTTCCTGACCACCGGCAAAGTCGACCTGGTGATTTCCAGCCTCGGCAAGAACCCTGAGCGCGAGAAAGTCATCGACTTCTCCCGTGCCTACGCGCCGTTCTACCTCGCTGTATTCGGCCCGCCAGACGCCGCCATCAAGGGCCTGGACGATCTCAAGGGCAAAACCATCAGCGTCACCCGTGGTGCCATCGAAGACATCGAGCTGACCAAAGTCGCTCCCGAAGGCGCGACCATCAAACGCTTCGAAGACAACAACTCGACCATCGCCGCTTACCTCGCAGGGCAAGTCGACCTGATCGCCAGTGGCAACGTGGTGATGGTAGCGATCAGCGAAAAAAACCCGAAACGCGTGCCAGCCCTCAAGGTGAAGCTCAAGGACTCGCCGGTTTACGTTGGCGTGAACAAGAACGAGCCGGCGCTGCTGGGCAAGGTCAACGACATCCTCACCACGGCCAAGGCTGACGGTGCGCTGGAAAAGAACTCGCAAACCTGGCTGAAAGAGCCGCTGCCGGCCGATCTCTGATCGTTCGCGGAGACGACTTATGGCTTATCAGTTCGATTTCTTGCCGGTGGTGGAAAACACCGATCTGCTGCTGCGCGGTGCGCTGTTCACCCTTGAGTTGACGGCCATTGGCGCGGTGCTCGGGGTCGGTCTGGGTATCGTCGGGGCACTGGTGCGGGCGTGGAACATCCGCCCGTTCGCCGGCATTTTCGGGGTTTACGTCGAGTTGATCCGCAACACGCCATTCCTGGTGCAGTTGTTTTTCATCTTTTTCGGTTTGCCGTCGCTGGGCCTGCAGATTTCCGAATGGCAGGCGGCGGTGCTGGCGATGGTGATCAACCTTGGCGCCTATTCGACCGAGATCATCCGCGCCGGCATTCAAGCGATCCCCCGCGGGCAGCTGGAAGCCGCGGCCGCCCTGGCAATGACCCGCTTCGAAGCCTTCCGCCACGTGGTTCTGCTACCGGCGCTGGGCAAGGTCTGGCCGGCCCTGAGCAGCCAGATCATCATCGTCATGCTCGGCTCGGCGGTCTGTTCGCAGATCGCCACCGAAGAGCTGAGCTTCGCCGCCAACTTCATTCAATCGCGCAACTTCCGCGCCTTTGAAACCTATGCCCTGACCACACTGATCTACCTGTGCATGGCGCTGCTGATCCGCCAATTGCTGAACTGGATCGGCCGGCGCTACATAGCAAGGAGCTGCAGCCAATGAGCGATTTCACCTTCTGGGACATCCTGCGCAACCTGCTCACGGGCCTGCAATGGACCCTGGCATTGTCGCTGGTGGCGTTTATCGGCGGCGGGCTGATCGGATTGCTGATCATGGTGATGCGGATTTCAAAAAAATCCCTGCCCAGCCACTTCGCCCGCACCTACATCGAACTGTTCCAGGGCACGCCGCTATTGATGCAGCTGTTTCTGGTGTTCTTCGGTGTGGCGTTGGCCGGTGTGGAGATTTCGCCGTGGATGGCCGCGGCGATCGCCTTGACGCTGTTCACCAGCGCTTACCTGGCGGAGATCTGGCGCGGTTGTGTCGATTCGATTCCCAATGGCCAATGGGAAGCCTCGTCGAGCCTGGCGCTCAATCCGCTGGAGCAACTGCGTTACGTGATCCTGCCGCAAGCCCTGCGCATCGCCGTGGCGCCAACCGTGGGTTTCTCGGTGCAAGTGGTCAAAGGTACCGCCGTCACTTCGATCATAGGCTTCACCGAACTGACCAAGACCGGCGGCATGCTCGCCAACGCGACCTTCGAGCCCTTCATGGTCTACGGCCTGGTGGCGCTCGGTTACTTCCTGCTCTGCTACCCCTTGTCCCTCAGTGCGCGCTACCTGGAAAGGAGACTGCATGCCTCTGCTTAGAATTTCCGCCCTGCATAAGTATTACGGCGACCACCATGTGCTCAAAGGCATCGACCTGAGTGTCGACGAAGGCCAGGTGGTGGCGATCATCGGCCGTAGCGGCTCGGGCAAATCCACCTTGCTGCGCACCCTCAATGGTCTGGAGTCGATCAATGACGGCGTGATCGAAGTCGACGGCGAATACCTCGACGCCGCCCGCGCCGACCTGCGCAGCCTGCGGCAGAAAGTCGGGATGGTGTTCCAGCAGTTCAATCTGTTCCCGCACCTCACTGTGGGCGAAAACGTCATGCTCGCGCCGCAAGTAGTGCAGAAAGTGCCGAAAGCCAAAGCCGCCGAACTGGCGCGGCAGATGCTGGAACGGGTGGGGTTGGGGGAAAAATTCGATGCCTTCCCCGACCGACTGTCTGGCGGCCAGCAACAGCGGGTGGCGATTGCCCGGGCGCTGGCGATGTCGCCGAAGGTGCTGTTGTGCGATGAAATCACCTCGGCGCTGGACCCGGAACTGGTCAACGAAGTGCTGAGCGTGGTCCGGCAACTGGCCAAGGAGGGCATGACGCTGATCATGGTCACCCATGAAATGCGCTTTGCCCGCGAGGTTGGGGACAAATTGGTGTTCATGCACCATGGCAAGGTGCATGAGGTGGGGGATCCGAAGGTATTGTTTGCCAACCCGCAGACGGCGGAGCTGGCGAATTTTATCGGGACGGTTGAGGCGGCGGGCTGATAGATCTTCAGCTCCTGTTCGGACGTCTTCGCGGGCAAGCCTCGCTCCTACAGGGTTTTGCGCCGCACGCGGGTTTGTGGGCAACACAAATTCCTTGTAGGAGCGAGGCTTGCCCGCGAAGAGGCCCTCCGCAACGCCACGAATGCCACCCGCGGTAAAAGATCGCAGCCTTCGACAGCGCCTACGCGTTGGCGGCAGCGTTTGATCGTGGCAGGATGTCGAGGTTATCGACCGAGACCCCCTGACCATGCCGCAATCCCAAGCCAAGAATCTGTCCCTGATCGCCGCAATCGACCTGGGCTCCAACAGCTTTCACATGGTCGTGGCCAAGGCCCAGAACGGCGAAATCCGGATTCTCGAACGTCTCGGGGAGAAGGTTCAGCTGGCCGCCGGCATCGACGAAGAGCGCCAACTCAGCGAAGAATCCATGCAGCGCGGGCTCGATTGCCTGAAGCGTTTCGCCCAACTGATCAGCGGTATGCCGCCCGGCACCGTGCGAATCGTCGGCACCAACGCCCTGCGCGAAGCCCGTAACCGCGCCGAATTCATCCACCGCGCCGAAGAAATTCTTGGCCATCCGGTAGAAGTCATCTCTGGCCGTGAAGAAGCGCGCCTGATTTACCTCGGCGTCTCCCACACCCTCGCCGACACGCCGGGCAAGCGCCTGGTGGCCGACATCGGCGGCGGCAGTACCGAATTCATCATCGGCCAGCGCTTCGAGCCGCTGCTGCGCGAAAGCCTGCAAATGGGCTGCGTCAGCTATACCCAGCGCTACTTCAAGGATGGCAAGATCACCCCGGCCCGCTACGCCCAGGCGTACACCGCGGCGCGGCTGGAGATCATGAGCATCGAACACGCCCTGCACCGCCTGACCTGGGATGAAGCCATCGGCTCCTCGGGCACCATTCGCGCCATTGGCCTGGCGCTGAAGGCCGGCGGGCATGGCACTGGCGAAGTGAATGCCGAAGGCCTGGCCTGGCTCAAGCGCAAGCTGTTCAAACTCGGCGATGCCGAGAAAATCGATTTCGAAGGGATCAAGCCCGACCGCCGGGCGATTTTCCCCGCCGGGCTGGCGATTCTCGAAGCGATCTTCGACGCCCTCGAATTGCAACGCATGGACCACTGTGAAGGCGCCCTGCGCGAAGGCGTGCTCTATGACCTGTTGGGCCGTCATCATCATGAAGACGTGCGTGAGCGCACTCTCAGCTCGCTGATGGAGCGTTACCACGTTGATCTGGAACAAGCCGCACGGGTCGAACGCAAGGCGCTGCATGCCTTCGATCAAGTGGCCGAGGATTGGCAGCTGGATGACGGTGTCTGGCGCGAATTGCTGAGCTGGGCCGCCAAGGTCCATGAAGTGGGCCTGGACATTGCCCACTATCAGTACCACAAGCACGGCGCCTACCTGATCGAGCACTCGGACCTGGCCGGATTCTCCCGCGAAGATCAGCAAATGCTCGCGCTACTGGTACGTGGCCACCGACGCAACATTCCCAAGGACAAGTTCGCCGAATTCGGCGACGACGGCATCAAGCTGATTCGTCTGTGCGTGCTACTGCGTTTTGCGATTCTGTTCCATCACATCCGCGGTATCCAGGAAATGCCACAGGTCGTGCTGCACGCCAATGGCGACAGCCTGGACGTGTTGTTCCCGGAACACTGGCTGGACGACAACCAGTTGACCCAGGCCGACTTCGCCCTGGAAGCGGAATGGCTGACTCGCGTCAGCTTCGTCCTTAACGTTCGTTGAAATTGAAAAAGGCCTTCTTCGGAAGGCCTTTTTTTGTGCCCGCGATTCAGCAGACGATGCAAGCCCCATGTGGGAGCGGGCTTGCTCGCGAAGGCGGTGTGTCAGTCAACATCCATGCTGAATGTGCTGCCCCCTTCGCGAGCAAGCCCGCTCCCACAGGTTTTGCGCGTTAACGAACAGCCAGAATCGGGCTACCCAAACGCTCAAGCAAAGTTGCCTGGGCACTGCGCGGGTTCTGGTTGCCGGTCGGCGTGTTGCGGATGTAGCGACCGTCCGACTGCAGGCTCCAGCTGTGGGTGTTATCGGTGAGATAAAGCTCCAGCTCTTTCTTGACCCGCAAAATCAGCTTCTTGCCCTCGACCGGGAAGCAAGTCTCGACGCGCTTGTCGAGGTTGCGCTCCATCCAGTCGGCGCTAGACAGGAACATCTGCTCTTCGCCGCCGTTGAGGAAGTAGAAGACCCGGGTGTGTTCCAGGAAGCGACCGATGATCGAGCGCACATGGATGTTGTGGGAGACCCCGGCGATGCCCGGTCGCAGGCAGCACATGCCGCGCACCACCAGATCGATACGCACCCCGGACTGACTGGCCTTGTACAACGCGCGGATGACCTTCGGGTCGGTCAGCGAGTTGAACTTGGCGATGATGTGCGCCGGTTTGCCGTCGAGGGCGAATTGCGTCTCCCGGGCAATCATATCAAGCATGCCCTTCTTCAACGTGAACGGTGCGTGCAGCAGTTTCTTCATGCGCAGGGTCTTGCCCATACCGATCAGCTGGCTGAACAGTTTGCCGACGTCTTCGCACAAGGCATCGTCGGAGGTCAGCAGGCTGTAGTCGGTATACAGACGGGCGTTGGCCGCGTGATAGTTGCCGGTCCCCAAGTGGGCGTAGCGGACAATCTCGCCAGCCTCGCGACGCAAAATCAGCATCATCTTAGCGTGGGTCTTGAAACCAACCACGCCGTAAATCACCACCGCACCGGCCGCTTGCAGACGGCTGGCCAGTTGCAGGTTGGACTCTTCATCGAACCGCGCGCGCAATTCGATCACTGCCGTCACTTCCTTGCCGTTACGCGCAGCGTCCACCAGCGCATCGACGATCTCGGAGTTGGCGCCGCTTCGATACAACGTCTGGCGTACCGCCAACACATGCGGGTCTTTCGCTGCCTGACGCAGCAAGTCGACCACCGGGGTGAACGACTCGAACGGGTGCAGCAGCAGAATGTCCTGCTTGCTGATCACGCTGAAAATGTTCTCGCTGTTTTGCAGCAGTTTCGGGATCTGCGGGGTGAACGGGTTGTATTGCAGCTCCGGATGACTGTCCAGGCCAGTGATGCTGAACAGCCGGGTCAGGTTGACCGGGCCGTTGACCTGATACAACTCGGTCTCATGCAGGTTGAACTGCTTGAGCAGGTAGTCGGACAAGTGTTTCGGGCAGGTATCGGCAACTTCCAGCCGCACCGCGTCACCGTAGCGGCGGGAGAACAACTCGCCGCGCAGGGCGCGGGCCAGGTCTTCGACATCTTCGGTGTCGACCGCGAGGTCGGCGTTTCGGGTCAGGCGGAACTGGTAGCAGCCCTTGACCTTCATGCCCTGGAACAGGTCATCGGCGTGGGCGTGGATCATCGACGACAGGAACACATAGTTGTCGCCGGGACCGCCGACTTCTTCCGGCACCTTGATGATCCGAGGCAGTAGACGCGGCGCCGGGATAATCGCCAGACCGGAGTCGCGACCGAAGGCGTCGATGCCTTCGAGCTCGACGATGAAGTTCAGGCTCTTGTTCACCAGCAACGGAAACGGGTGCGTTGGGTCGAGGCCGATCGGAGTGATGATCGGGGCGATCTCGTCGCGGAAATAACGACGAACCCAGGTCTTGAGCTTGGTGGTCCAGTAACGGCGACGGATGAAGCGGACCTGATGTTTTTCCAGTTCCGGCAACAGAATGTCATTGAGGATCGCGTATTGGCGATCGACGTGGCCATGCACCAGTTCACTGATGCGAGCCAGGGCCTGGTGCGGTTGCAGGCCATCGGCGCCAGCCTGTTCGCGAGCGAAGGTGATCTGCTTCTTCAGGCCGGCCACACGAATCTCGAAGAACTCGTCCAGGTTGCTGGAGAAAATCAGCAGAAACTTCAGCCGCTCCAGCAATGGGTAGGACTCATCCAGCGCCTGTTCCAGCACGCGGATGTTGAACTGCAGTTGCGAGAGCTCACGATGGATGTACAGGCTGCTGTCATCCAGGCCGGGAATGGCAATCGCTGGCGCCGCAACAACGGGCTCGGCCACCACCGCGGCAGGAGCAGGCTCCAGCTCCGGCGGGGTTTCGGCGATTGGCTCCACCACAGGTTGAGCGTCTTTTACGGCAACTTCAGTGAGTCCTTCGGTATTCATCGAATGTTCCTGGGAGGGCTATTTTTGCTCTCGTAACAATTGAGCAGCACGGACGGCAAAGTAAGTCAGGATGCCATCAGCGCCTGCACGTTTAAAAGCGGTCAGGGATTCGAGGATAACCCCTTCGCTCAACCAGCCATTCTGGATCGCTGCCATGTGCATGGCGTATTCACCGCTGACCTGATAGACAAAGGTCGGCACTTTAAATTCTTCTTTAACCCGGTAAAGGATATCCAGATACGGCATGCCTGGCTTGACCATGACCATGTCCGCGCCTTCTGACAAGTCCGCCGCCACTTCGTGCAGGGCTTCGTTGCTGTTGGCCGGGTCCATCTGATAGGAGGCCTTGTTGGCCTTGCCCAGGTTCAGCGCCGAACCCACCGCATCGCGGAACGGGCCGTAATAGGCGCTGGCGTACTTGGCCGAATAAGCCATGATCCGCACGTTGACGTGATCGGCCAGCTCCAGCGCTTCGCGGATCGCCTGAATGCGACCGTCCATCATGTCCGAAGGCGCCACCACCTGAGCGCCGGCTTCGGCGTGGGACAGGGCCTGTTTAACCAGTGCGTCGACGGTAATGTCGTTCTGCACGTAGCCTTCTTCGTCGAGAATGCCGTCCTGACCGTGGGTGGTAAACGGGTCCAGGGCGACGTCGGTGATCACCCCCAACTCCGGGAACCGGTCACGCAGGGCTCGGGTGGCGCGCTGGGCGATGCCGTTGGGGTTCCAGGCTTCAGCGGCGTCCAGGGATTTGAGCTCCGGCGGCGTCACCGGGAACAATGCCAGGGCCGGAATCCCCAGCTCAACCCACTTGGCCGCTTCTTCCAGCAACAGGTCGATGGTCAGGCGCTCGACGCCCGGCATCGACGCCACCGCTTCGCGACGGTTTTCACCGTCCAGCACGAACACCGGCAGGATCAGGTCATCGACGGTCAGTACGTTTTCACGGACCAGTCGACGCGAGAAATCATCACGACGGTTGCGACGCAGGCGGGTTGCAGGAAACAAACGATTGGCGGGGGTAAAGCTCACGGCAGACTCCTGAGCCCGCGCTGGCGGGCGAGCGTGACAGTTATAAGCGGCCATTATGACGAACGGATGACAGTTGTGCTTCAGGAAGCCGCATTCCATTGTCCTTGTAGGAAATGTTCACGTCGAGACACATTTTGACACTTTCCTGAATGTGTCCGAGGGGTTAGGCTGCGCGTTCATTTCGCCAGCACCCAGACAATGCTCCAACAATTTCTTCAGGAATTCGGCTACTTCGCCCTCTTTCTCGGCACGTTCTTCGAAGGCGAAACCATCCTGGTGCTCGCGGGCTTCCTTGCGTTCCGTGGATACATGGACATCAAGGTGGTGATGCTCGTGGCATTCCTCGGCAGTTATGCCGGCGATCAGCTGTGGTATTTCCTGGGACGCAAGCACGGGCGCAAACTGCTGGCGCGCAAACCGCGCTGGCAACTGATGGGCGATCGGGCGCTGGAACATATCCGCAAGCACCCGGACATCTGGGTGCTGAGCTTCCGCTTTGTCTATGGACTGCGCACCGTGATGCCAGTGGCGATCGGTCTGTCGGGCTATCCGCCGGGACGTTATCTGCTGCTCAACGGGATTGGCGCAGCCATCTGGGCCGCCGCGCTGGCTTCCGCCGCCTATCATTTCGGCGCAGTGCTCGAAGGCATGCTGGGCAGCGTCAAGAAGTATGAGCTGTGGGTGCTGGGCGCCCTGCTGGTACTGGGCTTTTGCCTGTGGCTACGGCGGCGCTTCAAGAATGCCCGTCTGGCGAAGAAGATCTATGCCGACGAGCAAGCGTTGAAAGCCGAACAGGCCAAGTCCAGCGAACCTACGACGCCCATCGAGTGAAGCGGTTTCTACAACAGTAGAGACCGATCCCGCTGAGCAGGCTATAACTGAGCAGCCCCACCCAGCCCACCGCGTTGCCCATTACACTGTCCGGCCATAACCCGACCATTGGCGCCAGCCACACCAGCGGCAGGTTCGACGCCAGCCGCAACAACTCCAGCCTCAACGCCTGCGGGCGATTTTCCAGGGCCGCGCCCAGCACAAACAGCCCCAGTGTCACGGCGCCCCAGCCCAACACCAGGGCTGCGGTCGGCAGACTTTGCTCCAGGTTCATCAAGTAACTGCCCAAGGCGATGTAGGCGCAAAATTGCAGCGCCACATACCACTGTTGGCGCCCGTCCAGCGGCACCTCGAATTTGCGGAACTGGCTCAGGTCCGGTTTGTTCATCGGGTACTTGGCCGCCACATCCGCTGGTCGCCAACCGGTGCGCATGAACCAGATCCGCAGCTTGTCCCACCCGTTTTCGGCACGCCGCGCGTCATCCCACAGCTGCGCATAGAACTGCACGTTCGCCCACAACGGATTCCAGCTCGCCAGCGGTGTGGTCACGCCGAAAATCACCGGCTCGTTATCGTCCTCTTCCTGGAACGAGCCAAATAGACGGTCCCAAATAATGAACACCCCGCCGTAGTTGCGATCCATGTAAAGAGCGTTCTGTGCATGGTGAGCCCGATGATTGGACGGCGTGACGAAGACCCATTCGAACCAGCCGAGCTTGGGAATGTGCCGGGTATGCACCCAGAATTGGTACAGCAGATTCAGCGCCGCAACGCTGACGAACACCACGAGTGGAACGCCGAGCACGGCCATGGGCAGGTAGAAAATCCAGCTCAACACAAACCCGGTGCTTGTCTGGCGCAAGGCCGTGGAGAGGTTGTAGTCCTCGCTCTGGTGATGCACCGAGTGGGCGGCCCAGAGGATATTGCGCTCGTGGCCCATGCGGTGCAGCCAGTAGTAGCAGAAGTCGTAGAAGACGAAAGCAAACACCCAGACCCAGATGCTGTCGGCCGAGAGTTCGATCACGGCCAGGTGCTTCAGGGCGAAGGCATAAGTCACCAGACCGACGCCTTTGGTCAACAGACCCGTGGTGGTCGACAGTACGCCGGTGCTGATGCTGTTGATCGCGTCTGCCACGCGGTAATTGCTCACCCCGCGCCAACGGTCGGCCAGCAACTCGACCGCAATCAGCACAAAGAAAAACGGCACCGCATACAGAATGAAGTCCATGACGCGCCCTGATCAGAATCGTTCAGCAGAGATTAGGTGGAGCCGCGTATTAACCCTATGGCAACGAGTGACAAATTAGTGGACATTTAACGCCATGAATCTGGAGAAAAGCCCATGAGCAAAAAAATTGCAGTGATCCTTTCCGGCTGCGGCGTGTACGACGGCGCCGAAATCCACGAAAGCGTGATCACCCTGCTGCGGCTGGACCAGCGCGGCGCCCAGGTGCAGTGTTTCGCACCCAATATCGCGCAGTTGCATGTGATCAACCACCTGACCGGCGAAGAAATGCCCGAGGCACGCAACGTGCTGGTGGAATCGGCACGGATCGCCCGGGGCAACATCAAGGATATCCGTGAAGCCAGCGTCGAAGACTTCGATGCGCTGATCGTTCCCGGCGGATTCGGATCGGCCAAAAATCTGTCGACCTTTGCCGTCGAAGGTGCCGGATGCAGCGTTCAGCCTGACGTCCTGGCGTTGACCGAAGCGTTCGCCGAGGCCGGCAAGCCGGTGGGGCTGATCTGCATCTCGCCGGCCCTGGCGGCCAAGATCTACGGCCCGGGCGTGACCTGCACCATCGGCAACGATGCCGATACCGCCGCCGCGATGAACAAAATGGGCGCCACCCATGCCGAGTGCGCGGTGACCGACATCGTCGAAGACAAGGCGCGCAAGCTGGTGAGCACTCCGGCGTACATGCTGGCGCAATCGATCAGCGAGGCCGCTTCCGGCATCAACAAACTGGTCGACCGCGTGCTGGAACTGACCCACGAAAACGACGACTGACACAGTTCAATGTGGGTGCGGGCTTGCTCGCGAGGACTGACTGACATTCAACATTGATGTTGGCTGGTACACCGCTTTCGCGAGCAAGCCCGCTCCCACAGGGTTCAATGCATGGCTCAAGACTTGCGCGACAACCGCGTAAGTATCCGGTCCAGCGCATTGGCGAATGCCTGCTTCTCGCGCTCGCCAAACGGCGCCGGCCCGCCGCTCATCTGGCCCTGCTCGCGCAGATCGGTGAACAGGTTACGCACCGCCAGCCGATCGCCCATGTTCTGCGCATCGAACTCCTTGCCCCGCGGATCCAGCGCCGCCACGCCTTTCTTCACCAACCGGTCCGCAAGCGGCACATCGCTGCAAATTACCAGCTCACCCGGCGCGGCGTGTTCCACCAGGTAATCGTCGGCGGCATCCGGGCCGCTGGGTACTACGATCAACTTCACCAGCGCCAGGCCCGGTTTGATCTGCGGCTGGCCGGCCACCAGCACCACTTCGAACTGGCGCTTGAGGGCGAACTTCACCACCAGATCCTTGGCTGCCCGAGGGCAGGCGTCGGCATCGATCCACACGCGCATTGTTTGTACCTATTCTAAAAAGCTTCGCGGGCAAGCCTCGCTCCTACGGATTTATATCGTTCGCGGAATATGCGCACGACACGGACCTGTAGGAGCGAGGCTTGCCCGCGATTATGAGCGCAGCGAATGCTTTAAGAAACCGACACCCGCCGCTTCTCGGCCATCCGGCTACGGCTGTACAACACGATGATCGCAATGATCGCCACGGCCTGAGCACTCAGCGAATACGCATCAGCGTGGATCCCCAGCCAGTCGAAGTCAAAGAACGGCACCGGCCGCGTGCCGAAGATCCCGGCTTCCTGCAACGCCTTCACGCCATGGCCGGCAAACACCACTGACAATGCGCACAACAACCCGGCATTGATGCCGAAGAACAACGCCAGCGGCAGTTTCGCCGAGCCGCGCAGAATCACCCAGGCCAGGCCGATCAGCAATACCAGCGCCGTCGCCCCGCCCGCCATTACGGCGTTGTGTCCTGCCGGCCCGGCCTGCAACCACAGGGTTTCGTAAAACAGGATCACTTCGAACAGCTCGCGATACACCGAGAAGAACGCCAGAATCGCAAAGCCGAAACGCCCGCCACCGCTCACCAGGCTGCTCTTGATGTAATCCTGCCAGGCCGCTGCGTGGCGACGGTCATGCATCCACACGCCGAGCCAGAGCACCATGACACTGGCAAACAACGCCGTCGCGCCTTCCAGCAGTTCACGCTGGGCGCCGCTGACGTCGATCACATAAGCCGCAACCGCCCAGGTCGCCAGCCCGGCCAGCAGTGCCAGGCCCCAACCGATGTTGACGCTGCGTACCGCCGATTGCTGACCGGTATTGCGCAGGAATGCGAGGATCGCCGCGAGCACCAGAATCGCTTCCAGACCTTCACGCAGCAGAATCAACAGACCGGAAATGTAGCTCAGCGACCAGCTCAAGCCATCACTGCCCAGCAGGCCAGCGGACTCTTTCAACTTGGCTTTGGCCGCTTCCAGGCGCTGCTCGGCCTGGGCCACCGGCAAGCCGTCCTGCAACGACTGACGGTACGCCATCAGGGATTTTTCGGTGTCTTTGCGCACGTTGGCGTCGACGTTGTCCAGAGAGCTTTCGACCAGCTCGAAGCCTTCCAGGTACGCCGCTACCGACAAGTCATAAGCCTGATCGTGATCGCCGGCGCGGTAGGCTGCGATGCTCTTGTCCAGGGTGGCCGCCGTGTAATCAAGCAACTGCCCCGGACCACGCTTGACCTGGGGCGGTTGCGCACGTTGCGCTCGGAAAGTGGCGGCCGCTTGCGGACCTTCAGCGGCCTGCACTTCGGCTGGCGTCTGACGTGCCAGGTCGGCGATGTTGTAGGTTTTCTCGGATTTGGCCGCAGCCGGATCGGCGCTGAAGCTGGCGATATAGGTCGCCAGGTCCCAACGTTGACGATCATCCAACTGATCGGCGAAGGCCGGCATGTCGGTGCCTTCAACCCCCATGCCCAGCGTGTTGTAGATCGCATAGAGGCTCAGACGGTCCAGTCGCACGGCATCGCGCAGATTGGCCGGCGGTGGCGTCATGCCGACACCCGCCGGACCGTCACCGGCGCCCGCATCGCCATGGCACACCGAGCATTGCTGGGTATACAGCGGCGCGCCGCGAGTCGGGTCTGGAGTGATAACCGGGGCCTGGCTGACCTCATAGGTCACCGCCAGTTTTGCCCCCAGCTGCCGCGCCTGACGGGCAACATCCGCGCCATCCTTGCGAGCGGCGATCGCAGCGCCAAGGCTGTCGACGCCCTGCTCCAGCTCTGCGCGTTCGGGTTTGGCCGGTAAATCGGCGATCAAACCTTGCAGCACCTTGAGGAATTCCTGCTGTTCGCGGTATTCAGACTCATCGATGACCTTGCCTGCCTCGACCGTCGCCGGATAATCGGCGCCAATGTAATCGAGCAAATGCAGGGCCTTGGGCGCACCTTCTGCGGTTTCGGCCAGCGCATTGAAGCTGCAGAACGCGATCATCGGCAGCACGAGCCACGCCAGAAAACGAGAGGAGGCAGTCATGAATAACTCTCAAATGGAAATACGAAGTAACACATTGTTCACTTCCAATCAGTTTCGCTCAAGCTTTGTTGGAATTTCCTGGGAAAACACTGCGGTGCCCGGTCTGAAATAAGTAATGGCACTTTGTGAAAAGATGCGATTAAAAAGCCATTACATGGCCAGCATCCCTGTTTATAATGCCGCGCCGTCGTTATTGCGATATGGCATTTAAGCTCCTCTTTTTATGAGGAATTGGCAGGAGGCCAACAGCCCTGCCGATGGGTCCCAACAGCCCGACCAGCACGCGGCTGCTTAAATTCAGGGAAGACGTACCCCTTATGGCATTCCGTGCCCCCACCTTGATCGCGCTCAGCGCTGTCACGTTGCTTTCCGGCTGCTCGGCCTTTCGTAACTACGATTCGGAACTTGCACAAACCAACCAGCAACTGGCCTCCGGCAACGTCGACGCCGCCTTGACCCTGCTGGAAAAGAACAACACCAGCAAAGACAAAGACCTGCTCTATTACTTCGAGAAGGGCGAACTGCTGCGCGCCAAGGGCGACTTGTCCGGCAGCCAGAACGCCTGGACCAGCGCCGATCAGGTGGTGGGAAAGTGGGAAGACGCGGTCAAGCTCGACACCGACAAGTACCTGGCTCAATTCGGCAGCTTCCTGGTCAACGACAAGGTTCGTCGCTACGAAGGCTACGACTACGAAAAAGTCATGCTGACCACGCAGATGGCCCTCAACCTGCTGGCGGTGAATGACTTCGATGGCGCGCGCACCGCGATCAAGAAGACTCACGAACGTGAAGCGGTGATTGCCGACCTGCGTGACAAGGAATACCTCAAGAGCGAAGAGCAAGCCGAGAAAGAAGGCGTCAAAACCCAGTACAAGGATCTTCAGGGTTACCCGGTGGCGAGCCTCGACGCGCCGGAAGTGGTCAGCCTGAAAAACAGCTACCAGAGTGCGTTCGGCCATTATCTGGCCGGCTTCGTCTACGAAGCCCTGGGCGAGAAAGATCTGGCGGCACCAGGTTATCGCAAGGCCGCCGAGCTGCGTCCGAACACGCCACTGCTGGAGCAGGCGCTGGTGAATCTCGATAAACCTGCCAAGAACGAGGACAGCGACATCCTGATCGTGGTGCAAAGCGGTCTCGCACCGTCCCGCGACTCGATCCGCATTCCGCTGCCATTGCCTATCAGCAATAACGTGGTGATTACTCCGCTGTCGTTCCCGATCATCAAGCCGGATACCTCCACCGCCGTGTTCGCCCAAATCGGCGTGGACGGTCAGCAGTTGGACCTGACGCAACTCAACAGCACCACTGCCATGTCCCGGCGCGCGCTGCGTGATGACATGCCAGGCATCATTCTGCGCACCACCGTGCGGGCGATCACCCGTGGTGTGGCACAGAAGCAGATCAATGAAACCAACCCGCTGGCGGGTCTTGCAGTCGGCATCACTTCAGCTGTACTCGAAGGCGCCGATACCCGTACGTGGCGCACGCTGCCGGACAACACTCAGGTAGTGCGTCTGCGTTTGAAGAAAGGCGAGCACAGCGTCACGCTGCCGAGCGCCGTGGGCGGTTCGGTGGTCAAGGTCACCGTCGATCAGCGCTTTCAGGTCATCACCCTGCGCGCCGTGGGCAATCAAGTATTCGCCAGCGGCGTGGCTGCGCACGTGATCCCGAGCGCCAACCCGACCGCCGTGGCCAGCCTCAAACAACCTTAAGAACGGAGTCTTTGCATGCGTTTCAAATTCATCGCTGTCGTCGCCCTGGCCTTGCTGGCCGGCTGCGCCACCCCGCCACCGCCAGAGCCAGGGAGCGCGGCCAGCAAGGTCGTGGCCATGGGCAAGCTCAAGAACATCGTGGTCGGCGCCATGCGCGTGGCCCGGGAAAACGGCTTCATGACGGTCAATGCGCAGCTGAGCAACACCAGCTACAACAACAAGACCTTCTACTACCGTTTTGCCTGGCTCGGCCCTGAAGGTTTCCCGGTTGCCGAAGAGGAAACCTGGAAAAGCCAGATGATGTACGGCGAGCAGACCAGTTTCATTCAGGCGATTGCGCCAACCGCCAAAGCCGTGGATTTCCGTCTCGAAATCAAAACGCCTTAAGCCCGACACCCTATTCGTTCAGTTTTAGAGAGCATTCCCATGTTTGCACGCTTTTCGTTCATCGCCGTCATCGCCCTCCTGGCCAGCGGTTGCGCCAACACTTCGCCAACGCTTGGCAGCAAAAACATCAGCTACGGTGACACCAAGGCCGTGGAAACCGTGACCAACGAGTTCGGTTCCACCGACCTGCAGATGATCGCTGAATCCATGACCCGCTCCCTGGCCCAGTCCGGCATCCTGCAAGGCCGTCCGGTGGTTCAGGTCTACGACGTGAAGAACAAGACCAGCGAGTACATCGATACCCGGGAAATCACCACCAGCATCAAGACCCAACTGATGAAGTCCGGCACTGCCCGCTTCGCCAGCGACAACACCGCCATGCAAAGCCAGGTTGACCAGCTCAAGCTGCAAAACCAGAGCGGTTTGTACAAGAAAAGTACCGTGGCCAAGACCGGCAACATGATCGCCGCCCAATACCGTCTTGAAGGTTCGATCAGCTCGATCGTCAAGCGCAGTAGCGATTACAAGGACGTCTTCTACAAATTCAGCCTGCAATTGATCGACGTTGAAAGCGGTCTGGCCGAGTGGATGGACGAAAAAGAGATCCGCAAAACCACGG
>NZ_JBIVCD010000061.1:12581-18340 GCF_044746425.1 Pseudomonas sp. NPDC086112 | reverse complement strand
CACCCATGGCTGACCTACAAAGACCCGAGCAACCTGCGCAGACCGCAGCAGCACGTGGGCGTGGTACACAGCTCGAACCTGAGCACCCAGATCACCTTGAACACCAACAAGGACGAGATCGCCGTTTGCAACCTGGGTTCGATCAACCTGCCGAACCACATCACCAACGGCAAGCTGGACACCGCCAAGCTGGAACGCACCGTGAACACCGCCGTTCGCATGCTCGATAACGTTATCGACATCAACTACTACTCGGTGCCACAAGCGAAGAACTCCAACTTCAAGCACCGTCCGGTCGGTCTGGGCATCATGGGCTTCCAGGACGCTTTGTACCTGCAGCACATCCCTTACGGTTCCGACGCTGCCGTCGAGTTCGCCGACAAGTCGATGGAAGCGGTCAGCTACTACGCGATCCAGGCGTCCTGCGACCTGGCCGACGAGCGCGGCGCCTACGAGACGTTCCAGGGTTCGCTGTGGTCCAAAGGCATCCTGCCGCTGGATTCGCAACAGATCCTGATCGAACAGCGTGGCCAGCAGTACATCGACGTTGACCTGAACGAAACCCTGGACTGGGCACCGGTTCGCGCCCGTGTGCAGAAAGGCATTCGTAACTCCAACATCATGGCCATCGCACCGACCGCGACCATCGCCAACATCACTGGCGTGTCGCAGTCGATCGAACCGACCTACCAGAACATCTACGTGAAATCGAACCTGTCTGGCGAATTAACCGAGAGCAACCCGTACCTGGTTCGCGACCTGACGGCTCGCGGTCTGTGGGACTCGGTCATGATCAACGACCTGAAGTACTACGACGGTTCGTTTCAACAGATCGAGCGCATCCCGCAAGAACTCAAAGAGCTCTACGCGACTGCGTTCGAAGTGGACACCAAGTGGATCGTTGACGCGGCAAGCCGTCGTCAGAAGTGGATCGACCAGGCTCAATCGCTGAACCTGTACATCGCTGGCGCTTCGGGCAAGAAGCTGGACGTGACCTACCGCATGGCCTGGTACCGTGGTCTGAAAACCACCTACTACCTCCGTGCCCTGGCCGCGACCAGCACCGAGAAGTCGACCATCAACACCGGTAAGCTGAACGCTGTTTCCAGCGGCGGCAACCACGGCGACGACTCGGTCCTGGCAGCCCCTGCCGGCCCTGCTCCAGTGCCGAAGGCGTGCGCCATCGACGAGCCGGATTGCGAAGCTTGCCAATAAGCTGAGCGGGTGAGCGCTGAAAGGCGCTTACCTCGATAACCCCCGATCAGTCCTCTGGATTGGTCGGGGGTTTTCTTTTGCCTTGAGGAATGTGGTGGCCGATCTGACGCCTTCGCGGGCAAGCCTCGCTCCTACAGGATATACGTTGATCATATGGGCGACGTATATCCTGTGGGAGCGAGGCTTGCCCGCGAAGAGGCCGGCACAAACAACCAAAACCTCAACTCCCGACAAAAATCCAGGCCATAAAAAAACCCCTCTTGCGAGGGGTTCTTTATGCAGCACTATCAAGCATCAGGTCATCTGAATGATGGTCTGCATGATGGTGCTCTGGGTGGAGATGGTCTTGGCGTTTGCCTGGTAGTTGCTCTGGGCCTTGATCAGCTCGACCAATTCATTGGTCAGGTTGACGTTGGACTCTTCCAGGGAGTTGGAAACGATCGCTCCCAGGGTGCCAGTCTGCGGTGCATCGACACCAGCCACGCCGGAGGCGAAGGTTTCTTTCCAGCGGGTACCGCCGACTGGCTGCAAGCCTTGCTCGTTGGCGAAGCTCGCCACCGCTACCTGGCCGATAGCCTTGGTTTGCTGGTTGCTGAAGTTGGCCGTCATGACGCCGCTGGCGTCGATGGTCAGGCTGGAGATCTGGCCGGTGGCGTAGCCGTCCTGGAATTGAGCGGTACGAGCGGTCGGAGAGTTATAGGAAGATACCTTGGTCATGACCACCGCAATACCGGCAGCGGCAGCATCAGACCCGTTCAGCCCCCAGGTAACCGGCGTGGTATTGGGGTTTGTGATTGCACCAGGCTTCCACCCTGTCATAGTCAGCGTGCCGCCGACGTTAGCAAAACCGGTACTACCGGTCAGGGTCTGGACTGAGCCATCCGAGTTGAAAACGATGTCGGCAGTCAACGGAGTCAGCGTGTTGTTAGCCGGATCGGATGGAGTACGGCCATCCATGTATGTATACATTTTCCAGGTGTTAGTACCCGTCTTCACGTAGTACTGATCCATGGTGTGTTCGTTGCCTTGACTGTCATAGACCTTGGTGGAAATGGTCTTGTTATAGCTGTTGGTGTCCGTCGGGCTGAACGTAGCCACGGTCGGCGATGTTTCAGACGAGTTGAGGTTCAGGGTTTGTTCAACTCGAGTGGTCGGATTCGGCTTCAAGCTCGACGTATCAATCTTCAAATCCGTCAACACACCGTTGATGATCTTGCCGTTGGCATCAACGCCATAACCCTGCAAACGGTTGCCGTTGTTATCGACCACATAGTTTTCAGCATCAGTCTTGAACGCACCGGCACGGGTGTAGCTCAGGGAGCCGTTGTCGCTGAGGATGAAGAAGCCGTTGCCCTGGATGCCCATGTCCAGCACATTGCCGGTATTGTTCACGTCGCCCTGGCCAAACTGCTGGGAAACGTTGGCCAGGCGCACGCCGTTGCCGACGGTCTTGCTGCCGGTACCCAGGCGAGTGGCCGAGTACACGTCTTCGAATTCTGCACGGGAGGATTTGAAACCGGTGGTCGCGACGTTGGCGATGTTGTTGCCGGTCACGTCCAGTTGTTTGTTGGCTGCATAGAGACCGCTAAGGCCGATATTGAAAGACATATTCCACTCCTTGTGCCGTGTTAGTCGGCTCTATATACCAATGGTTTGTACTTTGGACAGGGCAACGCTGCCCATGCCTGCCAGGTTCAGCATCAACTCACCGCCGGTCTGGCTGATGGTCACGCTGTTAACGGTCGCTGGCAGATAAGTAATCAGCGATGTCGCCTTGCTGTCGATGGTGGCCGTTGCGCCGAAGGTGTAAGTACCCGCCGGTGCCACCGCGCCTGCATCGTCCTTGCCGTCCCAGATAAAACTGGCGTTACCGGCACTTTGACTGCCCAACTCGAGCGTACGGATGGTCTTGCCTTCCGAGTTGGTGATCTTGACGGTGGCGGCGGAAACCGAGGTGGGCACCACGACGGTTCCGTTGAGGCTCTTGGAGGTGTCGACCAGGGTTTTGTCGGTCTGCGCAATGACGGAGCGGCCCACCAGCGAAGAAGCCTGCAAGGCTTGCGAGGAGCTGTAGCTGCTGGCAAGGCCGCTGACCGTATCGTTCAGCGTGGTGATACCTTCCAGGCTACTGAACTGCGCCAGTTGTGCCACGAACTCGCTGTTGTCCTGAGGATCGAGCGGGTTCTGGTTTTTCAGCTGAGTCACCAACAGTTGCAGGAACGCGTCCTTGCCCAGCGCCTGGCCGCCGGTAGCGGCCGAGGTCAGGCTGTCTTTGTTGGTCGGGGTCTGGACCGAGGAGTTGGCCAGAACATCGCTGATAACGCTCATATGAATCGCCCCTTATCACTGACCTAGGGTCAGGACCTTCTGCATCATGGTTTTGGCGGTGTTCATCATTTCGGCGTTGGTCTGGAACGAACGGCTCGCGGAAATCATGTCGGCCATTTCTTCGACGACATTGACGTTCGGGTAATAGACGTAGCCCTTGCCATCAGCAGCCGGATGGTTCGGCTCGTAGCGCGCTTCAAGGTTGCTCTGGTCTTCGACCACGCCCAGCACTTGCACGCCTTGACCGGCAGCGTCCTGGTTCTGGAACAGCGAATCGCTGCCGCCGCTCTGGCCGCCCTGGAACATGGTGGCGAATACCGGGTGGCGGGCACGGTAGGTCTGGTCGATGCTCGACGAGACGGTCTCGGCGTTGGCGATGTTTGAGGCGACGGTGTTCAAGCGAGTGGTCTGGGCACTCATGCCGCTACCGGCAATGTTGAAAACACTGGATAGAGACATGGATTACTCTCCGCGCAGGGCTGACACCAGCCCTTTGAATTTACTGTTGAGCAGGGTGAAGCTGGCCTGGAAGTTGACCGCGTTTTCCGCGTAATTCGACTGTTCCAGCTGGGCGTCCACGGTGTTCTGGTCGATCGACGGTTGCATCGGCGTGCGATACATCAGCGACTCGTCGCCATTGCCCATGCCTTCAGCTTCGATGTGACGGCTGTTGGTCATGTTCAAGGCGAACTTGCCGTTTTTGGTTTTCTCGTTCTGCTCGGCGAGCACTTTCGAGAAGTCCAGATCCCGAGCCTTGTAGTTCGGGGTGTCGGCGTTGGCGATGTTGTTGGCCAGGACTTCGGCACGCTGAGCGCGGAAGCCCAGGGCTTGTTCATGGATACCGAGCGCTTTATCGAAGCTGATGCTCATGTCGGGAAACCTTCGGGTGACCTGATTTTTCGTAACATGGACATAGCAAGCGGCGTGCCAATTCAAAAAAGCCCGTAAACCGGGGCTTTGCGCGCGGTGGCAAGCCGGCAATGCCAGAAAAGCGGCAACCGATTTCCGCCGCCTGCCGCTTTTCTGCCGCTTATCAGGAACTATACCGACCACTGTAGGAGCGAGGCTTGCCCGCGAAGGCGATGTGTCAGTCAGCGATTTTGTGTCTGATACACCGCCTTCGCGGGCAAGCCTCGCTCCTACAGGTAGTGCGGCGAGAATGAGAAATCAGGCACAAAAAAACGGGAGCCCCTGAGGACTCCCGTTTTTTTATGCCGTCAACGAATCACTTCGCCTGGTAAATGATCCCCGGGCTGCACTGGACCATCTGGTAATGGTCCGGCAAACCGTTCAGCGCCTCGGACGCGCCAAGGAACAGATAACCGCCCGGCTTCAGCGTGCTGTGGATGCGCAACAGGATGTCTTTCTTCACCTCGGCGGAGAAGTAGATCAGCACGTTGCGGCAGAACACGATGTCGAACTTGCCCAGGCTCGCATAGCTGTCCAGCAGGTTGAACGAGCGAAATTCCACCCGACTCTTGATCGGCGCCTTGATCGCCCAACGTCCCGGCCCTTTCGGGTCGAAGTAACGCTGAAGGCGCTCGGGCGACAGACCGCGGCCGATGGCCAGGCTGTCGTACTCGCCGGTCTTGCAGTTGGTCAGCATGGTGCCGGACAGGTCAGTGGCAACGATCTGCACGCCCATCTTCAACTGACCCATGTTGACCCGTTCGAACTCATCGATGGACATCGACAGCGAATACGGTTCCTGACCCGACGAACACGCTGCCGACCAGATCCGCAGGCGCTGGCCGGGGCTTGCCTTGATCGCTGCAGGCAAGACCTTGTTCTTCAAGACTTCAAACGGATAGGTGTCACGAAACCACAAGGTTTCGTTGGTGGTCATGGCATCCACCACCATCTCGCGCAAACCACTGCGCGGCTGGGTCTGGATGCGCTGAACCAGCTCACCCAATGATTTGATGCCCTGCTGCTCCATCAGTTTGTTGAGACGGCTCGAGACCAGGTATTGCTTGTTTTCACCGAGCAAAATGCCACAGGCTTTTTCCAGGAATACCCGGAACTGTTCGAAATCCAAATTACCCGTAGACAAAGATGCCGCCTCTTAAATCGTTTTGACCGCCAGGGGCAGAAGGCCCCTAGCTGTTATCTGCTGCTTTGATCCGGTCGACTACCCGGGATGCCAGGTCATCAGGACGGAATTTGGCCAGGAAGTCATCGGCCCCGACCTTCTTGACCATCGCCTGATTGAACAC
>NZ_JBIVCD010000061.1:0-12571 GCF_044746425.1 Pseudomonas sp. NPDC086112 | reverse complement strand
CGTCCATCTCCGGCATCTCGATGTCGGAGATCATCATCAGGAACTCTTCTTCCGGCTTCTTGCCCTCATCGACCAGCTTGCGCAGGTAATCCAGCGCTTGCCGGCCGTCGTTCAACGCCACCACTTCGACGCCGACGGTTTGCAGGCAACGGGTCACCTGCTTGCGCGCCACCGATGAGTCATCGACCGTCAGCACGCGCAAGGACAACGCCTTGTGCTGAGTCTCGACATCCACCACGCCCACCGAAATCGCTTCCGGTGTCGGTGACACTTCCGCCAGCACCTTCTCGACGTCGATGATTTCGACCAACTGATTGTCGACCCGAGTCACCGCCGTCAGGTAGTGATCGCGCCCGGTGCCCTTGGGTGGCGGATGAATCTCCTCCCAGTTCATGTTGACGATGCGCTCTACCGATCGAACCAGGAAACCCTGAGTCTTGGTGTTGTACTCCGTGATGATCACGAAGGGATTGCTTTGATCTTTCAGCGCTCCGGAACCGGTCGCCATCGCCAGATCCAGAATCGGAATGGTCGCCCCCCGAATATTCGCCACACCGCACACGACAGGACTGGACTTGGGCATCAGGGTCAGTTTGGGGCATTGCAGCACCTCACGAACCTTGAACACGTTGATCCCATACAGCTGCTGGCCGTCGAGACGGAACAACAACAGCTCAAGGCGATTCTGCCCCACCAGTTGCGTGCGCTGGTTCACCGAATCCATTACACCAGCCATGCCCAGACTCCTACACCAACGCTAAGTGTGTTGCGACGCACATTCTTCACTAAACGGCACGGCGCTTGCTTTTTAACTCTTATGAACACAGAACCGACATTTTTCCGACACCTGACATCAGCCTGCCGCAGATTACTCTGTGCGATGTCGGCCGTTTGCCTGTTCAACGCTGGCAGCCCTGCCCTTGCTGACGCGGTTACCTTGCCTGACATGCTTATCGGCGTCACTCAGGGCTTTCTTGAATTCAC
Organism: Pseudomonas sp. NPDC086112; assembly: GCF_044746425.1. Lineage (NCBI taxonomy): Bacteria > Pseudomonadati > Pseudomonadota > Gammaproteobacteria > Pseudomonadales > Pseudomonadaceae > Pseudomonas > Pseudomonas sp. NPDC086112. Next base: position 11,587 of record NZ_JBIVCD010000061.1, on the reverse strand, counting down.
CGTAGAAGACTATCTGGCCACCAGTCAAACGCAAGGACGCTACGAAATCGAGGTCAACCAGCTCGATCCGCGCCTGCGCATGCCTATGTGCGACAAGGAATTGACAGCCACCCTCGAGAGCCCCGCGAGGCCTCTGGGCCGGGTTACGGTCAAGGTTCGCTGCGACGGTGCCTCCCCCTGGACAGTCTTCGTACCCGCTCAAGTACGGCTGTTTCGCGACATCGTGACCACCACTCGTCCGCTCAAGCGCACAGGGATTATCGAACCTCAGGACGTAACCCTTCGCGAACGCGATATCAGCCTGATAAATCAGGGTTTTCTGACTTCCGTCGATCAAGCGATCGGACAAAAACTGACCCGACCAATGGTCGCCGATCAGGTGATTACCCTGGTGCACCTCGAACAGGCGGAAGTCATTCGCAAGGGCGATCAGGTAGTGATTACCGCCCGCAGTGGTACGCTCAGTGTGCGTATGCCGGGTGAAGCGCTGTCCAATGGCGGCATGAGCGAACAGATTCGCGTGAAAAACCTCAACTCCCAGCGGGTCATCAAGGCGCAAGTCACCGCGCCCGGCCAGGTGGAAGTTTCCATGTAAGCGGCCATGTAGTTTGTGAAGAGATGGCGCGCCACTGGGCTGTTGCCTAAACTGTGCCGCATGCAGGACACACGCTGGCGCATGCACGCTCATTGATAAATGGGCCTAAAGTTTTCACAGCAAGAGCCGAAAACATGGCAAGCGTCCAAATATCCAGAGGTTTTTTGTCATGGTCATCGATTTCAGTCGTTTAAACAGCTCCTCGTCACTTGCGGGCAGTACACGTACCAGCGCCGCGAAGGAAACCGCCGAAACCGGCCAATCCGCGCCGCTGACTACCCCGGCCGAGCAGGCCAGTACCACCAAAAGCGGGGAATCGGTACACCTCAGCAATGAGGCTCAACAGTTGCAGAAGGTCACTGACAAGCTGCGCGATCAGCCTGCCGTCGACAACGCCCGCGTGGCCGAGTTGAAAGCAGCGATTGCCGATGGCAGCTATAAAGTCGACAGCAACCGTGTAGCCAGCAAACTGCTCAACTTCGAAGCCCAGCGCTAGGCCACGGCCGCGCCAGGCTTTTGGACGCTTAAAACCCAAGGCCAGCCATGCACGACACTAATTTACTGCAACTGATCATCGACGACTTTGCCCCGGCGCAACACTTGCTGGAGCTGCTGCAAACCGAGTCCCTCGCGCTGCACGGTCGCGACATGCCACTGCTCGAAGAGATTCTGGCGCAGAAACAGGCATTGATCATTTTGCTTGAGCAGCATGGCCGCAAGCGCAGTGAAATCCTCGCCAGCCTCAACCTGCCGACCAATCGCCAGGGCCTGGAGCAACTTGCCAGCCATTCGAGCATTGGCGATCAGTTACTGGCACAAAGCGATGTGCTGACCGACCTCCTGGCCCAGTGCCAGGCCGCCAACGTTAACAATGGCCAGTCGATTCTGGTGCAGCAGGCCGCCACGGCCAACCAGCTGAAAATCCTCACCGGCGGCGAGCCGCCAGCGCTCTATGATGCCCGCGGTTCAACCTCCAAGCTCGCAAAGCCACGCCCGCTCAGTCAGGCTTGAGCCTTTCAATGAGCACGCTCTATCAAGACGCGAAACATGCTGGCAGAATGCTAGCCAGTAGTCATATTTGTCTGGAGATTGATGCCCCGTGTTCAATGCCTTAAACGCGGAAGATGCTCCGCAGCCACCCAAGGTGCTCACTACGCCCCTGGAAATCTCCGGCAATCTGCGTCAGCTGCAAGACAGCCATGACCCGCTGATCATCACGTTCCATGAGCGCAGCCAGCGCTTCCAGAGTTATCTGGTGGACATCGACCGTGACAGCAACATGATCGCGCTGGACGAAATGATCCCGCGCGATGGCGAACGTTTTCTGCTGGCCGGCGAACCGTTCAAGGTCGAAGGCTTCCACGACGGCGTGCGCATCGCCTGGGAAAGCAATGGCCCGCTGACCATCGACGACTCCGGCGATGGCCGCTGCTACCGTGGCGCGCTGCCCGATGAGGTGGTTTATCACCAGCGCCGCAATGCTTTCCGCGCCGCGTTGAAGCTGGCGCAACTGGTCAACGTCGATCTGGGTGGCGACAAACTCAAATCGGCCATCAGCGGCAAACTGCTGGACATCTCCGCCACCGGCTGCAAATTGCGCTTCGAGGGCGACATCACCGCCAGCCTGCAACTGGGCCAGGTCTATGACCGCTTCGTCGCTGCCCTGCCCTTCGGCAGCATGACGGCACCGGTCGAACTGCGTTACCTGCATTTCGAAGAAAAGATCAACACCACCTTCGCTGGCGTGCGTTTTCACAACATGAGCGGCCTGGTGCAGCGCCAGGTCGAGCGGTTCGTCTATCAGCTTCAGCGCGAAGCGCGGCGTTTCGATAAAGACGACTTCTGATACGCCACGCCCATAAAAAACGGGCAGTCCCTTGCGGTGACTGCCCGTTTTTTTATGCCTTGGTCAAGGCCGCGCTTCGGTAAAACTTTGCTCGCGACCTGTGTCAGGGTCTTCGGGTTCCGAATCTGTTTCAGCTTCGGTTTCCGGCTCGGCATCCGGATTGAAATCAGCCTCCGGGTTGACCGGGTTCTGCATCTGATCCTGCACTACCTGTTCATCGACTCGCGGGTCCAGGCAAGCGACCAATGGCGAGCTCGACATGCTGTCCGGCATGGCCACGTGATGCAGCGGAGCATCGTCCACCTGATGCAGGTTGGTGACCGCTTTGGGGCGAATTCGCCACACCAGCACCAGCGCAAAGAAGCTGAAGAAGGCATAGAGCATCTGACTGCCGAACAGCTTCATCAACACCCCGGCTACCAACGGTCCGATACTCGCGCCGACACCATAAGTCACCAGCAGCATCGCCGTCAGCGACACCCGGCGATCACCCTCGACGTGGTCGTTGGAGAACGCCACCGCCAACGGGTACAGGCAGAACTGCACCAACGAGCAGAGGAACCCGGCAATGAACAGCACCTCCAGCGGCACCTGCTGCATGATTGCCAGCGGCAACGCGGCCAACGCCAGGCTGAACGCGAAACAGCGGATCAACAGCGCCCGGTCATAGCGGTCCGACAGCCAACCCAACGGCCACTGCACCACCAGGCCTGCAAAAATGCAGCTACCCATGAACAGACCGACCTGTTCGGTGGACAGCCCTTGCTGCGAGGCATACAGCGGCGCCAGACCGTAGAACGAACCGACGATCAAACCCGACCCCAACACCGTGCTCAACGACTGCGGCACACGCTTGATGAAGAAGCGTGGTTCCATCGGCGCCGGGTGCAAAGGCGCCGGGTGAATCCGCCGCGTCAGGGCCACCGGTACCAGGCACAGGGCGAAACATAGTGCGACCAGCATCAGCAGTTCCAGGCCCAGGCCCGGGTGCATGACCAGAATCAGCTGACCCAGCACCAGCCCCAGGTACGAAGCGATCATGTAGCCGCTGAACACCACGCCACGCTTATTGGCTTCTGCCTGCTCATTGAGCCAGCTTTCGATCACCATGTACTGGCACATCATGCCCAGGCCGACGATCACCCGCAGGAACAGCCACGCGGGCAACCAGTCCACCAAGCCATGGCCCAGCACTGCCGCGCCGACGATCCCGGCGCAGGCTGAATAAGCTCGAATATGCCCGACCCGGGCAATCAGCCGATGGCCGATCTTGCCACCCAGCACCAGGCCGAAATAGTTGGCCGCCATCAACGCACCGACCCACAGGCTGTCGACTTTATCGGCCGCCAGGCGCAGGGCAAGGTAAGTACTCAACAGGCCCGAGCCGATCAACATCATCAGCGAGGCGAAATAAAGCCCCCGAAAAGATTTCAAGATTTGGCGCATCGGCGTTCCGAGCGGCTCCTTGCAGTGAGTATCGGGCTATCGACAAACGATAGCCCGACGGCGACGGGTCGTCAGGCCTGGGCTGCTAGAACACGCCGTTCCCAGGGAGTAATTTCATCAAAGAAGCTGGTCAACTCCATGGTCTTCGAAGCGATGTAGCCTTCGATGAACTCCTTGCCGAACAGTTCCTTCGCCAATTGGCTACGTTTCAGACGTTCAAGAGCGGCATGCAAGGTACACGGCAACGAAAGATTATCCGGCACAACGAACTCACCCTGGATCGGCTCGCTCGGCTCCAGTTTGTTCTCGATGCCATACAACCCTGACGCCAGGCTCGCGGCGATCGCCAGATACGGATTGGCATCGGCCCCCGGCAAGCGATTTTCGACCCGACGAGCGACCGGTGAACTGGCCGGAATGCGCAGTCCGGCCGCGCGATTGTCGTGGGACCAGCAGGCATTGTTCGGCGATGCGAAAGGATGGCACAGGCGCTGATAGGAGTTCACGTTCGGCGCAAACAGCGCAGTGAAATCCGCCAGACCGGCCTGCTGGCCACCGATGAAATGACGGAAGGTCGCGGTCGGCTCGCCGGCCTTGTCGCTGAACACGTTACGCCCGGTGCCGATCTCGACGATGCTCTGATGAATATGCATCGAACTGCCCGGTGTGTGCGCCAACGGCTTGGCCATGCAGACCACGGTCAGGCCATGCTTGAGCGCCACTTCTTTGAGCAGATGCTTGAACAGTAAAGTCTGGTCGGCCAACAGTAGCGGATCGCCGTGCAGCAGGTTGATCTCGAACTGGCTGACACCCATCTCGTGCATGAAGGTATCGCGCGGCAAGCCCAACGCCGCCATGCATTCGTAGACTTCATTGAAGAACGGCCGCAAGCCGTTATTGGAACTGACGCTGAACGCCGAATGACCGTCCTCGCGACGACCGTCCAGGCCCAGTGGTGGCTGGAAGGGTTGCGTCGGGTCAGGGTTGGGCGCGAAGACGAAGAACTCCAGCTCAGTCGCCACCACCGGCGCCAGACCGAGAGCGGCATATCGAGCGATCACGGCCTTGAGTTGACCGCGGGTCGACAATGGCGAGCTCTCGCCAGTCAGTTCGTCCGCATCACAAATGGCCAGCGCCCGAGGCTGCTGGCTCCAGGGCAAGAGGTGGATCTGCGCGGGATCAGGCACCAGCGCCAGGTCGCCATCATCGCTGCCATAAAAGCGCGCCGGCGGATAACCGCCCATGATGCATTGCAGCAGCACTCCCCGCGCCATCTGCAAACGCCGCCCTTCAAGAAATCCTTCGGCAGTCATCACCTTGCCGCGTGGTACGCCGTTCAGGTCCGGCGTGACACATTCAATCTCATCAATGCCCGTCAATCGCTGCGCGAGTGAACGATGGCCATCGGTTGTCATGACGCAATCCTTGTTGTTGTACGAGCCGCGAACGGCGACCCGTACAAAATAGGCTTCGGCTGTTCGGAATATCAAGCAGCGTCAAACAAAAAGGTGGAGGAACCGCCGAAGGCTGCGATCTTTTGACTTTGCTTTTTAAAGGCAACATCAAAAGATCGCAGCCTTCGGGGATTGTGTCTGTCAGGGGAGATACAGGCTGAACACGCCACCGCCCAACGGGCCGCCATTGCTGATTTCGGTGCGTCCGCCCACGCCGTTGCGCTGATGCAAGGCGGCAATCCGTCCGGCAAAGTACAGGCCCAGGCCGGTGCTGCCACTGCTGTGGTTGATGCCCTGCACGTAATCGGCCTGACGCTCGATCATCTCGGGCGGATAACCCTCACCATCGTCGTTGATGGTCAGCACCAGTTGCCCGGCCTCATCGCTGACGCTGATCAACAAGGCATGGCGGGCGTAACGAATGGCATTGTTGATGCAGTTGGCGAGTACCGAGGCAATCAGTTCCCGGTCGAAGAAACCCAGCGGGCTCAACGGGTCCACTTCATAGCTCGCGATAATGCCACGGCTGGCGAACACCTCTTGATGAGCCGCCAGTTGTGCCTCGATGAAATCATCCAGCTCATGGTAGGCCGGCTGCAACGGCATCTGGTTGACGCCGAGTTTGTACAGCCCCAGCAATTGCACCAGCATGCCATTGAGGTGGGCGAACTCGAAGTCGATCACGCCCTGCTCCGGGGTGTGTTGCTCGGGATCGGGCAAGCGCGCCAGCCATTGGCTGTGCGCCTGCATCAGCATGGCCAGGGAGTTCTTCATGTCATGCACGGTGGAGGCAATCACCGTGGAAAAGTCGAGTGACGGTTCGCTGTCGATCATTCGCCGAACGCCTTGATTTTCAGTTTCTGGTAGCGCGGATAACGCGCGTCGGTATCGGGCATCAGGCCGACGGTTTTCAGGCAGGCCCGGCATTCTTCGAGTTCGGCCGACGGCACGCTGGTGTCAGTGCCATGCAACAGCGACTGCGCCATGTTCAGGGCAATACTGATGTTCTTCGGCTGCAACGCCAGGGCTTTGCGGAATACATCCCGGGCTTCCACCAGGTTGCCGGTCTTGTACACCCGCACGCCCTGACGGTTAAGGTCGGCGGCTGCGTTACCGGAGTTGAGGATGGTCGGGTCGTCAGTCAGTTTGGCGATGCCTTTCATCACGGTAGGATCGTCGCCGTAGATTTCCGCACAGTTTTTCAGCATCGAAGCGCCGGCACTCGCCTGCCCCAACATTTGCAGCTGCTTGGCCACCAGCAGCGCCGCTTCGGCGCTCATGAACTGCTCCATGCCATCGAGGCGCATCATCGCCTGCTCGGTGAGCTTCTCGGCGGTTTCGGCATCGTTGAGCAGCAGACTGGTGGCTTTCATCAGACGCGCACGAATCTGCAGGCCGGGGTCGGAAGGGTTCTCCTTCGCCACCGCACTCAGCGTGGTGTTGATTTCGAGGCGGGTCCGGGTGTCCAGGCCTTTCTCACTGCCCTTGCTGATCAAGGCATGGGCCAGGCCGAGGTTACTTTCCGCATCCTTGAAACGTGACTGCGCCCCTTGGGCCACCGCCTGGCGATAGGCTTTGGAAGCGGTATCGAAATCCTCGTTGGCCATTGCCAGCTTGCCCAGTAACGCTTGCCGGCGCACCGCCAGCGGCGACAGGCGAATAGCCTCTTCCAGGACTCTCTGCGCCCCCTTGGTGTCGCCTTCGGCGACCAGCACATCGGCCATGCCGTCGTAGAGGGCCGGCATCATCGGAAAAACTTTCAGAGCCTTTTCATAAATGCCTTTGGCCTGGCTGACCTGGCCGCGCTTGAACAGCAACTGGCCCAACCCGGCAAATGCCCATGGCAATGGCCGATCGGCAATGATGCCGTCATAGAGGCGTTCCAGCGCTTCGTTCTGGTTCAAATCGCGCAACGCATCGGCGCGGTAACGCAGGCACAGTGGTGAATACCGAATGTCCTGTTTGCACAGGGCAATGCAGGCATTGAGCACTTCAACCGGTTTGCCCCGGTCAAGGGCTTGCAGGATCGGTTTGAGCAACGTTTTGCGCTGCTCCAGCCGTTCCAGGCGCTGGGCCAGGCCGGAACGGTTGAACGGCTTGGTCAGGTAAGCGTCGGGCTCATGCTCCAGTGCGCTGAGCACCATGGCCTGGCTGGTTTCGGCAGTGACCATGACAAACACGCTTTCATGGCTGATCAGCTTCTCGATCATCAGGTCTTCAAGCACCTGTTGACCGTTCTTCTTGCCGTCGCCCAGGTGGAAATCCTGCAGGATGAAATCGTAGGACTTCTGCGAGCACATGCGCAGCGCCTGTTCACCGGTATCGGCGGTGTCCACGTCCTTGACGCCCAGCTCCCGCAGCATGGACCTGACGGAACTGCGGAAATCCGAGAAATCATCGACGATCAGGAAGCTTTTTTGGTGATACGACAGCATCGAAGATTTCCAGACAATTTAAGAAGAACAACCTAAAGGCAGTTACACGGATGAACTCAGCGTCGCGGCCGTTTTTCGGGCGCGCAGATGATAGCGGGAGGCCATAGGCTATCAAGCGATTTCGCATAAACCCGTGATGATGCTTACCGGTCGGCGGTGACGAAAACCACAACGACCGACCGGGTTATCGGCCAGTAGTCGCGTTCCCTTGAAGCGGCGGGTGTGCAATCGCGTATTTCGTTGTCACGACAGACTTTCCACGTAAGCCGTCGGGTGGTTCGAGCATGAAAAAAACCGACATAGAAATGCCCTGGCGGGGCTTTTTTAACCGCTGACGTTGCAACTTGAGGGTGTCCCAGCACTGGAAATACGCAGCCAGACCTTGCCGCATAAGGGTTTCAGCTCATTTGAGGTGCACCCGTGTTGAGTGTCTACGCCCCCTTCGCCAAAAACAGATCGACATAATATTGACACCAAAACATCCACTTGTCGGAATATTGGCACATGGCACCGTTACATCCGGTTAACACCTTTACAAAGCCTGAGCCCACAACTAAACACACATCAAACTGATATCAGGAAAGGCCGTACTCCTGAGTCAGGGCTATCCCAAGACACGGCCTCATTCAGCCATTACTTCAGGAGTCCCTTCCACATGGGAGCTCTCAGATTACTGCGCGCCGTGCGCAATGCAGCCTCAGGCTCGGGCCGACGTTCGCCCAACCTGAACTGCGATCCGCTCCTCGAATGCGGCGAGCTTTTCCACCCCCGCGATACCCGCTCGCCTCTGCCGGCAGCGCTTGTCCCGTCAGCTGGCCGACGATGTCCGGCGGCCGCCTCGCACCACTCTTGAACGACCTGAGCGGTGCAAGAACGGGACTTCGCCCTGTTAGCAGTCCCTAGCGATTCTAAAAATAAAAAAATGGCATTTTCGGGAGAAAGACATGGCTACCACCACAACGACCAGCGGCGGCACCGTTACTTCGCTTTCCAACACTCCGCAGGCGCAGGACGACATTTTCACTGCCGGAGTTATTGGCACGAGCACCGCGGCCATCACCGAAGACCTGCTGGGCGTCGTGTACCTGGACGTCATGTCCAATGACCTCGGTGGCAACGCGAAGACACTCTGGTCACTCGATGACGCGACCAGTCTTTCTACCGCCACCAAGGTTTATGCTCCGGCCGACCTGCTGGTCCAGGACACGAGCAGAATCGAGGCGACGAGTGCTGACACCAGTTTCAATGGTGCAAAGATCTGGATTACGTCGGATGGCAAAGTCGGCTACGACGCTGCTACGTTATCGACGACTTTCAAGGAACAACTTCAGGCGCTTGCTGCTGGAGGGTCCCTGACGGACAGTTTTACCTATGCGATTCGTCTGGGTAACGGCACGCTCAGTTGGGCTACCGCGCAGGTGCAGTTCGCTGGCATGAATGACAGTGTAACGATGAGCCTCGGCGCACAGGCAAGTACGGTAACCGAAGATGCGAGCACGACTCCGAGCACCACTGACTCGCTGAGCGCGACAGGCACTATTGCTTTTAGCGATGTAGACCTGAGCGACACGCATACCGCCTCTTTCGTGGCGGCGGGAGGCAATACAACCGCGCTGGGCACCTTCGTCCTTGCCCCCGTGACCGAAGCGGCCAACACTGCCGACGGCTCCGTTAACTGGACTTACACCCTCAATAATGCGGCAGCCCAGTCCCTGGCCCAAGGTCAGACGGCTACCGAAACTTATGTGGTCACCATCAATGACGGGCATGGTTCGTCGACCACGCAGAATGTGGCTATCACCATCACCGGCACCAACGACCAGGTGCAGATCACCAGCGGCGTGCAGGCCGGCGATGCCGGGGAAGACAGCGGCGACTACGCAGCCAGCGGCAACATCACCTTCATCGACGTCGACCTGATCGATACCCACAGCGTCACCGTCACGCCGGGCGCATCCGGCTATCTTGGCAGTTTCACCACTAATCCACTGAGCGACAGCACCGGCACGGGCAGCGGTTCTCTGGGCTGGAACTTCGCGGTGAACAACACCGACCTGCAGTTCCTCGGCGAAGGCCAGATCGTCACCCAAACCTATAACGTGGCGATTGGCGACGGCGCGGTGCAGACCGTGACCATTACTATCACCGGTTCTAACGATCGGCCGACGCTGACGATCGCCGACAGCAGCGGCGCAATGAACGAAGGTAATGGCACCGCCACGCTGAGCGACAGCGGTGCACTGAGTTTTGCCGATGTGGACAACATCGACGTGGTGACTGTGTCGCACACCTCCAACGGCAACATCGCCTGGAGCGGCGGCACGCTCAATGCGGGCGTGGCTTCGGCACTGGTGGCCGGTTTCTCGGTCGATCAGAACAGCTGGGACTACAGCAGCAACCAGAACCTCGACTTCCTCGGTGCGGGTGAAACCATCACCTTCTCGTACACGGTGGTTGCCACCGACAACAGTGGCGCGGCTAATGCTGCTTCGGCGACGCAGACGGTGACCATCACCCTCACTGGCACCAATGACGCACCCGTGCTCAGTTTCGCGACCGGCAACGATATCGGCGCGGTAAAGGAAGACAGCACCCTCAGCGTGAGTGGCCAGTTCAGCTCGGCCGACATCGATCACGACGCCACGACCAGTTGGACCGTCAATGGCTCGGCTACGGGAACCTACGGCTCGATCGCCGTCGACAGCACCGGCCAGTGGACGTACACCCTGGCCAATGGCAGCGACGGTGTCGCCAGTGCCGTGCAATCGTTGAAGGCTGGCGAGAGTCACAATGAAGTGTTCAGCGTGCAGGTCAGCGATGGCCTCGGCGGCATCGATACTCAGCTGGTGACCGTTACCGTCAGCGGCACTAACGATGCGCCCGTGCTCAGCTTCGTGACCGGCAATGATGCCGGCACCGTGCAGGAAGACACCACCCTCAGCGTGAGTGGCCAGTTCAGCTCGGCCGACATCGATCACGACGCCACGACCAGTTGGAGCATCAATGGCTCGGCTACGGGAACCTACGGCTCGATCGCCGTCGACAGCACCGGCCAGTGGACGTACACCTTGGCCAATGGCACCGATGGCATCGCCAGTGCCGTGCAATCGTTGAAGGCTGGCGAAAGTCACGACGAAGTGTTCACCGTGCAGGTCAGCGATGGCCTCGGCGGCGTCGACACCCAGCTGGTGACTGTCACCGTCAGCGGCACTAACGATGCGCCCGTGCTCAGCTTCGCGACGGGCAATGATGTCGGCACCGTGCAGGAAGACACCACCCTCAGCGTGAGTGGCCAGTTCAGCTCGGCCGACATCGATCACGCTGCTACGGCCACTTGGAGCATCGCGGGTACGAATACCGGCACCTATGGTTCGATCGCGGTGGATAGCACTGGCAAATGGACTTACACCCTAGCCAATGGCACCGATGGCATTGCCAGCGCGGTGCAATCGCTGGGGGCTGGCGAAAGTCACGATGAAGTGTTCACCGTGCAGGTCAGCGATGGCCTTGACGGCGTGGACACTCAGCTGGTGACCGTTACTGTCACCGGTACTAACGACGCCGCGGTGTTGTCCGCCGACATCGCCAACCTGACCGAGACCAATGCCCCACTGACCACCAACGGCACCCTGACCATCAGCGATGTCGACAGCGCCGCAACCTTCGTCGCCCAACCCAACACCGCCGGCAGCTACGGCCAGTTCTCCATCGGCACTAATGGTGCCTGGAGTTATGTCGCCAATAGCGCCCACAACGAGTTCGTCGCCGGCACCACCTACACCGACACCTTCGTCGTGAGCAGTGCCGATGG